>NZ_CP114065.1:4566717-4871165 GCF_027627575.1 Kribbella sp. CA-293567
ACACGGACCGAGATCGGCAGCTCGTTCGATCATGGCGATCAGGTTGAGCTCCTCGGCCTCGAGCCAGCTGCCGGCCTGGGCCTCGTCGTCGAACGGATTCACGTCGAAGAAGCGCGCGGTCAGCCGGACGTGCGCCCGGTAGGCGTGGTCGACGGCCGCATCGGCGGTGCGCAGATACCAGTCGGCCAGTCGCCGCCAGGCCGGGCCGGCTTCGGGGTCGGCCTTGGCGCGGCCGGCGGCGTACAGCCGGATCAGGTCGTGCATCCGGTAGCGTCCCCGCTCGCGCTGGACCAGGTTGGCGCTGACGAGGAAGTCGAGCAGTCGGCCGGCGTCACGTGCCGGACAGTCGAGCAGGGCTGCTGCCGCGGGAGCAGTGAAGTCGCCGCCGGGAATCACGCCGAGCAGGGTGAACAGGCGACGCACCGGTAGGTCGAGAGACTCGTAGGACAGCGCGAAGGCGGCTGCTACCGCGGTGTCCGGTTCGTCGTCGATCACCAGGCTGCCGAGGCGATCGCCGGTGCGGAGCTCCTCGGCGTACTCCGCGATCGGCTGGTCGGGATGGCCTCTGAGCAGACCGGCCGCGATTCGCAGCGCCAGTGGCAGCCGGCCACAGATCTCAGCGAGGTCGGCAGCGGCGGCCGGTTCGGATGCGACCCGCTCGGCGCCGAGCATTCCCGAGAGCAGCGAGGTCGCCTCCGCTGGATCGAGCATCGCCAGTCGGGTGCCCCGGGCACCGACCGAGACGGTCAGCGCGGTGAGTTCGTTGCGGCTGGTGATCAGTACGGCGTTGCCCGCCGTACCGGGAAGCAATGGCAGCACCTGCCGGGCGTCGCGGGCATCATCCAGCACCAGCAGGACCCGGCGATCGGCGAGGGTCGAGCGCAGCAAGGCTGCCCGCGGATCCAGCTCCTCGGGGATGGCCTGTGGCTCGAGACCTGCCAGCCCGAGGAGTTCGGCGAGAACGTCGGACGGCTCACGAGGCGAGGCGCTGGCACCGGCCAGCCGGACGTGCCAATGACCGTCGGGGAAGTTGGCGCGGAGCCGGTGGCCGATGTGGACCGACAGCGCCGACTTCCCGACGCCGGGCGGGCCGGAGACCACCACGACCGGCATCGCCCCCCGATTGTCGAGACGGGTCGTGAGCTCGTCGGCCAGCTGCTCGCGCCCGACGAAGTCGCTGAGATCCATCGGCAGCTGCCAATGCGTGCGCCAGCCGTTCTCGGCGGACTGCGCCGGTGCTGCCGCCTTGCCGGCCGGTACTTCGCCTTTGAGGATCGCCTGGTGCAGGCTGCGTACTTCGGCTGCCGGCTCGACTCCGAGTTCCTCGGCAAGCACAGCCGTCAGCTCCCGGTACGCCGCCAGCGCCTCGCCCTGCCGGCCACTGCGATACAGCGCGAGCATGAGCTGGACCCAGAGCCGTTCGCGGAGCGGGTGTTCCTTGGTCAGGACCGTCAGCTCGGCGATGACCGCCGCGTGCTCCCCCAGCACGAGCCTCGCCTCGATCAGCAGCTCCATCGCCCGCAGCCGATCCAGGATCAGCCAGGGTCTGCTCTGGATCGACTCGACCGCACTGCCTCCGGCCAGCGGCACCTCGTGCCACAGGCCGAGGGCCTGGGTGAGCAACCGCGCACGTTCCCGCGGGTCGTCGACGCCGTCGGCCCGGAGCACCAGCGAGCGGAACTCGGTCAGGTCGAGCTGCTCGTCGCGAACCTCGATCAGGTAGCCACCGGGCACCGTCCGGACCACCTCGGCCGCCGGCCCGAGCGCTGTCCGCAACCTGGAGACCGCCGTGTGCAGGGCACGTTCCGGACCCGCCGGCGGCTCACCTGCCCACAACGCCTCGATCAGCGCGTCCGGCCCGACCACCCTGTTCGCCTCGACCAGGAGCGTGGTGAGCAGGGAGCGCAACCGCTTGGCGCGCAGGGGCACGACCACGCCGTCCACCCGTACCTCAGTGGGTCCGATCACCCGAAACCGCAGCCGTTCCATACTTGCCCGTCCACCTCCTTGAAGTGGACTTTAGGGCATCGCCGAAGGCTCAGGCCCAGAAGACGTCGTACGCGAGACGCAGGATGAGCGCCGAGACGACGACCAGGAAGATCACCCGGACGAACCGTGATCCACGCGACACCGCGGTCCGGGCACCGAGCAGGCCGCTGGCCATGTTGGCCAGGCCCATGATCAGCCCGAGCCGCCACAGCGGAGCGCCGTGCGCGGCGAAGACCAGGATGGCACCGACGTTCGTCGCGACGTTGGCGATCTTGGCCTTGGCGCTGGCCCGGAGGAAGTTGTAGCCCATCAGCCCGACCAGCGCGAAGATCAGGAACGAGCCCGTCCCCGGCCCGACCGCGCCGTCGTAGAACCCGATCAGCAACCCGACCGCCCCGGCGGCGAGGTAGTGCGCCCGGCCGTCGAAGCGCAGGATGGTGGCGGACCCGAGATCGGGTTTGAACCAGGTGTAGATCGCGACCCCGATCAGCAGCACCAGCACGATCGGCTTGAACCAGGCCATCGGAATCCTGGTCGCCACCAGCGCGCCACCCGCCGCCCCGATCGCCGCCAGCCCGGCCAGTGGCAGCACGGTCCGCCGATCCGGCTTCACCTTGATCCCGAAGGTGATCGCGCTGGTCGTCGTCCCGAACAACGAGGAGATCTTGTTCGTCGACAGGATCTGCGCGGGCGAGGCGTTCGGCAGGCCGAGCAGCATGGCAGGCAGCTGGATCAGCCCACCACCGCCGACCACCGCGTCGATCCAGCCCGCGGCGAAGGCCGCGATCACCAGGAAGAGGAGGGTGAGGAGCGAGACGTCAGGCACGCGATCGAGTCTGACGTAAGGACATTGTCCCGCTCTACCCTTACAAGTGGTGCTGGGGTGTGGTGGGTGCCACAAGCGGCGGCCGGGCGGACGACCGAAACCGCCGCCCCTGCCTCGAAGGCAGGAGCGGCGGTCAGGATGCTTCGGCGGTCAGCCGCGGACGACGGAGACCAGGTGGTCGACGATGTCACCGACCGGTACGTCGGAGCGCTCGCCGGAGCGGCGATCCTTCACCTCGATGGTGCCGTCGGCCAGTCCCTTGCCCACCACGGCGATGGTGGGCACACCGAGCAGTTCGGCGTCCTTGAACTTCACGCCCGGCGACACCTTCTCGCGGTCGTCGTAGAGCACCGACAGCCCACGGGCCTCCAGCTCGGCAGCGATCGACGCCGCCTTCGCGAACAGCTCGGCATCCTTGCCGGTGGCAACCAGGTGCACATCGGCCGGCGCGATCTCGCGGGGCCAGATCAGGCCGAGCTCGTCGTGGTTGCCCTCGGCGATCGCGGCCACGGCGCGGGTGACACCGACGCCGTACGACCCCATTGTGACCGTGACGAGCTTGCCGTTCTGGTCGAGCACCTTCAGGTCCAGCGCCTCGGCGTACTTCTTGCCGAGCTGGAAGATGTGCCCCATCTCGATCCCGCGCGCCGACGACAACGGACCCGAACCGTCCGGCGCCTCGTCACCGTCGCGCACCTCGGCGGCCTGGATCGTGCCGTCCGCGGTGAAGTCGCGGCCGTGCACCAGATTGAGCACGTGGTAGCCGGTCTTGTCGGCTCCGGTCACCCAGGCCGACCCTTCGGCGATTCGGGGATCGAGCAGGTAGCGGATCTTCGACGCGTTCTCCGACCCGAGCACGCCCGGACCGATGTAGCCTTTGGCGAGCGCCGGGTTCTTCTCGAAGTCGGCCTCCTCGAAGGCCACCACCTCGGCGGGCTCGACCTGCGCGCCCAGCCGCTTCTCGTCGATCGCCCGGTCCCCCGGTACGCCGATGGCCAGCGGCTCGCGCGAGCCGTCGGGGTTGACCAGCATCACCAGCACGTTCTTCAACGTGTCGGCCGCGGTCCACTCCCGCCCGTCGGTGCGGGGGTGCTTGGCGTTCAGCACGTCGACCAGGGTGTCGATGGTCGGCGTATCGGGCGTGTCGACCACCTCGGCGGCAGGCACGCCGGACGCGTCGACGGCCGGCGCCTGCGGCACCAGCACGGCCTCGACGTTCGCCGCGTAACCGCCCGCCGAGCGGACGAAGGTGTCCTCACCGTTCTCCGCGATCGCCAGGAACTCCTCCGAGGCCGAGCCGCCCATCGCGCCGGACATCGCCTTGACGATCACGTAGTCGAAGCCGAGCCGGTCGAAGATGTTGATGTAGGCCTGGCGGTGCAGCTCGTACGACGCCTGCAGCCCGTCCTGGTCGATGTCGAACGAGTACGAGTCCTTCATCACGAACTCGCGCCCGCGCAGCACACCGGCCCGCGGCCGCGCCTCGTCGCGGTACTTGTTCTGGATCTGGTAGATCGACAGCGGCAGATCCTTGTACGACGAGTACAGGTCCTTGACGACGAGGGTGAACATCTCCTCGTGGGTCGGCCCGAGCAGCATGTCCGCGCCCTTGCGGTCCTTCAGGCGGAACAGGTTCGGCCCGTACTCCGTCCAGCGGCCGGTCGCCTCGTAGGGCTCGCGGGGCAGCAGCGCCGGGAAGGTCAGCTCCTGGGCGCCGATCGCGTCCATCTCCTCGCGCACGATCGACTCGACCTTGCGCAGCACCTTCAGCCCGAGGGGCAGCCAGGTGTAGACGCCGGGGGCGGCGCGACGGATGTACCCGGCCCGGACCAGCAGCCGGTGGCTCGGGACCTCCGCGTCCGCCGGGTCCTCGCGAAGGGTGCGAAGGAACAGCGACGACATGCGCAGAATCACGGGAGTCTCCAAGCAGTGAAAGAGTGCTGAACAAACTACTGACGGCAAAGAGGATATCCGCCGACGGGTTGTGCTCTCACCACTTTTCCACAGCCCTGCTCCGGCGCCACCCCCGGAGCACCTTCAGCGCCCCTCGCGAGCCGCCTTCAGCGCCGCCCGGACCAGCGGAATCTGCAGCGGCAACCGGGCGAACCCGATCGCCTTGGCCCGGGGCGTTCCCTTCCGGTTCAGGTCGAGCGCCATTTGCACGTTCGCCGGAAACACGGCGACCAGCAGGCCGGCGCTGAGCAGGCCCGCCGTCCGTCGCGTGCGTGGGTGCAGCAGCCCGGCCGCACACACGATCTCTGCGACGCCCGAGGCGTAGACGAGCTCCTTCTTGCGCGGCAACTGCCGCGGCACGATCCGCTCGAACGGCTTCGGCCGCACGAAGTGCAGCACCCCCGACACACCGAACAACACGGCCAGGCCAGTGGTGCTCTTGCTCCGTCTGCTCATGCCGACGACCTTAGCCGATCGTGTTACCCACGGGTAAGAAACCTACGGCAGCTTCCCGTACGGCGCCCCGGCCGCGCGGGCGGCGTACAGGAGAGCCGGCTTCTGTGCGGGCCAGAGCGTATTCGAGAAGCAGGAGTACGCCGGGAAGAACCCGCCACAACTGCCAGAGTCCGGCCCGATCTCGAACGTGTACGACGGCACGCCGCGCGTCCCGTACAGCCAGTCGTCGGTCGTCCCCGGCGCGAGGTACCCGACCCCACCGCCACCGGTGGAGACCGGATACCCGTTCAGCGCGCCCATCTTCTTGCCGAGGGCAACCAGTGCGGCCCGGTCCGGCGCGGCCGTGCCGGTGTACGCGTACGGCGCCAGGATGTCGTTGCCGAAACTGTGCAGCGTCAGGAAGATCCCGGTCGTGCCGGCCGCCGCCGGCTCGGTCACGCCGCCCTTGGTGTCGCGGAAGATCTTGTCCAGCAGCCCCTGCACGGCAACCGTCTCCGGCTCGGACATCGCCATCGTCCCGGGATAGGTCTCGTCGCACGGCTCGCCCTCCCGGACGTTCCACTGGAAACTCGAGTTCCGGTTCAGGTCGACGCCGGCATCGCTCACCGGGCAGCCGCCCCTCGCGTTGTCGAGGTTCTTGCGCTGCAGCACCGGCTCGTCCGGGTTCGACGCGACCACGTCGACGCCGTCGGGGTTCGCGATCGGGATCACCCACAGCTCACGGGTGTCCAGCAGTGAGGTGATCTCCGGATCCTTCCCGTACGACGTCACCAGCAGATCGATCCATCGGTACGCGATCTCGCCGGTCGCAATCTCCCGTGCGTGGATCTGCGAGTGCAGCACGAGCTTCGGCTTCTGGCCGGTGCTGTCGAGCGCACAGTCGCCGGTGGTCCGCTTGGTGATGCACAGGGCCTGGATGTCGTGGCCGCCCTGCCCCTTGGCCTTCTTCCACGAGTCGCCGATGTCGTACAGCTTCACCAGTGCCGGGTGCGCGGCCGTGACCGCCGCATTGTGCTGCTCGTGCCCTGCTGCCGTGTGATAGCCGCCGTAGTACGTCGTACCGGCTGCGTCCGAGGTGGCGCGGACGACCGGCTGATAGACACTGCCGGTCTTGCCGACCACCACGCCGCGGTCACGCAGCTGATCGACTTCAGCCGGTGTCGCAACCAGTGTCGGGCGGGAGGCGTGGCCATGAGTGATGTCGTAGCCGTCGCGCACCAGATCGGCAACAGTCACTCCAACCGGCAACTTGAAGGAGTAGTACGAAGGGCCGGCGTCAACGGGAGCCGGAGGTTCGGCAGCCGAGGGTCCAGGCGCGAAGCCGGAGACGGCGATCGCGACGGCGGTCAAACCGGCCAGTGACACAGCAAGTCTTCGCATGAGGTTCCTTCGGCTGGGCGGGGCTGCCGCTCAGCAAACCTCACCAGTGGTCACCGGAGCATCACAGTGAGCCCTCAAGCTCAGAACAGGATCGTCGCGAACGTCTCGACGGTGCGGAACCCGACTCGCTCGTACGCCGCTCGCGCGGGCGTGTTGAAGGCGTTGACGTAGAGCGTGACCACCGGCGAGATCTCGCGCGCGAGCTCGACCACCGCGGCCATGCCCGGCGCCGCCAGCCCCTGACCGCGCCGTTCGGGATCCACCCACACGCCCTGGATCTGGCAGACGCCGTTGCCGACCGATCCGATCTCCGCCTTGAAGACGACCTTGCCGTCCTCGATCCGGGCGAAGGCGCGCCCCGCCCGGATCAGTTCGGCGACCCGCGAGCGGTAGAAGCTGCCGTCCGGTCCGGTCTGCGGCGGTACGCCGACCTCCTCGGTGTACATCGCGACACAGGCCGGGTACAGGATCCCAAGCTCCACCGGTTCGACCTGGCGGACCAGCGGATCGGGCGCGATCGCCGGTGGCCCCTCGATCACCATGAACGGCTGCTCGCCGCGCACCTCGCGCGCCGGACCCCAGTGCGGCTCGAGCGCGGTCCACAGCTGGCCGACCGCCCGGGCCGGGCCGAGGATCTGGAAGCAGTTGCGGCCCCGGCGCAGCGCGTACGCCGCGAACGAGCGCAGCGCGGCCTCCCCCGCCCCGACCGGCACCATGTTGCCGCCCGCGTGACAGAGCGCCTCGAGCTCGCCCTTCTCGACGTATCCCCAGACCTCCGCGCCGCGGCGTGGGTCGAGTCCGGAGGCCTGCACGAGCGAGTCGACGAAGACGTTCACGACCGGATCTCGGGCGATGACGGCCCTCGCTGCTGAGAGGTCGCGAGGACCCAGTACCCGTACGCCCACGCCGCAGAACCTAGCGGATCATCGCGACTCAAGCGCGCAACGGGTCGTGCGCCGCCGCGATTCCCCGCAACGGCGAGGTCCAGGCGACCACGACGGCGACGAAGCCCAGCGCGCCCATCACCACCATCGCGGGCCGTACGCCGAGCTGGCCGCTGACCACTCCGGCGACGATCGAGCCGAGCGTCCACCCCACTCCCCACGACAGCATCCGGCCTGCCGTGTTGACGCGGCCGAGCAACTGCTCCGGCGTGACCTGCTGGCGGTAGGAGATCGCGTTGACGATCACCAGCACGTACGCCGACCCCCAAGCCAGCAAGGCCAGCGCCGCCGTCGGCCAGTTCGGCATCAGGGCCGTGACGATCCCCAGCGTCGCGGACGCCGGCAGCGCGTAGAGGGTGATCGCCGCCGCCGAGAGCCGTTTCAGCAGTCGTGGCAACGCGACCGCGGCGACCAGCCCGCCGATCCCCCATGCGCCGTACACGAGCCCGAACCGCAGACCCGACGTACCGACGCCGAGGACGCGGTCGCACCAGACCACCATCAACGCGACGAAGCCGCCGCCGGCGAACGACTGCAACGCACCGACGATCGTCATCGTCCGCACTCCGGCGTGGCCAATCAGGTAGCGGACGCCCTCGGCGATGTCGGCGAAGACCACCCGCGGCCGCAGCGGCACCTGCTCGGTCCGCTGCTCCGACATCGCCCGGACGATCCCCCGGACCGCCATCGCGGAGGCCGCGAAACTCAGCGCGTCCAGCACGAGCAAGCTGGCCGGACTGATCACCGCGAGCGTCAGCCCCGCGAGGGGCGGCACGAACAGCTCGATCAGGCTGCCCGCGGTCCAGACGGCCGCGTTCGCCTGCGCGACCTGGGCCCGGCCGACCAGGACCGGCAGGGCCCCGAAGTTGGCGCCGTCGAAGAACGTGTAGATCGCCTGGACGACGAAACCGACCACCAGCACCTGCGCGACCGTCAGTACGCCGAGCAGGTGGGCCAGCGGGATCGACCCGATCACGACGGCGTTGACCAGGTCCGCGGCGACCATCACCCGTTGACGGTTCCACCGGTCCGCGAGCGCGCCCGCGAACAACCCGGTCAGCAGGTACGGCGCTGCCTCCAACGCGGTCACGAGCGCGGTCAGGAACGGCGAGCCGGTCATGCGGTAGACGAGCACGGGCAACGCCACGGCCGTCACCATCGAGCCCGTCATCGACAACGCCCGCGCCAGCCAGTACCGCCGGAAGTCGGCGTCGTCACGCAGTCTGGTACTCACTGCCCGCTGACCCGCACGCTCTGCCCATCCGGGTCCACCACGGTCAGCACGCCTTCATCGAGCTCCGGCGAACGGCCGGCCCGAGCCAGTCGCTCGCCGACCTCGACCAGGCTCTCGGTCGTCGTCAGCTCGATCCGTACGCCGAACCCGCCCGCGGCCCCGCAAAACTTCACCAGTTCAGAACTGTCTCCACCGATCACTCCCAGCAGCCGCTCCCACCCCGCGTGGTCAGCGACCTCCAGCACTGGCGTCACCGACCAGCGCAAGTCCGGGTGGGCCTCGTGCAGCTTGTAGCCGTAGAGATCCTTGCTGCGCTCATCGATCCACAGCTCGGTGCCATCCGGCCCACTCGCGGTCAGCACCCGCCCGAACGCCTCGTCGACGATGCTGGCGTCGTCGTAGCCGGCCGCCTGGAACCGGCCCAGCAACTCTTCGATGTCGTCCGCCTCGAACGCCAGCCTGGTCTCCCCCGGCTCCACCCCCGAGGTCGCACCGGCGGCGCTGTGCAACGCCACCATGCCCCGGCCCGCGACCAGGTCGACCCAGCCCCCGCGCTCGGACTCGATCCGCGACCGCAGACCCAGCGTCTCGAAGAAGGCCCGCAGAGCGGGGAGCTGATCGGTGAACCTGAGCGGACGGATCACCACGTCGTTCATTGCCGCGCCTCCTGCTGCTCGTCCAGGTACGCCGTCAACGCCTGCTCGACGAGGGCGGACAGACTCGCGCCCTCGTCGATTGCCCGGTGCTTGACCCGGCGGATCAGCTCCGGGGGCAGATAGACGTTGAACTGCGCCTTCTTGGCAGATTCTCCGGTCACGGACCAGATGCTAGCAATCTAGCTGGCTACCAAGCAAGGGGTGTGCGAGCCGGCAGCCTGGCTCAGACCGCGGCCAGCAGGGCGTCGTCGAGTTCCTTCAGGAGCTTCGCCTTCGGGCGGGCGCCGACGACCGACCAGATCAGTTCGCCGTGATGGAAGAGCATCAGCGTCGGCAGCGCCATCACCCGGTACTTCGCGGAGATGGCCGGGTTCTCGTCGGAGTTCACCTTCACCACCGTCAGCCGGCCGGCACGCTCGACGGCGACCTGCTGCAGGATCGGCACGATCTGGTGGCACGGTGGGCACCACTGCGCCCAGAAGTCCACCAGTACCGGCTTGTCGGCTCCCAGCACCACCTGGTCGAAGTCGGCCTCGTCCGCAGTGAGTAGTTCGGTCATCCCTTGGTCCTCCAGTTCTCGGCATCGGACAGGAGGCCGGCCAGCTTGGCCCGCAGCTCGGTCAGCTCGGCGATCCGCAGATCCACCTCGTCGATCCGCGCCCGGTACGCCGTCAGCGACGCCGGGCAGACGTCGGCGCGATCATTGCCGGCCCGCAGGCACTCGATGAACGGGTAGGTCTGCTCCGCCGTCAACCCGAGCGACAGCAACGCCTTGACCTCCCGCACCACGATCACGTCCTCGGCGCCGTACATGCGATACCCGTTGGCCTCGCGCCGCGGCTTCAACAGCCCTTGAGACTCGTAGTACCGCACCGCCTTGACCGTCACACCGGCCTCGGCCGCCAGGTCGCTGATGTGCATGCCGCCTCCTTCACCCCGACGCTAAACCCTGCCCCTGGGGTCAAGGTCAAGCCAGACTAGGCCCATGCATCTCGCCACCTTCGTCCACGACCAGCCCCTGGATCTCGCCTGCCTGGCGATCGAACGCGTCGCGGTCCGCGGTGTGCTGTTTCGGGGCGATGAACTTCTGCTCCTCGGTTCGCGACACGGCGACTACAAGTTTCCCGGCGGCGGGGTCGAGCCCGGCGAGACGCTCCAGACCGCGCTGCAACGCGAGTTCCTGGAGGAGTGCGGCCTGCGCGAGGTCGCCGTCGGCGAGAGGCTTGGAGACACGGTCGAGTACGCGCGCTCCGCCGACCCGGCGTACGAGGTCTTCAAGATGACTTCGCACTACTTCGCTTGCACGAGTCGAGCGACGCCGACGGGCGTCCAGCAACTCGAGACCTACGAGGCAAACCTCGAACTGGAGCCGCGGTGGGTGACCGTCGAGCAAGCATTGGAGGCCAACCGAGCGGTACTGGCGAGCGGGGTCGGGGTGATGCGGTGGCTGACTCGCGAGACGAAGGCGCTCGAGATGCTGTTCAGCTGAGCTCGCTGCGGAGCCAGTCGCCGAGGGCCCTGGCGCTGATGTCGACCTGAGCCGGCCAGTCCAGCGCGGTCTCGTCGGCCGAGTCGGACACGTGCTTCACGAGCCGCACCGGTACGCCGAACTGGCGGCAGGCGAACGCGACGCCGTACGCCTCCATGTCGACGAGATGGGCCCGCTCGGCCAGTCGCGCCTTGACCGCCGGGTCGGTCACGAACACATCGCCTGAGGCGAGCACCGTCCCGTCGCCACCCTCGATCAGCAGCGACTCCTTCGGGTCCAGCCCGATCGCCCGGATCGCCTCCGCGTTGATGTCGTGGTTGACGACCTCACTCGGCAGGTAGAGCCCGGACAGACCGGCGCGCAGCGCACCCGTCGTACCGACGTTGAGGACGACCAGGTTGCAGGTGTCGCGGCCGGCCAGAGCTTGTGCGGTGATCACCGCCGCGGCCGTCTTGCCGACTCCGGTGATGATCACCGGGATCCTGTCCGGAACGTACCGAGCCTCGCCGCGGGTCGCACTGACCACCATGTAGTCCGTCACGCGGCGAGGGTACTCGGTCACCTGACGCTGCCGGCGAACGCGGAGCTGCCGGTTTGGCAGGTCGATCAGCTAGAGCTGTCCGGCAAACCGGAGAAGTCGACGATTTCGTCCGGTACGCCGGGGATCAGCCGACGACGACGCTGGGCTCGCCGCCTTCGGCCGACTCGCCCATCTCCTCGGCGATCCGCATCGCCTCTTCGATCAGGGTCTCGACGATCTTCGACTCGGGCACCGTCTTGATCACCTCGCCCTTGACGAAGATCTGGCCCTTGCCGTTGCCGGAGGCAACACCGAGGTCGGCCTCCCGGGCCTCACCCGGCCCGTTCACGACGCAGCCCATCACGGCGACCCGGAGCGGGACCTCCATACCCTCCAGACCGGCGGTGACCTGCTCGGCCAGCGTGTAGACGTCCACCTGGGCGCGGCCACAGGACGGGCAGGAGACGATCTCGAGCTTGCGCTCGCGCAGGTTCAGCGACTGCAGGATCTGCAGACCGACCTTGACCTCCTCGACCGGCGGCGCGGACAGCGAGACGCGGATCGTGTCGCCGATGCCCTTGGCCAGCAGGGCGCCGAAGGCGACCGACGACTTGATCGTGCCCTGGAAGGCCGGGCCGGCCTCGGTCACACCGAGGTGCAGCGGCCAGTCGCCGGCCTCGGAGAGCAGCTCGTAGGCCTTCACCATCACGACCGGGTCGTTGTGCTTGACCGAGATCTTGAAGTCGTGGAAGTCGTGCTCCTCGAACAGCGACGCCTCCCAGACGGCCGACTCGACCAGCGCCTCGGGCGTCGCCTTGCCGTACTTCTTCAGCAGCCGCGGGTCCAGCGACCCGGCGTTGACGCCGATCCGGATCGAGGTGCCGTGATCCTTGGCGGCGGCCGCGATCTGCTTGACCTGGTCGTCGAACTTGCGGATGTTGCCCGGGTTCACCCGGACCGCCGCGCAGCCGGCCTCGATCGCGGCGAACACGTACTTCGGCTGGAAGTGGATGTCGGCGATCACCGGGAGCTGCGAATGCTGCGCGATCTCGGCCAGCGCGTCGGCGTCGTCCTGCGACGGGCAGGCGACCCGGACGATGTCGCACCCGGCCGCGGTGAGCTCCGCGATCTGCTGCAGCGTCGTGTTGACGTCGGAGGTCAGCGTGGTGGTCATCGACTGGACCGAGATCGGGGCGTCGCCACCGACCAGCACCTTGCCCACCTTGATCTGGCGGGTCTTGCGGCGCGGGGCGAGGGTCGGCGGAGGCAGCGCGGGCATGCCCAGGGAGATGCTCATTTTTCCTTTGATCCGTTGAGAGTTGCTTCTGGCCGGTGGCTAGCCGTTGAAGAGCCTGATCGGGTTGACGATGTCGGCGATGACGAGCAGGACACCCATCACCACGATGACACTGGCCGCCACATAGGCGATCGGCAGCAGCTTGGCGACGTCGACGTACCCGGGGTCGGGCCGGCCGAGCAGCTTGGCGAAGCCGCGCCGGATGCCCTCCCAGATCGCGCCGACCATGTGCCCGCCGTCCAGTGGCAGCAGCGGGATGAAGTTGAACAGGGCGAGGAAGAGGTTCAGCGAGGCGAGCAGCGAGACCAGGAAGGCGATCCGGGAACCGGCCGTCATGTCCTGGTTGGAGGCCACCTCACCGGCGACCCGGCTGGCACCGACGACGCTCATCGGGCTGTCCTGGTCGCGCTCGCCGCCGACGATCGACTTGGCGACGCCGACCAGCTTCTCCGGGAAGTTGCCGAGCGCCTTCACCGTGGCCACGGTCAGCTCGCCCATCTTGTCGACCACGAACGGGAAGTCCTGCCGGACCACCTTCTGCTCCGGCGAGACGCCGAGGAAGCCGACCGAGACGACCTTGTCCGAGCCGGCCTTCTCCACCACCTGGTTGAGGATGGTGTTGGTGGTCAGCGTCTGCTGCTGACCGTTGCGCTCGACCACGATGCTCGCGGCCTTGTCGGTGTTCGCCCGGATCAGTGGGGTCAGGTCGTCCCAGGTGGTGATGGTGGTGCCGTTGAAGGACAAGATCTTGTCGCCGACCTGGAACCCGGCGGTCTTGGCCGGGGAGACCTTGTCGGTCGGCTTGCAGGTGCGGTCCGCGTCGGCCGCCTCGGACGCCGGGATCACACAGTCGGTGACGGTGCGGACCGTGGTCTGCGCGACGTTGGCGCCGTACAGCATGAACAGGCCGCCGAACAGGACGAAGGCGATCACCACGTTCACCAGCGGGCCGGACGCCATCACGATCAGCTTCTTCCACCACACCTTCTGGTAGAACAGCCGCCCGTTGTCGGCCGGATCGATCGTCTCGTACTCCGCCGTGCGGGCGTTCTCGACCATCGACTGGATCGGCCCGGTGTTGGCCTTGCGCACCTTGGTCGGGTCCTGGCCCTTGGCCGGCGGCATCATCCCGATCATCCGGACGAACCCGCCCGCCGGGATCGCCTTGATCCCGTACTCCGTCTCGCCGCGCTTGGTCGACCAGACGGTCTTGCCGAAGCCGACGAAGAACTGGGTCACCTTCATGCCGAACGCCTTGGCCGGCAGCATGTGACCCATTTCATGCAGTGCCACCGACGCCAGGATGCCGATCACGAACAGCACCACGCCGAGGAAAGTGAGGAGTGCGCTCATACCTGTGGGGTCTCCTGGCCATGAAGGGTGGTCGGGTCGTGCACGGTGGTGCCGGTCAGTTCGTGGGCCCGGGCCCGGGCCCAGGCGTCCGCGGCGAGTACGTCGTCGACGGACAGTTCCTCGTACGAGGGTACGTCGTGTTCGGTCACCACCCGGGCGACGGTGTCGACGATGCCGAGGAACGGCAGCCGCCCGTCGCGGAACGCCTGCACGCAGACCTCGTTCGCCGCGTTCAGAACGGCGGGCGCCGTACCGCCGCGCTCCCCCGCCTGGCGGGCCAGCTGGACGGCCGGGAACGCCTCGTCGTCGAGCGGCTCGAACTCCCAGGAGGAGGCCTTGGTCCAGTCACAGCCCGGCGCGGCGTCCGGAATCCGGTCGGGCCAGCCGAGGGCCAGTGCGATCGGCAGCCGCATGTCCGGCGGCGAGGCCTGGACGACGGTGGAGCCGTCCACGAACTCGACCATCGAGTGCACGATCGACTGCGGGTGGACGACGACGTCGATCCGGTCCATCGGCAGGCCGTAGAGCAGATGGGCCTCGATCACCTCGAGGCCCTTGTTGATCAGGTTGGCGGAGTTGATCGTGATCACCGGGCCCATGTCCCAGGTCGGGTGGTTCGCCGCCTGCTCGGGGGTCACGTCGGCCATCTCCGCGCGAGTGCGGCCACGGAAGGGGCCACCGCTCGCGGTCACCACCAGACGGCGTACCTCGTCGGCGGTGCCGGCACGCAGGCACTGGGCGATCGCGCTGTGCTCCGAGTCGACCGGGAGGATCTGGCCGGGCTTGACCCGCTTCACGACCAGCGGGCCGCCGATGACGAGCGACTCCTTGTTGGCGAGCGCGAGCGTCGTACCGGCGTCCAGCGCGGCCAGGGTGGGTCGCAGGCCGACGGATCCGGTGATGCCGTTCAGCACCACGTCACAAGCCAGGCCGGCCAGTTCGGTCGAGGCGTCCGGGCCGGTGATGATCTTCGGGATCCTGAACTGGCCCTGGGCATAGCCCCGCCGCTGCGCCTCGGCATAGAAGGCGAGCTGCAGATCCTGAGCCGTGGTGGCCCTGGCAACCCCGACGACCTCGACCTGGAACTCCAATGCCTGCCGCGCCAGCAGAGCGACGTTGTCGCCGCCCGCGGACAGCGCGAGCACCCGGAACCGATCCCGGTTGCGGCCGATCAGCTCGAGCGCCTGTGTTCCGATCGAGCCGGTCGAACCGAGGATGACGACGGTGCGTTGATTCACGCGACCTATTGTCACAGGTACGCGGCACCGGCCCGGCCCCGGCAGCGCTACCTTTGGCTTCATGAGTCTGGAACAGCCCCCGCCCGCCCGCAGGGCCTCCGATCACGACCGCGAGCGCGCCGCCGCGGTGATCCAGGAAGCGCACAGCGACGGCCGGCTGGACTTCGAGGAGCTGGACGAGCGGCTGACCCGGGTCTACTCCGCCAAGACCGAGATCGAGCTCCGTACCGCCACCGCCGACCTGCTGCCGGTCGCGCACGGCGCCGACGCCGAGCTGACGATCCGCGCCAAGCACAGTGCCCAGAAGCGCGAGGGCGCCTGGACCGTACCGGAGCGGGTGACCGCGCTGCCCGAGCACTCCTCACTGAAGCTCGACTTCACCGACGCGGTGGTGCGGTGGGCGGAGATCCACGTCGAGGCCCGCCCGAAGCACAGCTCCATCGTGATGATCGTGCCGGAGGGCTGGAGCGTCGATCTCGACCAGGTGGACATGGTCGGCAGCACCGCCAAGAACAAGGCCACTGCGCCGAAGCCCGGCGGTGTCCGCCTCCACATCACCGGCGAGGCCCGCCACAGCAGCATCACCGTCCGGCATCCGCGCAAGCGGCACTGGTGGTGGCCCTGGTATCGCAAGTGAGGTCACTCTGCTGCTGGTGAGGTGAACCGCCTCTTGATGCTGAGGCGAACCGCACCCTGAAGTGTGAGGCTGGCCTCAGGGTGTGACGGCGTGGATGCGGTTAGCGTGTCGGTATGACCGTTTCGCTGGATCTCGTGGATGCCGACTCGCTGCTCACCGAAGAGGAAATCGCTATCAGGGCGACGGCCCGGCGGTTCGCGGACGAGCGGTTGCGGCCGCAACTGCCGGAGTGGTTCGAGTCGGCGAGCATTCCCGCGCGGGAACTGGCGAAGGAGCTCGGCTCACTCGGCCTGCTGGGCATGCACCTGACCGGTTACGGCTGTGCCGGCCTGGGCCCGGTGGCGTACGGGCTGGCCTGCTTGGAGATCGAGGCGGCCGACTCCGGGATGCGGTCGCTGGTCAGCGTGCAGGGATCGCTGGCGATGTACGCGATCTGGAAATACGGCAGCGAGGAGCAGAAGACCGAGTGGCTGCCGCGGATGGCCGCGGGCGAGGCGATCGGCTGCTTCGGGCTGACCGAGCCGGATTTCGGGTCGAACCCGGCCGGTATGCGCACGAACGCGCGGCGCGACGGCGACGACTGGGTGCTCAACGGGTCGAAGATGTGGATCACCAACGGGTCGGTCGCCGACGTGGCCGTGGTGTGGGCGCGGACGGAGGACGGCGTGCGCGGTTTCGCCGTACCGACCGCTACGCCGGGGTTCTCCGCACCGGAGATCACCCGCAAGATGTCGCTGCGGGCTTCGGTCACGTCGGAGCTGATCTTCGACGACGTACGGCTGCCGGCGTCGGCTCTGCTGCCGGAGGCGCGAGGGCTGTCGGGGCCGCTGGGCTGCCTGAACGAGGCACGCTTCGGGATTATCTTCGGCGCGATGGGCGCGGCCCGCGACTGCCTGGAGACGGCGGTGGCCTATGCGGGTGAGCGGCAGGTGTTCGACAAGCCGCTCTCGGCGTACCAGTTGACGCAGGCGAAGTTCGCCGACATGGCCGTCGAGCTGAACAAGGGGATCCTGCTGGCCGTCCATCTCGGCCGGCTGAAGGAGAAGGGCACACTGCGCCCCGAGCAGGTCAGCGTCGGCAAGCTGAACAACGTCCGCGAGGCCATCGCGATCGCCCGCGAATGCCGCACGATCCTCGCCGCGAACGGGATCAGCGGCGAGTATCCAGTCATGCGGCACGCCAACAACCTCGAGTCGGTGCTCACCTACGAAGGCACCTCCGAGGTGCACCAACTGGTCATCGGCCAGGCCCTGACCGGCCAGGCCGCCTTCCGCTAGGCCGGCGTGCCGGTCAAGCCGCGATGGGACCTTATTCTCGCCGTGGAGCATGACTTTGCGTGATGTGGGGTACTAAAAGTAAGCAATCATCCACAGAACGTCACTTCTGGAGGTGTGATGACGAGGATCAACGGGGGAATCACGATCATCGTGATCGGCGCCATCATCGCTTTCGCGATCCGCGACGGCGACTCGGGCCGGGTCGACCTGACCGTCGTCGGCATCATCATCATGCTGGGCGGCGTGTTCCGGCTGTGGTTCTCGTACCGCCTCGCCACCGCCAAGCACGACGAGGACGTCGAGTTGCTCAAACCGTCGGTCGAGGAGCAGTACACGACCGAGCCGCATGAGTACCCGATCGACGAACAGATCGACGTCACCCCGAGCCACATGCCGAAGGAGCAGTGAGCCACAGACGACCTCGGCGCTCGCCTCGAGCTACTTCGCGACCTCGGTCGCCCGGGACTCGCGCACCACGGTGACGCGGATCTGCCCCGGGTAGGTCAGCTCCTCCTCGACCTGCTTGGCGATGTCGCGCGCCATCACCTGAGCCGCGATGTCGTCCACAGCGTCCGGCAGCACCATCACCCGGATCTCGCGCCCGGCCTGCATCGCGAAGACCTTCTCCACACCGTCGTGGTGCATCGCGATCTCTTCCAGCCGCTCCAACCGCTGCACGTAGGCCTCGAGCGACTCACGCCGCGCGCCCGGCCGGCCGCCGCTGATCGCGTCCGCCGCCTGGGTCAGCACAGCCTCGACGGTCCGCACCTCGACCTCGTTGTGGTGGGCCTCGATGCAGTGCACGACGTCGCCGTCCTCGCCGTACTTGCGCGCAAGCTCGGCCCCGACGATCGCGTGGCTGCCCTCGGACTCGTGGGTCAGCGCCTTGCCGATGTCGTGCAGGAAGGCGCCTCGCTTGCACCGGTCCACGTCCAGCCCCAGCTCAGCGGCCATCATCCCGGCGAGGTGCGCACACTCGACCAGGTGCTTGAGCACGTTCTGCCCGTACGACGTGCGGTAGCGCAACAGCCCCATCGTGCGAACCAGTTCGGGGTGCAGATCGGTGATCCCCACGTCGGCCATCGCGTCCTCGGCGGCCCGCTCACACAGCTCGGCCACCTCGCCCTTGCTGCGCTCGTAGATCTCCTCGATCCGGCTCGGGTGGATCCGGCCGTCGAGCACCAGCGAGTCCAGGGTCAGCCGCGCGGTTTCCCGGCGTACCGGGTCGAAGCAGGACAGCAGCACCGCTTCGGGGGTGTCGTCGATGATCAGGTTGACGCCGGTGGTCTGCTCGAACGACCTGATATTGCGGCCCTCACGGCCGATGATCCGGCCCTTCATGTCGTCGCTGGGCAGGTGCACCACCGACACGACCGACTCGCTGGTCTGCTCGGAGGCGAGCCGCTGAACGGCTCCGGTGATGATCCTGCGGGCCTTGACCTCGCCCTCGTCCTGCGCCTGCCGCTCGATGTCGCGGACGATCGTGTGCGCGTGCCGCTTGGCCTCGGCCTCGATCGCGCTGACCAGCTCGGCCTTCGCCTGCTCGGTGGTGAGGTTGGCGACGCCTTCCAGGATCCGGCGGCGCTCGTCCTCGAGATCGCGGATCTCCGCCTTGCGCTGGTCGAGCTCGGCGAGCTGGGTCGTGATCTCGCTCTGCCGCTCCTCGATCGCGCGGTGCTGCTCGTCGAGGCGTTCCTCGCGTTCGGTCAGCCGGTGCTCGCGGCGTTCCATCTCCAGCCGCTGCTCACGCAGGTCCTCGCGAATCGACTGCGCCTCGGACTCGGCCTCACGGCGTACGTCGGAGGCACGCTGCTCGGCTTCCCGCCGTACTTCGGACGCACGGGTCTCCGACTCGCGACGAAGCTCCTCCGCGCGGGTCTCGGAACCACGGCGGATCTCCTCCGCCCGCTGCTCGGCAGTCTCTGCCCGCACACGCAGTACGGCGGCTGCTTCTTCGGCCTGCCGGGTGACGCGGTCGGCAGCGGACCTGGCCTCGGCCGTGATGGTGGCCGCCTCGAGCTTGGCGTTCGCCTCGGCGGCAGTGTGGGCCGCGGAGACGTCGGCGACCTTGCGGCGGGACAGGGTCAGGCCGATCCAGCCGAGCAGGCCGACGATCAGCAACCCGATCAGGACGAGTCCCACAGATGCCGCCGTCGGTATGGCCGCGAGTGACATCGGCGTCTCCCCTCTGCGAGTCGCGCCCGGAGGCGTGACGTTGTCGGCGTCGAAGGGAGCTTCACAGCGGGTACGACGATGAGCACCACCCGGTGCGGCGGTGCGTCGAACACCCGGCGGGGCCGGGTCGTCCTATGCGGCAGCTCGGTCGAGCGTTGGTCTCGCGTCCCCCGCGCCACGGTCATGGCCCGGGTTTTCGGCCGGTCCAGCCGGCCGCTGCTATGTACGCCACCTTGCGGTGGAGTGATCCCTTGCTGAATCCGAGGCTAGGCGTGGGTACCGACAGGGTCAAGACGAACACTCTCGGACCGGATTCGCGGTCAAATCGAGACCTTGGACGCAGTACTGGCGTGATGAGCACATGGTCAGCGGCCGGTCACTCTGCGCCGTACTGACGTCAGCGACCCGGCCTTCCATGCTGTGAAGCAGGAGAGCCAGGTCGCTGAATCGTTCTGCCGACCACCGCTCCCTCGGGCTGAGCAGAGGGGTGGCGGCGCGCGTTTGCGAGGTGCTACCTCGGGCCGGGGAGCCCGCCGTCCGACGTACCTGTTGCGGTGCCGCCGGTCGCCGCACCCTCGGTGCCGGAACCCGCCGAACTGCTCGGGTTCTCCTCGACATCGGGCACTTCCCCGCCGACGACTCTGCCGTCTACCGCTTCCGGGGACGCTTCGTCGACAGCCTCGTCCGCGGCCGCACCAGTCGCGTCCGCTTCACTCGCCTCCGAACTGCCGGCCGTCGAGCCTACCGATTGCTCAGCTCCGGAACTGCCGGGCTGCGTCGCCGCATCAGGCGCGCCGTCACCCGTCTCAGCCTTAGTCGCCTCATCAGCCGCGGCGGTCGTCTCACCGTTCTGCTCGGTCGAGGTGTTCCCGGGATCACCGGAGGGCTGCGAAGGTTTGCCGTGAGAGTCGACATAGCCGCCGACCTTCTCCTGCACCGAATCGACCTTCTCGGCGTACTTCCCGCCGGTCTGCTTGTCGATCAGGTCGCCGGCTTTCTCCACGCCCGCCTTGATCTTGTCCGGGTTTTGCGCGACGACATTCCGGAGCCAGTTCTTAGCCTGTTCCTGGAAATCGTTCATTGCACCCTCCGAGAGGTGTCAGGGGCGGATCGGACGAAAATCCCAGCCTACGGACCAGCCAAAACCCGATCCGTACTTCGGATCAGACACCGTCAGCCCCCACCCGTCAACGTCCCTCGCCGCCCGACCCCCCGCTCGTTGCCCACACCCCCTATTTCACAACCGCACAAGCGGCCCGCGTCCACCCTCTTGCCGCGGTCCACCGGCCCCTTGCCGAACCACAGCGAACCACTCAGTGCCGAACCAAACCGCCAGCCCGCCCTGATCGATCCGGATATCGCCCGCGCTGTACTGCAGTTGCAAACCATGAACTGCCGGACCCTCGATCAGTTCGAGGGTCCGGCAGCGGAGCTATCTGTTCGGCGCGGACATCTCGGGCTCCTTTCCACCGACCGCCATGGAGACGGGCCGCCTCGATCTCGGCTGACCTCTGTCCGGTCGCTCGGTAGGTGAGGACCACCATTCCGTCGGAAGGGAGAGAGCTTTGGGACCAGGTCCGGGTTGGAGCGATGAGACCGGTCCGGGTCGGCAACGAGGAGTGTCGCCGGCCCGGACCAGGTGGCGCTAGCTGCGAGTCGGGCCGGCTTCGCCTTCGGCCGCAGGAAGCGTGATGCTCCATTCCCCTACAGATTTGTTCCGGACTAAGACCCGGCCGACCCGGCTGCCCGCGGGAAGGGGTTCGAAGTCGGCGGTGATGTCGATGTCGTCGTCTCCATAGCCGGCGGAACTGCCCCGCCCTATGAGTGGAGTCTCGTCCTCAAGCCAGACCTCTACTCTCCACGGATCTCCGGTGGCATCCAGCCCGGCCTGGTGGGTTCCTTCCAGGGAGACCCGAGCTTTCAGGTTGTACTCATCGGGGCTGTCCGGCACGACGATCGGCCATACCTCGATGCGCGGCTGCGCCTTACTCAGGATCCAGGTCATGTCAGAACCCGCATTTGATCTCCGTCTGGTTGGACTCAACGGGGCTCGGGTAGTACTGATAATTCGCCATGATCGAATACGCTACCTGCACGTACGTTGAGTACTTACTACGGTTACACCCCTTCACGTAGGCGTCAGTGCGGGCCACCTGCAGATTGACGAGGTCGCCTTTCTTGCCGCCCTTGTAGACATCGCAGTGGAAGTTTCCTGGGCCGCCGGGGTCTTGCACACACAGGTTGACCTTGACACTGATCTGCTGCGGAAGCTTCCCGGTGCACTGTTGCACGGCGCCCCAATAGAAGCCGCGATGGAGTCAAGGTCTGGGGCCGCGAAGGTACCGCGGCAGGCCCATGACCAGCCCGACGCCTGCGGCTTCATCTCGCCGGCCTTCTGTGTTCCGGCGGTTAGATCACCTGCCCTTGTCTTGCCGAGGGTCCACTGATCCCCCGGAGCCAGACGCACCGCTCTGCCGGGATCGCCATCGCCTTCTATCGTGGCGTTCGCCGGGCTCGCGCCAATCAGGCACAGGACCATCGCAGCGGCCGCGAACAAGGCCTTTTGTGGTTTCGCATAGTTTCTCCGATCAAGGTGGACGGACCCCGAACCGAGACCTGGATGAGTCGCCGACATCGACCACGACGCTCCCCAAGTCGCAACCGCAAAGTAACTATCTGACTGCACAGGGTCAATGGATGTGAGCCGGTACCGGCCGAGATTGCATGAACGTGCAGCGCCGTACGCCATTCACAACACTCACTCGACCTGTGCGCGTCTGTGGCCTGTTCACCGAGCCGCTACACCGCGAAGTACTGTCCACCGCTGGCCGCTTCCCCCTCGAAGAAACGCCAGCCCTCTTCAACGCAGTACTCCTCGAGTGGCTCACCCACCTGCCGGAACCATTCCGGACAGCGGCTTGATCAAGCCGTCTACTTTCCACGATTTGCCGTCGTGGACGATTCGGCAGGTCGCCCAGGTCGCATAGAGGCACCCTCACTGGTCAAAGGTCGCCACTTCCTGGTAGTCGCCTTTGTCCACGATCCGAGGCGACGAACCGGTTGGTCAGGCCCGGATTCCGGCAGCCGTCGTCCTTGTTGACCCACTGGATCAACTGTTGCTCGATCCGGGTTTTGGTCTGGACTGAGAATTCCGATCCGCGGACCGGCGGTGACATATCCGGCGGCGCAGCGTGGTCTTCCGTGGCCGCGAGGACCTTGAGGACCGGCCCGAGGCCGCCTCCGGCGCCTTCTTCACGACCTCCGACATCACGGCCACCCAGACTGCCGCGTCGTCCGGGCGCCTTGGCAACGGTCTGACGATCTCGGTCGCCGGCGACGTACAGGAGGCCGGTGAGCAGGACCAGAACGGCCGCGGCCGCGAGCAGGACCGGAGCCTTCCGGTCCTTGGTTGCCTCCCGGCAATTAGTCGATCAGGTTCTCTCTGTCCGTGAAGGTCTCACTGAGCAGGGCGCCGATCTAATCGTCCGTGAGCTTGGGCATGTCAGTGCTCCTTGCCGGAAGGCCCTCGGCAATCCTTTGCGGACGAGTACGAAAATTCTGTGCACCCGACTTCGAACATTGACAAGCAGGGCGGCCTCAGCAGCTGTCAACCCGCCATCAGCCAGGGAGAGCGGTACGGTTTCCTGCCCGCCTGCGGCAGACCGGCGGCCGGCATCGGCAAGCACGACCGCGTCCTCGACGCCGCCGTCGGCACAGGCAGCCGCTCACGCGGCATGTCAGCAGCCCTGCAGACAGTCGGCAGTCCTACGCCGGGCAGGACAGCCTCGACGCGGATCCCTCGCGGAGCTCCGGCTGGGGCAGCGCGGTCGCCCGAGCTACTCGGCTTCGAGGCCGGACTCGTTGAGCAGGGGAAGTTCCTCGTCAGTGGCGGCCAGTTCTTGTTTGACGACGGTCATCGCCAGGGCGCCGGGGTAGCCCTTCCGAGCCAGCATGCCGACGAGCCGGCGCATGGCGACCTGGCGTTCCAGATTGCGCATCGAGCGGAGCTTCTTGCGAACCAAGGCTCGCGCCGTGGCCTCTTCCTGATCCGGAGCGATCTCCTCGAGAGCATCGCGAGCCATCTCGTCGTCGACTCCTCGCCGACGGAGTTCCTGGGCGAGAGCTCGCTTACCCAGCCCGCGACCGCGATGCCGGGACTCGACCCAGGCGTTCGCGAACGCGGCGTCATCGATCAACCCAACCTCGGTGAACCGATCGAGTACTTCGTCCGCCACCCCGTCGGGAATCTCCCGCTCGGCCAGCATGTCGGCCAGCTCGGCCCGAGTCCGCGGCTGGCCGCTCAGCTTGTCGAGCAGAATCGTCCGTGCCGCGGAGTGCGGATCCGTCGACGGATCGCGCTCGGGATCCGTCGACGCGCCAGCGCGCTTGTCCCCGAACCGCCGAGTCCCCCGCAGCCCTGACCGCCGTCGACCACTACTTCCCGTCGACCCACCGCCAGTCCCAGAAGAAAGGTCTTCGGAAGAAGGCCCAGCAACGCGAGGCACAGAACCATCCGCACTGTCCGAAGCGTCGGCATCGTCGGGAGCATCTATACCGCGCGAAGCACCCTCCCCATCCGAAGCACCTGCGCCGCCGGAAGCATCCGCACTACCCGAAGCCTGCGCGCTATCCGAAGCCTCCGCGCTGCCCGAAATATCCGCACTGCCAGAGGCGTCCGAGCCAGAGCTGACCTCCTCCGACCACGCGGCTCCAGCCGAAGCCGAACTGGCCGCGCCACCCTCTGACCGAGCAGAGACGACCGAACTCGACTCAGCTCCATCCGACCACACAGAAGTGGCCGAGCTTGCAGCACCAACGCCTGAAGCAGCGCCATCGTCGCCAGCCGCCCAATCAGGCATCCCGTCGGCGGCGCCCTCGAACGCGTCGAAAGCTCCACCATCTCCTGAGCGATCGGCGCCTATCTTGGCGCGACCACTCCCAGCACGCCCGGCCTTGGAACGGCCACTCCCGAAGCCACCGCCCCCAGAACGAGCACTCTCAGAGCGACCGCTTCCGGAACGACCACTGTCAGAGCGACCGCTGTAGGAGCCGCCAACTGCGGAGCCACCGCCCTCAGACGAACCGCTCTTAGCACCGCGCGCCTTGCCAGAACGACTCTTAGCCGACTTCTTCTTGGGAACCGCCAGGTCATCGCCCAGGGTCCACGGAAGCGGCTGAACGGGGGCCCGTTCAGCATCCGGATCCGCCGCCACCGGCTTCGGTGGAGTGATTCCCGCGAGTCCCCGGCGGACCCCGTCGGGCAGCTCCGGCAAAGCCTTCTTGGAGCTGCCCGCCCGGTTGACGCCGGAGGACGAAGGGAGATCAGAAGTCGACATCAACCTCGGCCGCTGCCTCAGCCGGCTTGTCCGCGGCCACGCCGATCCCCATCTTGTCCTTGATCTTCTTCTCCAGCTCGTTGGCCAGATCCGGGTTGTCGCGCAGGAAGTTCCGCGCGTTCTCCCGGCCCTGACCGAGTTGGTCGCTCTCGTAGGTGAACCAGGCGCCGGCCTTGCGGACGAAGCCCTGCTCCACTCCGAGGTCCAGCAGGCTGCCCTCACGGCTGATGCCCTGGCCGTAGATGATGTCGAACTCGGCCTGCTTGAACGGCGGGGCGACCTTGTTCTTCACGACCTTGACCCGGGTCCGGTTGCCGACGAAGTCGGTACCGTCCTTCAGCGACTCGATCCGGCGCACGTCGAGCCGGACCGACGCGTAGAACTTCAGCGCCTTACCACCGGTCGTCGTCTCCGGGGAGCCGAACATCACGCCGATCTTCTCGCGCAGCTGGTTGATGAAGATCGCGGTGGTGTTGGTCCCGCTGACCGCACCGGTCATCTTCCGCAGCGCCTGGCTCATCAGCCGCGCCTGCAGACCGACGTGGCTGTCACCCATCTCGCCCTCGATCTCGGCCCGGGGCACCAGGGCGGCGACCGAGTCGATCACGACGATGTCGATCGCGCCGGAGCGGATCAGCATGTCGGCGATCTCCAGCGCCTGCTCACCCGAGTCCGGCTGCGAGACCAGCAGGGCGTCGGTGTCGACGCCGAGCTTCTGCGCGTAGTCCGGGTCGAGGGCGTGCTCCGCGTCGATGAAAGCCGCGATGCCACCGGCCCGCTGGGCGTTGGCCACCGCGTGCAGCGCGACCGTCGTCTTACCGGAGGATTCCGGGCCGTAGATCTCCACCACACGACCGCGTGGCAGGCCACCGATCCCGAGCGCGACGTCGAGCGCGATCGACCCGGTCGGAATGACCTCGATCTTCGCCCGCTCCTGGTCGCCCAGGCGCATCACCGCGCCCTTGCCGCAGTTCCGCTCGATCTGCGTCAGCGCGGTCGCCAGCGCCTTCTCGCGATCCGCGGCCTTGCGGTCGTCCTTCGCCGCTGCACCAGCCATGTGACTGCCACCTAACCCATCTACTATCGGGGCCGCTGTCGCAGCTGCCCGGAGGAAATTCGTTGTCGCCAGAGACGGTATGGGTTCCCACCGACAGTTTTCGGTGCCGGAGTAGATCTGTGGAAAACCCGGCCTGTCCGAGGAACCCGCACGAGTCAAAATAGCCCGAACACCTGTTCGAATCACAATTGACACGCCGACATACCCCGGAGAACGTGGGTGGACCGCCTACTCCCTACCCTGGCGACGTGACCGACCGTCCCGACATCCCCGACTCCGCCGTCGTCCTGGCTCTCAGCCGGGTCGAGTTCGGCATCGATTCGGTGCTCGACGCGCTCCGTACCCAGGATCCGTTCGGCATCCGCAGCACGTTGGCCGAGTACTCCGCCCAGGATCAGCCCAACCTGGCCGAGAAGGGCCTCATCCTCGCGATCGACCGCTTGCTGCAGATGAAGGTACCCGGCCACGCCGAGTGGCCGACACTGCCGCTGGGCAAGCGCTGCGACTGGTGGGTGGAGCGCTTGGGTGGATTCGCCGCGGTCGTGGCGGGTCTCCCCCGGCTCAGTGGCGCCGCCGCGGACGCCTTGCCGATCAAAGACACTCTCGGCGCCGCAGTACAGGCCATGGTGATCGGAGCCGTCTGCCGTGAGTACGGCGTCGAGGCGCATGCGGATCGCACCGCGGTGATCGCCCGAGTGCTCACCGCCCGTCCGATCACACCGGACGAAGTACTCCGGTACGACGACCCGACCGCCGCCGGCAAGGACGTCGCGGAGCAGCTGGGACTGGGCGACAAGTCCCAGGACGCCGGGCTCCGCAAGGGTGTCCGCCTGGTCTGGCGGATCAGCAAGCTAATGGGTGGGCTCGGCGAGGTCTTCGAAGAGCGTCCCCGCGGCAGCATCGGCGCCCGGATGCTGGGCAAACTGCCGGCTGTAGGGGTGGTCGGTGGGTTCTTCGACGAGCGCAAGGGCATCCGCAAGGCCGCGTACGCTGCTGCCGAGTTGCTCAGCACCAGCGCTTTTCGGGTGAAACCTGTCGACTAGGTGTACTGCCCAGGCCCTGTCTGAGACACCAGAGCGCTGAGATGATCACCCCATGAGTGCGATCGCCATCGTCAGTCCGGACGTCACCTGGGCCGCGCAGTACGACAAGACTGCCCAGGTGATCAGCAACATCCTCGGCGACCTGGTCGTACGGATCGACCACATCGGCTCGACCTCAGTGCCCGGTCTGGCGTCCAAGGACGTGCTGGACATCCAGGTGACCGTCGCCGCCGAGTCGGAGCTGGAGGACGCCGTACAGCTGCTGCTAGCGGCCGGCTGGGAAGTCAGGCCGCCTCGTCGCGACCACCCGGTGCCTGGCCTGCCCACCGACGAGTTCCAGTGGGTCAAGCGACTGGTGATCGAGCCCATGTACCGCCGTCGGGTGAACCTTCACCTGCGTGTAGCCGGCCGCGCCAACCAGCGGTACGCGCTGCTCTTCAGGGACTACCTGCGTTCTCATCCGGACACCGCTGCGGCCTATGGCGAGTTCAAGCGGCGGGCCGCGGCCCTACCGCTCAACTCCGTCGGTGAGTACGCCGACCTGAAGGATCCCGTGTGCGACCTCATCTATCTGCCTGCCGAGGAGTGGGCGGCCCGCACTGGCTGGTCAGTCTGACCCAGTACAGCCACCACTTCAGGCCGGAGACTCAGCGTTCGCTGGGAGGGAGCTGAAGGTGGGCCCAAACCGCGCGCCAGACCTCCTTGGCGGCTTCACCGTCGGCCAGCGCCTCGTCGACCGTCCGGCCGCCGAGTTCACTCACTGCCTGGGTCTCGGCCCAGGTTCGCGAGTAGGCAGGGCCCAGATGGCGGTCCATCCGGGCCCAGAACTCAGTCAGTCTCATTACTGCCCATCGTTGTCCGGCGGCCGGTTCCAGCCACCTTGCTGTCCGCCCTGCTGCGGCGGCTGACCCCAACCACCCTGCTGCGGAGGTTGTCCCTGCGGGGACTGGCCCTGAGGAGCTTGCCCTTGAGCAGGCGGCCCCTGAGGCGGCTGGCCCCAACCACCCTGGCCCTGCTGAGGCGGGCCTTGCGGCGGCTGCTGCGGGCCCCACTGGCCCGGCTGCCCTTGCTGCGGAGGCTGCGGCTGCCCAGGGTACTGCCCTTGGCCAGGCTGACCGTACTGCTGCGGCTCCCCCGGCTGGGGGTACGCCCCCGGCTGGCCCTGGCCGTATTGACCGGGCTGACCCTGCGGAGGCCCGTACTGACCCGGTGCACCCTGCTGAGCGCCGTACTGCGGGCCCCACTGGCCCTGCTGCGGCTGGCCGGGGTACTGACCGTACTGGCCGTACTGCTGCGTTTTGGCCTTACGGCTGCGCAGGACGAAGAACACGACGCCACCCGCGACGAGTAGCAGGAGCACGATGATCAAGATCAGCGCCCAGGCCGGGAAGGCGCTGCCGGCCTCGGAGGTCAGCGACACGTTGCCCAGCTTGTCCAGGCTGTCGTACGTCGCCGTCCGGCCGTTCACCTTGGCGCCGGAGTCGTGCTCGATGATCTTGCCCGGCATGGTGATCTTGAAGTTGACCACCGGCGTGCTGCCACCGGTCCCGTTGCCGAGGTTCGACTGCTTGACCGTGACGAAGAACTTGTCGCCCTCCTTGCGGAAGCCGACACCCTGACCGGTCGACGAGCCCATGTCCTTGAAGGCCACGTTCTCGAACGAGCAGTCGGAGCCGACGTACTTGTCGTCCTCGAAGGCCTTGCAGCTGACGCCGTCGGTGGCGGTCGTCTTGATCCCCTTCTCGACCTGCTGGCGGATCGCGTCGAGCGACTGACCGCTGCTGGCCACCAGTTGCTTGTCCACGCCGATCTGCATGGAGCCGGAGACGGTCTCGTTGGAATTCACCTTGAGGTCGGCATCGAGCTTCACGCAGCCGGTCAGACCGACCAGGCAGGCCAC
Source organism: Kribbella sp. CA-293567 (assembly GCF_027627575.1). NCBI lineage: Bacteria > Bacillati > Actinomycetota > Actinomycetes > Propionibacteriales > Kribbellaceae > Kribbella > Kribbella sp. CA-293567. The sequence continues at coordinate 4,595,478 of NZ_CP114065.1, forward strand.
GATGACGAGCGCGGTGCGCACGCGGTTCTTCATGCCGCCGATCATTCCAGAAGCCGGGGACAGCGCGCCCACGGGGAAGGTCTGCCGGAAACTGTCGGAGCGGCCGGGCAAGATGGGCGCGTGCAGAAATCCACCGCGTTGAGCCGCTTCTCGCCCGCGACCCGGGCGTGGTTCGGCGACGTCTTCGAAGCGGCCACCCCGGCCCAGCTCGAGGCGTGGGACGCGATCACCGCGGGCCGGGACGCGCTGGTGGTCGCCCCGACGGGTTCAGGTAAGACGCTGGCCGCCTTCCTGTGGGCGCTCGACCGGCTGGCGACGATCCCGCCACCAGAGGATCCGAAGCTGCGCTGCCGGGTGCTCTACATCTCTCCGCTGAAGGCTTTGGCGGTCGATGTCGAGCGCAACCTTCGCGCGCCGCTGATCGGCATTCGCGAGACCGCCCGGCGGTTGGGTGAGGCACCGATCGAGGTGGAGGTCGCGGTCCGGTCGGGAGATACGCCGGCCAACGAGCGCCGGCGGTTCGCCACGAAACCTTCCGACGTACTGATCACGACTCCCGAGTCGCTGTTCCTGCTGCTCACCTCGCAGGGCCGGGAGTCGTTGCGAGGCGTGGAGACGATCATCATCGACGAGGTGCACGCCGTCGCGGGCACCAAACGCGGTGCGCATCTGGCACTGACGCTGGAGCGGCTCGACGCTCTGCTGCCCAAGCCCGCCCAGCGGATCGGGCTGTCCGCGACGGTCCGGCCGGTCGAGGAGGTCGCCCGCTTCCTCGGCGGTGAGCGGACCGTGAAGATCGTGCAGCCCAAGTTCACCAAACAATGGGACCTGAGCGTCGTCGTGCCGGTCGAGGACATGGCCGAGCTGGCGAACACCGAGGTGGAGACGTCGGGATCGGCCGCCGGGCAGCCGCGGCACGCGTCGATCTGGCCGCATGTCGAGGAGAACGTCTTCAACCTGATCTCGAGTCACCGATCGACCATCGTCTTCTCGAACTCACGCCGCCTGGCCGAGCGCCTGACCGCCCGGCTCAACGAGATCGCCGCCGAGCGAGCCGAACTCGAGTTGCCCGAGGCAGGCTCGCCGGCCGAGGTGATGGCCCAATCGGGCGCCTCGCTGGCCGCTCCGCCGCTGATCGCGAAAGCTCACCACGGCTCGGTCAGCAAGGAGCAGCGCGCTCTGATCGAGGACGACCTCAAGTCCGGCCGACTGCCTTGTGTGGTCGCGACCAGCAGCCTCGAGCTCGGCATCGACATGGGCGCGGTCGATCTGGTGATCCAGGTCGAGGCGCCGCCGTCCGTCGCGAGCGGACTGCAGCGAGTGGGCCGCGCGGGTCACCAGGTCGGCGCGGTGTCGCGGGGCGTGCTGTTCCCGAAGTTCCGGGGCGACCTGGTCGACACGGCCGTGGTGGTCCAGCGGATGCGCGACGGCCTGATCGAGAGCCTGCACATCCCGGCGAACCCACTCGACGTGCTGGCCCAGCAGATCGTCTCGATCGTTGCCCTCGACACGATCGACGTGAACGAGCTCTACACCCTCGTCCGCCGCTGCGCCCCGTTCGCGACGCTGCCCCGTTCGGCGTACGACGGCGTACTGGACATGCTGTCGGGGCGTTATCCGTCGGACGAGTTCGCCGAACTGCGGCCGAGGATCGTGTTCGACCGGGTGAGCGGCGAGATCTCCGGCCGCCCCGGTGCCCAGCGCCTCGCGGTGACCAGCGGCGGAACGATCCCGGATCGCGGGCTGTTCGGCGTTTTCCTGGTGGGTGAGACCACCAACCACCGCGTCGGTGAGCTGGACGAGGAGATGGTCTACGAGTCCCGCGTCGGCGATGTCTTCACTCTGGGCGCGTCAAGCTGGCGGATCGAAGACATCACCCACGATCGAGTGCTGGTTTCGCCCGCACCCGGCCAGCCTGGGCGGCTGCCGTTCTGGAAGGGAGACGCGGTCGGGCGCCCGGCCGAGCTCGGAGCCGCGACCGGCGCCTTCGTCCGGACGATGGCCGCGCTGCCACCGGCGAAGGCGATCAAGCGGGCTCGCGATGCCGGACTCGACGAGTACGCCGCGAACAACCTGGTCGCCTATCTCGGCGAGCAGCGCGAAGCCACCGGCCGGGTGCCCGACGACATCACGATCCTGGTCGAGCGTTTCCGCGACGAGCTGGGCGACTGGCGGGTCTGCATCCACTCCCCCTACGGCGGGCAGGTGCACGGTCCCTGGGCCCTGGCGATCGCGGCCCGGCTGCGCGAGCGGTACGGGATGGACGCGCAGTCGGTGTCCGGCGACGACGGCATCGTGCTGCGGCTGCCGGAGACCGACGAGCCGCCGCCAGGAGCAGAGCTGGTGCTGTTCGATCCGGCCGAGATCGAGGATCTGGTCACCGCGGAGGTGGGCGGTTCGGCGCTGTTCGCCGCGCGCTTCCGGGAGTGCGCGGCTCGCGCGCTGCTGCTTCCCCGGCGCAATCCGGGCAAGCGGTCACCGTTGTGGCAACAGCGACAGAAGTCGGCACAGTTGTTGAGCGTGGCCAGCAAGTACGGCTCGTTCCCGATCGTGCTGGAGACGCTGCGCGAGGTGCTGCAGGACGTCTACGATCTGCAGGCGCTGAAGGATCTGCTGACGGGCATCGGTGAGCGCCGGATCTCCGTCGTGGAGGTCGAGACCACCGATGCCTCGCCTTTCGCGAAGTCGCTGCTGTTCGGCTATGTGGGCGCGTTCATGTACGAGGGCGATGCGCCGCTGGCCGAGAAGCGCGCAGCGGCGCTGGCGCTCGACCAAGGCCTGCTGGCCGAGTTGCTGGGCCGCACCGAGCTGCGTGAACTGCTCGACGCCGAGGTCGTACTGCGGACCGAGGCCGAGCTGCAACGCCTCGCCGAGGACCGCCGTGCCCGCAACGCCGAAGGGCTCTTCGACGTACTGCGCCTGGTCGGGCCGCTGTCGCTCTCCGAGGCAGCTCAACGCTGTGTGGACGGCTCGGACGCCGAAACCTGGTTGACCGAACTTGCCGCGGCGCGCCGGGTCGTTCGGGTCCGAGTGGCCGGCGAGCACCGGTGGGCCGTGGTGGAAGACGTCGGTCGTCTGCGCGACGCACTCGGCGTGCCCTTCCCTCCTGGCGTGGCCGAGGCTCATGCGGAGCCGGTCGCCGATCCTCTGGGTGACCTGGTGTCGCGCTATGCCCGCACACATGGGCCGTTCCGAGCCATCGATCTGGCGACCCACCTCGGCATCGGCGTCGCGGTCGTGACGGACACCTTGCGACGGTTGGGCGCGGCCGGACGAGTGGTCGAGGGCGAGTTCCTGCCGGGCGGAATCGCGCTGGAGTGGTGTGACAGCGAGATTCTTCGGCTGCTTCGCCGCCGGTCGCTGGCTGCGTTGCGCAAGGAAGTCGAACCGGTCGATCCAGCGGCGCTCGCTCGGTTCCTGCCTGCCTGGCAAGGCATCACGAGCAGTCGAGGCCGCGGGTACGACGTTCTGCTGGGCGCTGTCGAGCAACTGGCCGGGTGCGCAGTTCCCGCGTCGGCACTGGAGTCGATCGTGTTGCCATCGCGGGTGCCGGGATACCAGCCGTCGATGCTGGACGAACTGACGGCCACCGGTGAGGTGGTGTGGGCCGGATCAGGTTCGCTGCCGGGCACGGACGGCTGGGTCTCCCTGCATCTTGCCGACAACTCCGACCTCACACTGCCTGAGCCGGACCCTGCTTTCGAACTCGGTGAGACCCATCAAGCCGTGCTGGACGCATTGGCGGGCGGTGGCGCGTTCTTCTTCCGACAACTGAGCGATGTCGTCGGCTCCACGGCCGGAGTGGTCAACGACGAGACGCTGGTCGGCATTCTTTGGGACCTCGTCTGGGCAGGCCACCTGACGAACGACACCCTGGCACCGGTCCGATCTCTGGTCGGCGGTGGCCGAGGTAGCCACAAGGCGCGCCGCTCGACGCCTCGCGCCCGCCCCGGACGTGGCATGAGGCCCGGTCGAGCGGCGATGCCCACGCGAAGCGGACCACCGACGGCAGGCGGGCGATGGTCGTTGCTGCCGGAGCGCAACGAGGATGCGACTCGACGCGCCCATGCAGCGGCCGAGACGCTGCTGGATCGCTATGGGATCGTCACGCGAGGATCGGTGATGACCGAGCGGACTCCGGGTGGGTTCGCGGCGGTCTACAAGTTGCTGAGCGCCTTCGAGGAGTCCGGGCGGTGCCGTCGTGGGTACTTCGTGGCTGGTCTCGGAGCGGCGCAGTTCGCGTTGCCCGGTGCGGTGGACCGGTTGCGGGCCATGGCTGATCTGCAGACCGGCGGGTCGGCAGGCAGTCGGGTCAAGGAGGAGCCGGCGGCGCGGGCCGTCGTACTGGCCGCCTCCGATCCGGCCAATCCCTACGGCGCTGCCCTCCCCTGGCCTGACCGCGAGAATGCCGGTGGGCACAGGCCAGGGCGGAAGGCCGGTGCGCTGGTGATGCTCGTCGACGGGAGATTGATCGTGTACGTGGAGCGGGGCGGGCGAACCGTGCTGAGCTTCACCGAGGATCCGGAGTTGCTGCAACCAGCGGTGGACGCGTTGGCACTCGCGATCAGGGATGGTCACCTGGGCAAACTCAGCGTGGAGACGGCCGACGGCGAGCAGGTGCGGCACACGGCTTTCGGGGATGCCTTGGCGAAGGCAGGCTTCCATGCGACGCCACGCGGCCTGCGGCTCCGGGCCTGAGCCATGCCTGAGGGAGATACCGTCTGGCGGGCCTGTAAGCGACTTGACCAAGCGCTCGGCGGGCAGGAGCTCACGCGTACGGACTTTCGCGTGCCGTCGCTGGCCACTACGGACCTCAGTGGGCAGAGCATGCTCAAGGTCGTTGCAAAGGGCAAACACCTGCTGATGCGGCTGTCGAATGGCGTGACGATCCACAGCCACTTCCGAATGGACGGCAGCTGGCATCTATACCGGCCCGGTGAGTCCTGGAAGGGGGGCCCGGACTATCAGGTGAGGGCCGTTCTGGAGACCGCAGGGTGGGTGGCGGTGGGATATCGACTGCCGGTCCTGGAGTTGGTCGCAACCAAAGCTGAAGACACCGTGGTCGGCCACCTCGGCCCGGACCTGCTGTCTCCCGATTTCGATCGGTCGCTGGCGCTCGCCAACCTCGCGGCCGAGCCCGAGCGAACGATCAGCGAAGCGCTGCTGGACCAGCGGAACCTGGCCGGAATCGGAAACTTCTACCGGGTAGAGGTCTGCTTCCTGCTCGGCATCCATCCCTGGCGTCCGGTGGCGTCCGTCGACCTACCGGCGGTCGTGGATCTCAGCAGACGGCTGATGAAGTCGAATCTACGGCACGCGGCGCAGGTCACCACCGGAGTCGATCGGCCTGGGCAGCGCTCCTACGTGTTCGAGCGGGCCGGCAAACCCTGCCGGCGGTGCAAGACGAAGATCCGGACCGCGCAGATCGGCGAGCCGCCGCGGGACCGGGTCAGCTTCTGGTGCCCGGCTTGCCAGCCGGAGGACCGAAATTCACCTGTGGACAGCCGCTGATCCGGCGGAAAGACGGATACCTTCCCTAATGAGTCGAACATGTGTTCGAGTTCGAGAGGAGAAGGTCATGTGCGACATCTGCGGCGGCGTCGACAATCCTGAGTACCAGCAGCGCCTACTGGCCAACATCAAGCGCTTCGGCTGGACCGTCCAGTTCATCGAGGGCGACGAGGGCGGGCGCAATCCGGCGTACGCCTACACGCTCGGCCTGAGCTTGCACGGGCATCCGGAATTCATCACCTTCAACTGCCATCCAGAACTGGCCGCGCGCGAGCTCCAGCCATTCGCCGAAGCGGTGTTCGCCGGGCGGCAGTTCGCGGAGGGCGACGACCTCACCGACCTCTTCACGCCTCGACTGCTCCAGATGCCGGACTCGATGACGCATCTCTACACGGCCAACATCATGTTCAGGCGGCCTGCCGACCCGCCGATCCAGGCACTGCAGATCGTCTGGCCGACCAGGACACCGTGGCTGGAGAGCGGACGATGAGCATCCGCGAGCTGCGGCCGTCGTCAAGCCGCGGAGGCAACGACCTGGGGCTCGATGACCGAGTGCGCCAGGACCAGTGCCTCTTCCCGCGCCAGATCTTCGCTCACTTCGGCGAAAACCGTGGACAGCGGCACATCCAGCGCCGTGCAGATCGCGGCGAGCAGCTCGCTCGACGCTTCCTTCTGCCCGCGCTCGACCTCCGAGAGGTAGCCCAGGCTGACCCGGGCATCGGCAGACACCTCGCGCAGAGTGCGCCCCTGGCGCAGCCGCTTGCGCCGCAGGACGTCGCCAAGAAGGCCACGAACCAGCACCATGAGGTTTCTCCCTTCCGCCTGTCGGACCGAACCTACTCGCACCGTAGCTCGACCGTGGAGACCAACGGTACCCGTTGCCGGGTCACTACTCCTCGCAATGTCCAGCTTCGGTGCGCCGTGCCAGTCTGCCTTACCTGTTCCCATGGTGGTCTCAACACCCCGATCAGGCCAGTTCTTCCGCGACCAGCTCGGCGGCCAGCTCCAGCACGGCCCGCACACTCCCCTGCCGGACCGCTGCTCGATCTCCGCTCAAGGCCAACTTGCGCACGCGTACTACGTCCGGTCCGGCCACCGCGACATAGACGGTGCCGGCTTCGATACCAGCCTGAGGATCAGGCCCAGCCACACCTGTCGTGGCCAGCCCATAGACAGCCCCGAGCCGCTCTCGCACTCCCGTGGCCAGAGCCGCGGCGGTGTCCGGGTGCACCGGGCCCACAACGGCTAGGAGGTCTGCTGGGACGCCTGCGAGGGTTGCCTTCAGATCGGTGGCGTACACGACCACTCCGCCCCGGTAGACGGCCGAGACACCTGGCACGTCTGTCAGTGCGGCGCCCACCAGACCGCCGGTCAGAGATTCTGCTGTCGCCAGCGTCTGCCCGCGCTCCTTCAGCCGCGCAACCAGCTTCACCAGGACCTCGGAGGCCGCCACGGCTTCTGCAGCAGCCGTGGCCTTGGCCCTGGCGTTGCTGTCGTCGGGGTCGGGGTCGGGGTCGCTGTCAGAGCTCATGGCAGAGGGCGTTTGGCCGCGGCCCGAAGCCGGAGGGCCCGGCCGACGTAGTCGAGGCCCGTGACGATCGTGACCAGGACAGCGGCCGCCATGAAGGCGACGGCCGTCCAGTGCAGGACTGCGACCGAGTGCCAAGGAAGGAGGTAGAGGCCGAGTGCGATCGCTTGCAGGACCGTCTTCAGCTTGCCGCCGCGGCTGGCCGGCATCACGCCGTGCCGGATCACCCAGAAGCGGAGGGCGGTGACTCCCCATTCGCGGACCAGCACGACGACGGTGACCCACCAAGGCAGGTCACCGAGGATCGACAGGCCGATGAACGCCGCGCCGGTGAGTGCTTTGTCGGCGATCGGGTCGGCGATCTTGCCGAAGTTGGTCACCATGTTCCAGCGGCGCGCGATGTCGCCGTCGAACCGATCGGTGACGATCGCGACCAGGAAGGCGGTGGCTGCGAGCAGCCGGTTGCCATCGCCGGCACCGGCGTCACGGAGCAACAGCCAGACGAACAGCGGCACCAGCACCAGTCGCAGTACCGTCAGCGCGTTCGCCACATTCCAGGCGCTGGGCGCGCTGAGCGGACCGGCTGCGGCGTGCGGCACCGGGTTCGTCGGCGGGATCGTCACGCGGTCAGGTTAGCTGCCGGAACACCCTCTCGGGTGCGCACCTGCGCGGCGAACGCGGCTACCAGGTCGACTCCCTCGCTGTCCACCACCTCGGCAGTGACCAGATCACCGATGGCGAGATCCGCCGGGAAACCGGTCAGCGTGGTCGAGCCGTCGACCTCGGGTCCCTGGTGGGCCGCACGTCCCTCGGCGGTGTCGCCGTCGATGGACTCGATCAGGATCTCGACGACCTCGCCGATCCGGGCCTCGGCCCGCGTCGACGTCAGATCCTCGGCGAGGCGGGTCACCCGGTCCAGGCGGGCCGCGATGGTGTCCTCGTCCAGCTTGCCGTCGTAGGTCTCGGCCTCGGTGCCGTCCTCGTCCGAGTAGCCGAACACACCGATCGCGTCGAGACCGGCGCGAGAAAGGAAGTCGCAGAGAATGTCCACATCCTCCTCGGTCTCCCCCGGGAAGCCAACGATCACGTTGCTCCGGATGCCGGCCGTCGGCGCCTGCGCGCGGACCTGGCCGATCAGTTCGAGGAAGCGCTCGGAGTCACCGAAGCGACGCATGCGGCGCAGCAGCGGGCCGGACGCGTGCTGGAAGGAGAGGTCGAAGTACGGGACCACGCCAGGGGTCGATGCCATCGCGGTGATCAGCGTCGGGCGCATCTCGGCCGGCTGCAGGTACGAGACGCGTACGCGGGTCAGGCCGGGGACCTCGGCGATCTCCGCGACCAGCGTTTCGAGCAGGCGCAGGTCGCCCAGATCCTTGCCGTACGAGGTGGAGTTCTCGGAGACCAGGAAGACCTCACGAACCCCGTTCTCGGCGAGCCAGTGGGCCTCGCCGAGCACCTCGGTCGGGCGGCGCGAGACGAAGGCGCCGCGGAAGACCGGGATGGCGCAGAACGCGCAGCGGCGGTCACAGCCGGAGGCAAGCTTCAACGGAGCCATGGGGCCGCCGTCGAGCCGGCGCCGCATGACGCGCGGACCGCTGGCCGGCGCGGAGGCGAGATCCGGCGCATCGATGGTCAGTTCGGCCGGGTCGGAGGCCTTGAGCGTGCGTCCCTTGAGGCCTTGCTCGTTCGCCGGTGCGTCGCCGTGACCAGGCACGGAAACGCCGTGGGCGCTCGCCCGGTCGGCGGGAGCCAGCGGAAGGAGCTTGCGGCGATCGCGCGGGACGTGTGACTCGTGCTTGGTTCCGGCCAGGATCGAGCGGAGCTTGTCGGAGATGTTCGCGTAGTCGTCGAAGCCGAGCACCGCGTCCGTCTCCGGGAGCGCCTCGGCCAACTGCTCGCCGTACCGCTCAGCCAGGCAACCGACGGCCACAACGGCCTGGGTGCGACCGGAGTCCTTGTAGTCGGAAGCGGCCAGCAGGGTGTCGACCGAGTCCTTCTTGGCGGCCTCGACGAACCCGCAGGTGTTCACCACCACGGTGTCGGCCTCGGCGGCGTCCTCGACGAGCCGGAACCCTCCAGCCTCTAGCCGGCCGGCCAGTTCCTCGGAGTCAACGTCGTTGCGAGCACAGCCCAGCGTGACCAGGGCGACGGTGGTGGGAGTCGTAGTCATCACCCCCGAGTATGACCCCTTCGCTGAGCGCATCGAAATCAACCACCACCGAACCCACGCCGCACGGAAGGAGTGAGCTCAAGAACCCGCCGAGTGTGGCCCTCGATCGTCTGAACCCGCCTCCAGTGGCCCTGGGTCTCGTTCCGCGACGACTACCGGGGTGGGCGCGCGACGGGCGGGCTAGCGGGCTGGCAGGGCGGTTGGGTAACTCGATGGCCTGTGGCGTCACCGGTTTCGTGGCGGGTTCGCGCGTGTGGCGCGCCACAACGGATGCGGATGCCGATGGTTGCCCGTCGGCCACGCTTCCGTCGCGGAGCAGTTGCCGGAGTGGACCGCGCTTCCGCGGAGCAGTCGCCCGAGTGGGCGCGGTTCTGTCGCGGAGCAGTTGCCGGAGTAGGCGCGGTTCCGTGGCAGAGCAGATATCGGAGTGGACCGCGCTTCCGTGGCAGAGCAGATGCCGGAGTGGACCGTCCTGCCGTGGCAGAGCAGTTGCCGGAGTGGAACGCGCTTCCGTGGCGGAGCAGTTGCCGGAGTGGACCGTCCTGCCGTCGCGCAGCAGATGCCGGAGTGGACCGACCTGCCGTCGCGCAGCAGATGCCGGAGTGGAACGTCCTGCCGTCACGCAGCAGATGCCGGAGTGGAACGTCCTGCCGTCGCAGAAGGTTGCAGGGCGGCGTGGGGGTCAGTCCTCGGGAGTTGCCGTTTCCGGTGCGAGGGTCAGCTTCGGGGACTGCGATCTCCGGCGGAGAGGAGATCAGTCCTCGGGGACTGCGATCTTGCCGGCGGGGAGGATGGTGAAGCGTTTGGAGGGGGGTGTGGTTTTGGTGCCGTTGATGAAGACGGTGATGTTGGTGCCGTTTTCCAGGGTGACGCGGATCTCGCCGGCGTAGTTGATGGTTTGGGTCGAGCCGGGGCCGAGGACACCTTGGAAGAGTTTGAGGTTCTTGGAGTTGCGGATGGTGATGTAGGAGCCGTCGCCGCGGGCGGTGAGGACCAGTTTGGTGCGGAGCGGGGTGGCGGGCTTGGCCGGCTGCACAGGGGAGGTCGGCCTGATCGGGGCCTTGGCGGTGGGTTTGGGGGCGGGAGTGGTCACCACGGGGGTCGGGGAGGTCTTCGAGGCGTTGGCTTCGACGTCGCTGGGGAGGGTGAAGAGGCGCACCATGCCCCAGCCCATCAGGCCCACCAGGATCGCGCCCAGGACGACCGCCCAGCGTGGGCGGGCGGGGTGCAGGGTGGGACGTCTGGAGGTGGCCCGCTCTTCGCGACGGGTCCGGTCCGGCTGGGACGCCGGGTGGGTCTCGTCGAACTTCGCCAGCAGGGCTTCCGGATCGGTCTTGACCACACGGGCGATCGCCCGGATGTGACCGCGCGCGTAGAAGTTTCCGCCGCAGCGGGAGAAGTCGTCGGCCTCCATGGCGGCGAGCAGTCCGGATCTGATCCGGGTCGAGGAGCTCAACTGCTCGATCGTCAGGCCGGCCCGTTCGCGGACCGCCGTGAGCTCGCTGCCGATGCTCACGCCCCACCACCTCTCCACCGTCTTTGTGTCTGGTCGCCGGTCCGCCGACGTCACACAGTCAACGGCATTGGCGCGACGGGGTCACGCAAGGCTCAGAGTTGTTCCCTGACCGGACACCTGGTGTCCGCCAGCATGTGCAGAGCCTGGACCACATCTCCGGTCGACGCCGTCCCGTTGGACGGTGTAGCCGTCAGACCGAACGGTACCGCGAGCGACGTGCCGGTCAGCCGACGGTTGGCATCGGTGACCCTGCGAGTCGCGGCCGGCATCTCACTGAGCATCGGTCCGGGATCGAGCAGGTGCACCGCGATCCGGCCGTCGTCGAGCAGGTGCCGCCGCCTCAGCACGGTGACCTCCTCGATCTCCTCCCACCGCGTACCGATCCACTCGTTGCGGATCCGCAGCCGGATCCCGACGTCGTCGGCGACCAGCAGCGCGCCGACGCTCAGCGCGCGGGCGCAGATCACCGCGAGTACGCCGAACGCCGCCGCGGCGAACCAGCGCAGTACGCCGGTGGGGCTGGTCGATCCGGAGATCGCAAAACCGACCGCAACCAGACCGGCACCGACGGCCAGGACTCCGTGCACCTTCTGGGAGGCACGAACGGTGAACTCGTGGGTGACTTGATCGGTGTCCACAGCGTGCTGCTCAGACCGAGGCATCGCGGTATGGGCCGTCACGGGTCACTCTCCTCGCAATGTGGCGACGAAATCCTCTAGGTCGTCCGGTTTCACCAGAACGTCGCGGGCCTTGGAACCTTCGCTCGGCCCGACCACGCCCCGGCTCTCCAGGATGTCCATCAGCCGGCCTGCCTTGGCGAAACCGACCCGGAGCTTACGTTGCAGCATCGACGTCGAGCCGAACTGGGTGGAGACGATCAACTCGGCCGCCTGCACGACCAGGTCGAGGTCGTCGCCGATCTCGTCGTCGAGGTCCTTGCTCGGGCCCGGCGCGACCGTGACGTCCTCGCGGTACGTCGGCTGCAACTGCTCCTTGCAGTGCTCGACGACGGCCCGGATCTCGTTCTCGGTGACCCACGATCCCTGGATCCGCATCGGCTTGCTCGCACCCATCGGCAGGAACAGACCGTCACCCTGACCGACCAGCTTCTCCGCGCCGGGCTGGTCCAGGATGACCCGGCTGTCGGCCAGCGACGAGGTCGCGAAGGCCAGCCGGGACGGCACGTTCGCCTTGATCAGACCGGTGACGACGTCGACCGACGGGCGCTGGGTGGCCAGCACCAGGTGGATACCGGCGGCGCGGGCCAGCTGCGTGATGCGGACGATCGAGTCCTCCACGTCCCGCGGAGCCACCATCATCAGGTCGGCGAGCTCGTCCACGATGACCAGCAGATACGGGTACGGCGAGAGCACCCGCTCGCTGCCCGGCGGCACCTTGACCTTGCCGCCACGGACCGCCTTGTTGAAGTCGTCGACGTGCCGGAACCCGAACGCCGCGAGGTCGTCGTAGCGCATGTCCATCTCGCGCACGACCCACTGCAGCGCTTCGGCCGCCTTCTTGGCGTTCGTGATGATCGGCGTGATCAGGTGCGGGATGCCCTCGTAGTTGTTCAGCTCGACCCGCTTGGGGTCGACCAGGATCATCCGGACCTCGTCGGGGGTGGAGCGCATCAGCACCGAGGTGATGAGCGAGTTCACGAACGACGACTTACCCGAACCGGTCGCACCCGCGACCAGCAGGTGCGGCATCTTCGCCATGTTGGCGACAACGAAGCCGCCCTCGACGTCCTTGCCCAGGCCGGCCACCATCGGGTGGTGGTCGTTGCGCGCGGTCGACGACCGGATCACGTCGCCGAGGCTGACGATCTCCTTGTCGATGTTCGGGATCTCGATCCCGATCGCGGACTTGCCTGGGATCGGCGACAGGATCCGGACGTCGGCGCTGGCCACGGCGTACGCGATGTTCTTGCTGAGCGCGGTGACCTTCTCGACCTTGACCGCGGAGCCGAGCTCGACCTCGTAGCGGGTGACGGTCGGGCCACGGGTGTAGCCGGTCACCTGCGCGTCGATGCCGAACTGCTCGAACACCTCGGTGAGCTTGCCGACCACCGCGTCCGAGGCCTTGGTGCGGGCCTTGTGGACCGAACCCGGCTTCAGGATCTGGCCGTCGGGCAGCGTGTAGGTGATGTCGCCGGAAAGGCTGAGCTGCTCCACCCGCTGCGGGAGCGGGGTGTGCGGCGGCGGCTCGGCGGGCGACTCCTGCTCGGGCTCGGGGTCCTTCTTCGAGCCGGCCTTCATCGCGCCGGCCACGGCTCCGTAGATCGGCGGCGCGCCGGCCGCAGCCGCTGCCGCGGCGTCCGCGTCGACGTCGTACGGCTCTTCGTCCGCGTCGATCGGCGCCTTCTTGCGGCCGCGCTTGGAGATCTCGCGACCCTCGAGCACCGGAGAGTCGTACGGCTTGATGGTCGGCTCGCCGTCCTCGTCCAGAGCGGCCTTCGCGCGCCGCTCCTTCCGGGTGAGCCGGACGGTGTCGTCGGGCTGCCCCGCCGCGGAAGGAGCGTCGCCTGGGATCTCGGTGCGCCCGAGCAGTACGTCGAACGCGGCGCGAACCCGCAACGGGATGGCGTAGATGGGAGTTCCGGTGACGACCAGCGCGCCGAAGATCGCCAGCAGCACCAGCAGCGGCGCGGCGACGTACTGCGTGAGCAGGTCGGACAGCAGGGAGGAGACGAAGTAGCCGACCGCTCCCCCGGCGTCCTCCAGCTTGCCGTCGGCCGGATTGCTGGGACGCGGCAGTCCGTTGGCGATGTGGACGAGACCGAGCACCCCGAGGGAGAACGTCGTCCAGCCGATCACCTGGCGACCAGCCGGGCCGTTGCGCTCCGGGTCGCGCATCGTGCGGACGGCGACGAACAGGAGCAGCAGCGGGATCGCCCAGCCGAGCATGCCGACGCTGCCGCCGACCACTGTGCGAACAGCGTTGCCGACTGCGCCCGGCAGGTTCCACCAGATCGCTGCGGCTACGACCAGAGACAAACCGATGAGGGTGAGGCCCGCGCCGTCGCGGCGGTGCGCGGGGTCCAGGTCACGGGCACCGTGGCCGATGCCGCGGACCATGCCGCCGAGCAGGTGGGCGAACCCGATCCAGAGCTTGACCAGGCCGCGGGCCACCGCGAGCATGGCGGCCGCGAACGGTCCGGCACCGGTGGATTTGGGCGTGGCCGTCCGCGCAGCGGTCGAGCCACTGCGCTTCGTGCTCTGCCCACGCTTCTGGGCGGCTGTCGGACGGGAGCGGCCACCAGCTGCCGAGCCGCCCTTTGCAGGGCCACTGGCTGCGGACTTCCGCGCCCGCGCCGTGGAAGACGTGCGGGTCGCCATGTCTAGCAGGCTACCCCGACTACCACTCGAGTCCCACGTGTCACACGCCGATTACGTCGCCCCATCCGTCGCGTCACAGCACCAGCGGTCAGTCGTAGACGGCGCCGGCAGAGGCGGTATCGAGACCACGCGGCGGTGTCGGGGCTGCGGACGCTGGCGTCAAGCGCCGGTGGAGCCGTCCAGTTGCTGGCGGAGGAGGTCGGCGTGGCCGCAGTGCCGGGCGTATTCGCCGATCAGGTGGATGTAGATCATGCGCAGGGAGGACGGCTCACCTCGGAAGGTGAAGCGGGTGTCGAGGGGCCGGCCAGCGGCAGCCTGGTCCGAAAGAGCCCACTCGGCGATCAGGTTCTCGTACTCCGTCTGGGCGTTGGCCGCGTCAACCAACTCGAAGTCGGCGTCTTTGCCCAGAGTAGGGTCGAAGACGGGCTCGGCCGGGTTGTCGGCGGTGAAGAAGATGCGAAACCAGATTCGCTCCACCTTGGTCGCGTGCCGGATCAGGCCGAGCAGCGAGAGGTTGGACGGCGACGACGGGCGGGTGGCCAGCTGTTCGGCGGTCAGGCCAGCGCATTTGTGCAGCAGGGTGGTCCGGTAGAAGTTCAGGTAACCGGCCAGCAGTTCGGGCTCCGGCGCGACCAGCGAGCCCTCGGGGCGCTCGACCTCGGGTGCGATCCAAGTCATCCGCGCATCCTCCCCCGGAGCTCGATCCGGGACCAACGCTTTACGCCGCTCCACGAATCACGCAGCGGATCAACGCTTGGCGTCTCATCATACGTCTCAGTATCCCACCAAATGAGATGACTGCTGGCGCGCCAACCGGTTCGTTGGTTACCTTCTTCATCAGGTCATGAGTGCCAGCGTGAAGCCCCAGCTTGCTGGCCGGCAACCCTCCTCCGCGGTGGGGTGCCCTGGGTGAGGACCGGGCCGTTCGGATACCCCGATTCGGCAAGCGCGGACCCCCGGGAGCCAGAACCATGTCGATCCTCTCCATCCTCGAGCCTGCCAACGCCGCCGTGACCACCCGGCCGACCGTCGCCAGCCTCAGCACCGGCAGCATCCCCGCGACCGTCGGGAGCGACCTGCTGGTCCCGCTGGCCGATGGTCGCGTGACGGACTACGCGAACTTCGACCACGGCGCGAGCGCGCCTTGTCTGGAGTCCGTGCGAGCGGCCGTCGAGGCCGCGCTTCCGTCGTACGCGTCGGTGCACCGCGGCAACGGATACGCCTCGCGCATCACCACCCAGTGGTACGAGCGCGCCCGCGCTGAGTTGCACAGCTTCGTCGGAGCCCGGGACGACGACCAGGTGATCTTCACCCGTCAGACCACCGACGCGCTGAACCTGCTGGCCCGGGCGGTCCCGGCCGATGCGACAGTGATCGTGTTCGAGTCCGAGCACCACGCGGCGCTGCTTCCCTGGCCGGCCGAGCGCACCGTCCGGCTCGCGACACCGGCCTCGCAGACCGCAGCGGTGACCGAGGTCGCCAACGCGTTGCGTACTGCTCCCGAAGGACCGCGCCTGGTGGTCCTGACCGGCGCGTCGAACGTGACCGGTGAGATCTTTCCGATCGCCGAGATCGCCGCAGTGGCCAAGGCCCACGGTGCCCGGGTCTGCCTGGACGCCGCCCAGCTCGCGCCGCACCGTGAGGTCGACATCCAGCAGCTCGATGTCGACTGGGTCGCGTTGTCGGGCCACAAGCTCTACGCCCCGTACGGCGCCGGCGCGCTGATCGGTCGCGCTGACTGGCTGAACGCCGCCGATCCCTACCTGCTGGGTGGCGGCGCGACGGCTTCGGTGACCGGCGACACGACGGTCTGGAACGAGGGCCCGGCCCGGCACGAGGGCGGCTCGCCGAACGTGATCGGCGCGATCGCGCTGGCCGCCGCCTGCGCCGCGATCGCCGAGCACCGTGAGGCGATCGAGCAGCACGAGCGCAGCCTGCTGGCCCGGCTCCGCACCGGCCTGGCCCAGATCGCCGGCGTGAACACCTACGACATCTTCGGCGCCGACGCGGACCGCGTGGGCACTGTCTGCTTCACCGTCGACGGCGTCAGCTCGACGCTGGTCTCCGCGGCGCTCTCGGCGGAGTACGGGATCGGTGTCCGGGACGGCAAGTTCTGTGCGCACCCGCTGGTCGGCCACCTGCTCGCCGGCTCGCCGGAGACCACCGCCGTGCGCGCCAGCCTCGGCCTCGGTACGACGCGCGAACACGTCGACCGTCTCGTCGGCGCCGTGCGCAGTCTCGCCGCCAACGGTCCGGCCGCGGAGTACGAGGAGTCCGGCCACGGCTGTCAGCCCATCGGCGACCCCCGTGACCTCGTGGCCCCCAAGATCTGGTGAGGCACTTCCCCTGACTCAGCTGGTTCCGGCCGGACCACCGTTCGGATCGACCGGAATCAGCCGGCTGGGTCAGGCGCCCGGTTGCAGACCTGTGTGGTGAGCGGCAAACGCCAGCAGGTCAGCCCATTCCGAGGCAACCATGGCCGCGGGCTTCCCGAAACCGTGGCCGGTGTTGACCTCGATCCTGCTGAGCACCGGACTTCCCCCACTCTGCACGTGCTGCAGCGCGGCCATGAACTTGTGGCTGTGCAGCGGCACCACCCGGTCGTCGTGGTCGCCGGTGACGACCAGCGTCGCCGGGTACGCCGTACCCTCGCGGAGGTTGTGCAGCGGCGAGTACGCCAGCAGGTCCTCGAACTGCTCGGGATCGTCGGGCAACCCGAAGTCAGAGGCCCAGGCGGCGCCCACGGTGAAGAGATGGAAGCGCAGCATGTCCATCACGCCGACACCTGGCAGCGCCACCGCGAACAGGTCCGGCCGCTGCGCCATCACCGCGCCGACGAGCAAGCCGCCGTTGCTGCGGCCGTGGATCGCCAACTGGGCAGCGCTCGTGACCTTGGTCTTGGTCAGGTGCTCCCCCACCGCGATGAAGTCGTCGAAGACGTTCTGCTTGTTCCGCAGCCGGCCTGCCTCGTGCCAGTCACTCCCGTACTCGCCGCCGCCGCGCAGGTTGGCGATAACCAGTACGCCGCCCGCAGCGAGCCAGGCCGGCCAACCCGGCCGGTAGTCGGCGAAGATCGGGATGCGGAAGCCGCCGTACCCGTACAGCAACGTCGGCCGCGGCTTGTCGAAGGTCAGGTCCGCCCTGCTGATCAGGAAGTACGGCACCTCGCGTCCTGGCTCGACCCGGCGCGTGATGGTGATGTCAGGCGACAGGAAGCCGACGCCTGCCGGCACCAGCTCCGGCAGCGCCCGAAATTCGCCGGAGGACGCAGAGACGACGTACGAGACTGTCGGGTCCGTCGTGGTCGACAGGCCGATGAAGACCTCGTCGTGCTTGGTCGACGCGTTCAGGCCGACGACGGCGCCGCCGGGCACCGGCACGATGCGCGCGTTGCCGCCGTCGAGGTCGTGCAGTGACAGGACCGGCTGTGCGTCCAGCAGGGAGAACACCGCGAGACCTGCCGCAGTACCGCGAACGGAATGCAGGACGCTGTCGCCCTCGGGGATGAGGTCCGTGAAGTTCCCCGCCAGGTCCGAGGCGACAACTCGGCCTCGTGGCGCGTCACGGTCGGTCCGCAGCACCAGTTGGTCGCCGGACATCCGGACGAAGACAGTCTCGTCGTGGAACTCGTCGATCACCTTCACCGGCTCTCCCAGGCCGCCGTCGGTGAAGGGATAGAGCCACAGCTTGGTCGCGGGGTCAGTGCCCTCGGTGAGCGTGACGACGAGATAGCGGTCGTCGTCGGACACCTCCGCGCCGATGAAAACCTGGTTGTTGTCCGGGAAGCTCAGGACCAATTCGTCGTTCTCCTGCGGCGTACCGACCTTGTGCAGCTTCAGCTGACCGCCGCGCAAGGCCTGCGTCTCGGTGCCCTCACTGCGGCCGCTGGCCGGGTAGTGCAGGTAGAGGTACGCCGAGGAGTCCGGCAGCCACGTTGCTTCGCTGAACTTGGCCCGCGTCACCACGTCGTCCACGTCGGCGCCCGTCGCCACCTCCCGGAGCCGGAAGGTGGTCCAGTCGCTGCCGCTCTCGTTGACGCCGTAGGCGAAGTACCGGCCGTCCGGGCTGACCGCGAAGCTGGCGAGGGAGTCCGTGCCCTCCTCGGACAGGTTGTTGGGGTCGAGGATGACCCGGCCACCCTCG
Organism: Kribbella sp. CA-293567; assembly: GCF_027627575.1. Taxonomy (NCBI): domain Bacteria; kingdom Bacillati; phylum Actinomycetota; class Actinomycetes; order Propionibacteriales; family Kribbellaceae; genus Kribbella; species Kribbella sp. CA-293567. The sequence goes on from NZ_CP114065.1 coordinate 4,613,684, forward strand.
AGCAGTCCCTCCAGCGAGTCGGCGACATACACGATGTCCTGCGCATGGGAGCCGTCGTTGCGGCCGACGAAGAACCAACCCGACTCCTGCCCCGGTACGCCCGCCCGCGGGCGCGCCAGGATCGCGGTCATCGTCTCCTGGAACCACGCCCGCTCCGGGTACCTCGACAACTCGGCCTCGGTGGCAGCGTTCTGGCGGCTGACCCAGTCCTTGGTCTCGGCGGAGTCGGCATCCTCCAGCCAGCGGTACGGGTCGGCGATCTGATGTCCGTGCAGGGTGTCGACGACGCTCTCATCACGGCGGCTCTCGGGGTACTCGGCGCTCATGCCAGCCAACCTAACCCGCTCCCCCGACCACCCTCAGCAGGTTTTCCCTACCACACCCGCGACGGCGGCAGGTCCTTGCTCCACAGCACCTTGCCGTAGAGATCGCGCAGCGAAGCGGTGAAGACCTCCGTCCGCGGATCGATCGCGACATGGCCGAAGAACTGGTTGCCTCCCGACGGCGGCTGGTTCGGGAAGTCGGCCGCCTTCACGAAGTCCAGCCGGGGGCCGAAGGTCGAGTCGAGCGCGTTCGGCCCGAAGGTGCCCGCGTTCACCGGACCGGCGACGAGCTCCCAGAACGCGTCGAAGTCGGTGAACGCCGCCCGGGACGGGTCGTAGTGGTGAGCGGCGCAGTAGTGCACGTCCGCCGTCAGCCACACCGTGTTGCGGACCTTGCGCCGCTTGAACTGGCTCAGCACCCAGGCGATCTCGTGCTCGCGGCCACCCGGTGCTCCGGCGACGCCGTTGGCGACGGCCTCGATCTCGTTGCCGTCCGGCACCAGGACGCCGATCGGCATGTCGCTGGCGATCACCTTCCAGGTCGCCTGGGAAGCAGCGACCTCGCGAACCAGCCACGCTGCCTGTTCGGCACCCAGCATCGCGACCGGGCCGGCCACACCCGGTGCGGGGTTGGCGCCGCGATAGGTGCGCATGTCCAGGCAGAAGACATCGAGCAGCGGGCCATAGCTCACCTTGCGATAGATGCGGTTCCGGCCGCCCGGGTGGATCATCGGCAGGTACTCCAGGAACGCCTGCCGGGCCCGCGACGCCAGTACGTCGACCCGCTTCTCGGTGTAGCGGCTGTCGGTCAGGATCTCGCCGGGGTACCAGTTGTTGACCGTCTCGTGGTCGTCCCACTGGCTGACGATCGGTACGTCGGCGTACAGGTCGCGGACGTTGTGGTCGAGCAGGTTGTACTTGTACCGGCCCCGGTACTCCGCCAGCGTCTCGGCGACCTTGCTGACCTCCTCGGTCACCACGTTCTTCCACACCGTGCCGTCCGGGATCGCCACCTGCGCCGCGATCGGGCCGTCGGCGTAGATGTTGTCGCCGGAGTGCAGGAAGAAGTCCGGGCGGGTCCGGTGCATCGCCTTGTACGCGATCATGCCGCCGAAGTCGGGGTTGATCCCGTAGCCCTGCCCGACCGTGTCACCGGTCCAGACGAAGCTCACCGGCCGGTTGCGGCCCGGCGTACTGAAGGAGCCTTCCGCTGTCTGACCGCGCCGGCCGTAAGCGTCCTCGAAGCCGATCCGGTAGTCGTAGCGCTGGCCGGGTCGCAGCCCACGGAGCGGGAGCTGGGCGGTGTAGTCCTGGTCGGCCGAGGTGACCGGGCCCCGCAGCCGGATGGCGCGGTCGAAGCGGCCGTGGCTGGTGACGTCGACCACCAGGCGAGCGCGGCGGTCGGTACGCGACCAGACCACGGCCGAGTTGCCGGTGACGTCACCTGACATGATCCCGGACGGCAAGGCAGGGCGGTCCCGGCGTACGACGGAAGGTGTCGCGGCAGCGGTCACGCCTGGTACGGCGGCTGTCGCACCCGCGGCGGCGGTGACGGCCAGCAACTGGCGGCGGCTCAGGTTCATGCTGCCGAAGGTGCTCCTCCCGAATGACGCGGAAGTGGCCGCCGGGCGAACTGCCCGACAACTCGGCCGAAGCTTGTTCAGGCACCGATGATTGAGGCACACGAACCGAAAGGGCAGGCTGGGGATGACAAGGGAACGCCGTCTCACGCAGGTCTTCATCAAGCTGGCCGACACCCTGGTCGACGACTTCGAGCTGGCCGGATTCCTCGGCATGCTGGCCGAGGAGACCACCGAACTGCTCGAGGTGGACGCAGTCGGTCTCACGCTCGCCGGCGACCACGGCGTACTGCGGGTGCTGGCCTCGCCGAACTCGCCGGCCGAGTTGGTGGACGGCTACGGCGGCTATGCCATCTCCGAGCTGCTCCCGCTGTGTCTGCGAGGGGAGGCGATCGGCTCGATGGACCTCTTCCGCCACGGCACCACCGGTTTCAGTGAGGACGACCTCACGCTGGGTCAGGCTCTCGCCGACATGGCGACGATCGGGTTGCTGCACGAGCGGGGTGCCCGCAGCCGCGATCAGGTCTGTGGCCAACTGCAGTTCGCGCTCGACAGCCGAGTGCTGATCGAACAGGCCAAGGGCATGCTGGCCGAGCGGGCCGGGCTGAGCCTGTCCGAAGCGTTCAACGCGATGCGCTCCTACGCCCGGGGCCGAGGCTGCGAACTCGCCTCGGTGGCCTCGGGTGTGCTCGACGGCACACTCCGGACCGGCGTTCTGCTGGCCCGCTGAGCCGGGAGGCGACGCGCACCTACCGCAGGGTCGGTTGCGTGGCGCCTCTCCGCGTGGTTCCGTTGGGAGCTACAGCCACTCTTTCGTGGCGCTGCCCTGGACCCGGTGGCGCATCTCGACCGATGCACTCCGGATGGGGCGTTCTCCTTGTCACAACTGCTCGCTGAAGACCCGCACCCTCAACGGCCGCAAGAGAAACACGCGAGCCTCTACAGCGACCTGCTGCGCACGGTCCGGGACCTGGGCCTGCTGCGACGCCGCTACGTCTACTACTGGACCCGGATCGGGCTGGTGCTGCTCGCCCTCGGCGGCGTGATCACCGGCTTCATCCTGCTCGGCAACTCCTGGCTGCAGTTGCTGATGGCCGGCGCGCTCGCGCTGATCCTGGTCCAGGTCGCGTTCCTCAGCCACGACTCCGCGCACCGGCAGATCTTCGACTCCGCCCGCTGGAACGACTGGACCGCGCGGATGCTGGCCGGCGGCCTCGCCGGGATGAGCATCACCTGGTGGAAGAACAAGCACAGCAAGCACCACAACGCACCGAACCAGATCAGCAAGGACCCCGACATCGGCCTCGGCGTGATCGCCTTCACGCCCGACCACGCCGACAGTCGTAAGAGCGGGTTCCTGAAGTGGTTCCAGGCCCGGCAGGGCTGGCTCTTCTTCCCGCTGCTGACGCTCGAAGGCCTCAGCCTGCACGTGTCGAGCCTCCAGCACCTGTTCCGCCGCGGCGCGTCCAAGGTCGAGCGGGTCGAGGCGGCCGTCGTCGTCTCGCGGCTCGGCCTCTACGTCACCGCCCTGTACGTCGTCCTGCCGGTCGGCAAGGCGAGCGCGTTCCTCGGTCTGCAGCTGGCCGTCTTCGGTGTCTGCCTCGGCGGCTCGTTCGCCCCGAACCACAAGGGCATGCCGCTGGTCCCGGCCACGATGAAGATCGACTTCCTCCGTCGCCAGGTGCTGATGTCCCGCAACATCCGCGGCGGCCCGATGGTCGACTTCGCGATGGGCGGCCTGAACTACCAGGTCGAGCACCACCTGTTTCCGAGCATGCCCCGGCCGACCCTGCGCAAGGTGCAGCCGATCGTCCGCGAGTACTGCGAACTGCACGGCGTGAAGTACACCGAGGTCGGTTTCCTCGAGTCGTACAAGGTCGTCGTCGACTACCTGAACAATGTCGGCATCCGCGCCCGCGACCCGTTCCAGTGCCCCCTGGTCAGCCTGTACCGCAAGTAACCAGGCAGCACCGTGGTCCCAGCTAGTGCCCCGGCACGGGGCACTAGCTCTGCGGCGGGATCTCCCCCGAGCCGCGGATCGTCAGCTTCACGGGAACCCTGACGGTGCGGCCGGGGCGGTGTGGCTCGGGCAGCCGCTCGGTCATCAACTGGATCGCCGTCCGCGCCATCACGTCGGCCGACTGCGCCACCGCGGTCAGACCCGGGCTGAGCAGATCGCCGAGGGCCAGGTCGTCGAACGACACCAGGGCCACCCGGTCGCGGCGGCCGGCCATCCCCCGCAGTACCTCGGCCGTGGTCATGTTGTTCGCCGACAGGATCGCCGTCGCGGGCTCGGGACGGTCCAGCACCGCCGACAGCGTGATCCCGATTCCCTCGGTGGTCGGCTCGGACAGGTGGACCAGGTCCTCGTCGACGTCGATCCGGTGCCGGGCCATCCCGGCCCGGTAGGCGACCACCCGCTCGCGGGCCGTGAAGATCCGCTCGTCGTCACCGAGGTACGCGATCCGGCGGTGGCCCTGCCGCACCAGGTGGTCGATCGCCTGGTCGATCCCGCCGGCGTTGTCGGCCAGGACGGCGTCCGCCTCGATGCCGTGCGCCGGCCGGTCGATCGTCACGACCGCCATCCCGGCGTCCACGTGCGGGGCCAGGTACTCCTGGGTCTCCCCGATCGGCGCCATGATCAGCGCGTCCGGCCGCCGGGCGACGAACTCCAGGCAGACGTCCCGCTCGCGTTCGGGGTCCTCGTCGGTCAGGCCGATCATCACGACCGACCCGCTCCCCCGCGCCCACAGCTCGACCGCGCGGCCGAGCGAGGCGAAGAACGGGTCGCCGATGTCGCGGATGACGACCGCGATGGTGCCGGTCTTGCCGCGCCGCAGCATCCGGGCGCTCTCGTTCGGCGTGTAGTTCAGGTCCTTGATCGCGGCCTGGACCTTCGCGGTCAGCTCCGGGCTGACGTTCGGCTCCTCGTTGACCACCCGGGAGACGGTCTTGAGGGCCACGCCCGCCCGGGCCGCGACCTCTTTCATGGTGGGCCGGCGCTGCCCGGCTCCATTCACACCAGTAATACTCACGTCTGGCCCACCCCTCTGTTTAGGACTGCACGACGACCGGGATGATCATCGGCCGGCGACGATGCGTGTCGCTGACCCACTTGCCGACCACGCGGCGGATGATCTGCTGCAACTGGTACATGTCGTCCACCCCGCTCCCGATCGCCTTCGCGATCTCCGCCTCGATCTTCGGCTTCAACTCGTCGAAGACGGTGTCGTCCTCGGCGAAGCCCCGGGCCTGGATCTCCGGACCGGCGGTCAGTTTGCCGGTGACAGAGTCCATCACGGCGATCACCGAGATGAAACCCTCATCGCCGAGAATCCGCCGATCCTTCAGCGAGGTCTCGGTGATGTCGCCCACGGTCGAGCCGTCCACGAAGACATAGCCGCACTCGACCTTGCCGGCGATCACAACCTTGAGGTCGACCAGGTCGACCACCACGCCGTCCTCGACCACCACCACATTGCCCTCCGGTACGCCGGTCTGCCGGGCCAGTTCGGCGTTCGCGTGCAGGTGCCGGATCTCGCCGTGCACCGGCATCACGTTGCGCGGCTTGACGATGTTGTAGCAGTAGAGCAGCTCACCGGCCGACGCGTGACCCGAGACGTGCACCAGGGCGTTGCCCTTGTGGATCACGTTCGCGCCGTGCCGGGTCAGGCCGTTGATCACCCGGAAGACCGAGTTCTCGTTGCCCGGGATCAGCGAGGAAGCCAGCACCACGGTGTCGCCCGGCTGGATCTGCACGACGTGGTGGTCGTTGGCCGCGATCCGCGACAGCGCCGACATCGGCTCGCCCTGCGAACCGGTCGAGATCAGTACCACCTGCTCGGGCGGGTAGTTGTCCAGCTCGCGCATGTCGATCAGGGTGTCGCCGGGCACCTTGAGGAAACCCAGGTCGCGAGCGACGGCCATGTTGCGGACCATCGAGCGGCCGACGTACGCGACCTTGCGACGGTGCTTGACGGCCGCGTCCATCACCTGCTGGACCCGGTGCACGTGGGAGGCGAAGCAGGCGACGATGATGCGCTGGTTGGCCGCCTTGGTGAAGACGCCGTCCAGTACCGGCGCGATGTCGCGCTCGTGGGTGGTGAAGCCGGGCACCTCGGAGTTGGTGGAGTCGACCATGAACAGGTCGACGCCCTCTTCGCCGAGCCGGGCGAACGCGCGCAGGTCGGTGATCCGGTTGTCCAGCGGCAACTGGTCCATCTTGAAATCACCGGTGTGCAGCACCAGGCCGGCCGGCGTCCGGATGGCGACGGCCAGCGCGTCCGGGATGGAGTGGTTGACCGCGACGAACTCGCACTCGAACGGGCCGAACCGGACCGTCTCCCCCTCGACCACGGTCTGCTGCGGCACGTTGCGGTGCCGGTGCTCGCGGAGCTTGCCCTCCAGCAGCGCCAGGGTCAGCTGCGAACCGGCCACCGGGATGTCGCCGCGTTCGCGCAGCAGGTAGGGCAGGCCACCGATGTGGTCCTCGTGACCGTGCGTCAGGACGACCGCCACGATGTCGTCGAGCCGGTCCCGGATCGGCTGGAAGTCCGGCAGGATCAGGTCGACACCGGGCTGGTTCTCGTCCGGGAACAGCACCCCGCAGTCGACGATCAGCAGTTTGCCGTCGTACTCGAAGACGGTCATGTTGCGGCCGACCTCGCCGAGGCCGCCGAGTGGGACGACCCGCAGCGCGCCCGGCGCCAGTGGTGCGGGCGCGGCGAGATCCGGGTGGGGGTGGCTCATGCAATCAGTCCTGCCGTCTTGAGGTCGGTGGTGAGCCGGTCCAGCTGACCCGCGGTGGCCTCGACCAGCGGCGCGCGCAGCGTCGCGTGCTCGATCACACCGGTCAGCTTCAGCGCCGCCTTCACCATGATGGCGCCCTGGGTGATGGTCATGATCGCCTCGACGGCGGGCACCAGCCGGCGATCGATCCGCTGTGCGGTGGCGAGATCACCGGCGTCGACGGCGGCGATCATCTCGCGGTACTGCGGGGCGGCGACGTGGCCGACGACACTGGCGATGCCGACCGCGCCGATCGCCAGCCAGGCGAGGTTCAGCTCGTCGGCGCCGCAGTAGTAGAACAAATCGGAGTTCGCCAGCACCTTGGTGGTGGCGGCGACGTCGCCCTTGGCGTCCTTGACCGCCACGATCCGCGGGTGCTCGGAGAGCTCCAGCAGGGTCTCGGTGGTGATCGGGACGCCCGCGCGGCCGGGGATGTCGTAGGCCAGCACCGGCAGGCCGGTCGCGTCGGCAACGGTGGTGAAGTGCAGTTTGATGCCTTCTTGCGGCGGCTTGTTGTAGTACGGCGTGACGACCAGCAGGCCGTGCGCGCCGGCGGCCTCGGCGGCCCGCGCGCACTCCACGCTGTGCGCGGTGTTGTTCGACCCGACCCCGCTGATCACCTTGGCCCGGTCGCCGACCGCTTCGAGGGTGGCGTGGATCAGCCGGACCTTCTCCTGGTCGGAGGTGGTCGGCGCCTCACCGGTGGTGCCGTTGATGATGAGCGCGTCGTTGCCCTCGTCGACCAAGTGGTTCGCGACCCGTTGGGCGGTCTCCAGATCGAGCGAGCCGTCGGGCCGGAACGGGGTGATCATCGCCGTGGTGACCCGGCCGAAAGGCAGGGCCGGTGAGGCGGAAGTTGTGCTGGAGGACATGGGGCTCAGATTACCGCTCCCAGCGCCTCCGGAAATGAGTAGGCCTGGTGGCTGTCCGCTCGGGGGTCCGGGCAGCCACCAGGCTCACTCGTCCTATCGGAGCCGCACCCGTAGTCGTTACAGCTTCCACCAATAAAATCCGAAAAACTTCCTGGAAACACTTTCCGTGGGCGCTCGATCACAGACAGTCCGATTTCGGTGACATGCTGAGTCGGTACTCTCCTCCGGTGACCGCTACCCAGCCGCCCGCCGTCGCCCTGAAGTTCCTCACCCGCGCGATGCTCTACCCGATCCCGATCATCACCGTGATGCTGTGGTTCGTGCTGGCCGAGGACGGTTTCGGCGAGCTCCCCGGCGGCTGGCCGATGCCTGTCGTCGCCGCACTCGCGGCCGGCGCCTTCTCGTACTGCGAACTGGCCGGCTTCCGCGCCAGGCCGCTCGGTCCCGGCGGCCTGCCCGCCGAGGTGGAGAAGCAGTCCTGGCTGCGGTTCAACAGCTCGACCCTGCTCCGCTTCGTGGCCTGCGAGTCGGTCTTCGTCGCCTCGATCGTGATCGGTTTCGTGGTCGACAGCTACTGGCCGGTCCTCGCCGGCGGCGCCCTGACGCTCGGCCTGGCAGCCTGGGAGGTCTGGCCGTCGCTCCGCAACCGGCGCCGGTTCGCCGCAGCCCTGGAGGCCGCCGGCCATCCGTCCTATCTGCTCGGCGACCGGGATCTCCTCGGCCGGACCCAGGATCAGCTCTAGACGTCAGGTTCTTGCCATGCCGGATTCCGACAGCGGGATCCGGGGCCAGGCGGCGGGTGGCCGGGCCAGACTGAGCCGCATGAAGAAGCTTCTCGCCCTGCCAGTGGCCGTCGCCACGCTGGCACTCACCGGCAGCCTGGTCACCGCCCCCGCGCAGGCCGCGACAACTCGCAGTACGAGCGTCACCAGCAGCGTCGCCGCCGGTGATCTGAGCCCGCAGCAGTCGCACGCGTTGCTCGAGCAGCTGGAGTCGAAGCTGCCCGCCGGCTACGAGGCGAAATTCGAGGCCACCAAGGCACGGCTCGGTCTGCACGACTCGGACCTCCAGCAGACCGCTGTCCAGGCGATCGATCCGACCGACTACGAGTGCCCGGCGACCACGCCGGTGACCGACTGGGTCGACGCCTCCATCGCCGACTGGACGATGGACGACCGGCTGAACGCGTTCATCATCCTGCTGCTCGACCCGATCACGTACGACGCGCTGTTCTTCCCCGAGCCCGCCAACCAACGGTTCTTCGGTCTGGACGGCGAGTACACCACCACCATCAAGAACTCCTTCAAGGGCCTGCAAGGGTTCTGGGACATCAGGTCCGACGACATCGAGACCGTTCCAGCGCACGGCGACACGCTGCTCGACCAGTCCCGGGTCGCGCGCGCTCTGACCGCCGCGCACGGCTTCTCCGCCGCCGACGCGGCCTCGCTGGCCGGCTCGATCGCCACCATCGCGAACCAGCCGAAGTTCGACTTCGGCAACCACCCGCTCTTCACCTTCAACGCGTTCGCGTGGTCGGCCGAGGGCGAGCCGATCCCCGGGGCCGGTCTGCCGCGCGACAAGATCGTGATGGGTGACGGCGTACTCGAAGGCTTCCGCTCGCTGGGCCTCGGCGACGTCGCGTCGAAGGCGATCCTGGCGCACGAGTTCGGCCACCACATCCAGTACGAGCGCAAGCAGTTCGTCAGTGCGCTCACCGGCGCGGAAGCGACCCGCCGGACCGAGCTGATGGCCGACTCCTACGCGGCGTACTTCCTGTCCCACCAGCGCGGAGCCCACCTGCGCTGGTCGCGGGTCCAGCAGTACCTGGAGACGTTCTACGACCTCGGTGACTGCGGCTTCGACGCCGAAGGCCACCACGGTACGCCGAACCAGCGCCGCCGGGCGGCGACCTGGGGGCTCACCCTCGCCACGGTCACCTTCGTCCCGCGCTACGTCCTCCCGACAGTGACCTTCGGCAAGCTGTTCGACAAGGTGCTGCCTCAGCTGGTCCGTCCTGACGCGATCAGCTGATCTCCCCGAGGGTGGTGCGCCGCCGCCGGACCCTACCGCGGCGCACCACCCTCACCCTCCGGCGATCCAGACCTGGGTGGTCGACAGGATCGCGGCGTACAGGTCCTGCGCGATCGGCAGCGCGCCCGGCACCAACAGCACCCCGCCGATGGTCAGCGCGGGGGCGATCAGCAGGTTCTCGACCCAGCCGCCGGTACGGAATCGCAGCAGGCGAGGCAGGCGGATCTCGTACCAGGTCTCGCCACGGATCGGCAGCGGCCACAACCACGGGCAGCCGGCCTTGGTGAGACTGTCGCCGAGACAGTGCACGAACATGCCGACGGCAACAGCCACACCGATCCAGCTGCCGATACTCTCCAGTCCCGCATGCAGGTTGTGGGCGGCCGATTCGCCAGGCAGCCAGGTGCCGGCGATCGTCCACACTCCCGCGGCGAGCACCACCGTCAGGACCCAGTCGCCGAGTGCGTCGGCAGCCAGGATCAGTCCCAGCAGAGCGACAGCCAGTACTGCGCGCCAACCACCGGCCGCGCCCGCGCTCGACGTCGCCATCCCCAGCAGGACGGCCGCCGCCAACGTGTGACTGGCATGCCGGTGCTGGCCGGTGCTGTCCTCGTCGCGCGGGCCCTTCGTCAGCGAGTACAGCAAACTGGAGAACGCGCGCACCACACTCGAGACGAAGCCGGTGATCGGCCCGAGCAGCCGCGACGCCCCCGCGCCCGGATGATCGAGATCCGGCAGCAACGCGTAACCCGCGGTCGCGGCGGCGAACGGAACCACCTCCGCGACCGAGGTCAGGCCGACCATCGGCGCGACGGCCAACCCGGCAACCCAGCCGGACAACGCATGCGAACGCCCCATCACGGCGCCCCACCCCCATCAGTCGTGAGCGCTGATTGTTTCAGCGCCCACCGACACTTCCGGGAAGCCACACGGGACCGGCGGCGATCAGGCGTCGAAGTCGAGGGTGACCTTTTCGCTGGTCGGGTGGGACTGGCAGGTGAGCACGTAGCCGGCCCGGATCTCGTCCGGTTCGAGCGCCCAGTTGGTGTCCATCCGGACGGTGCCCTCGACAACCTTCGCCCGGCAGGTGCCGCAGACGCCGCCCTTGCAGGCGAAGGGAGCATCCGTGCGTACGGCGAGGGTCGCGTCGAGCACCGGCCGCGCGTGCTCCCCCAGCGGGAACGTCGATCGCCGGCCGTCCAGGATCACCGTCACCTCGGCGGCCTCCGCGTCGGCCACGCTCTCCTCGACGCGGGCCACCGGCGCTTCGTCACCGACGTGGAACAGTTCGGCATGAACGCTCTCGCGCGGCACACCTTGGTCGAGCAGCAGGTCCTGAGCACCGACGACCATCGCGTACGGGCCACAGAGGAACCACTCGTCGACCGACCTGACCGGCAGGATCGTGTTGATCATCCGGCCCAACCGCTCGCTGTCGATCCGGCCGTTGAACAGCTCGACGTCCGTCGACTCCCGCGACAGCACGTGCACCAGGTGCAAGCGCTCGGCGTACACGTCCTTCAGGTCGGCGAGCTCGTCGGCGAACATCACCGTGCCGGCCGTGCGGTTGCCGTAGAGCAGGGTGACCCGGCTCTGCGGCTCGACCTGCAGGATGGTCGCGACCAGGGACAGGACCGGCGTGATGCCGCTGCCCGCCGCGACGAACGCGTAGTGCTTCGCGTTCGCCGGGTCGAGCGGCGTACCGAACCGGCCCAGCGGGGTCATCACGTCGATCGTGTCGCCGATCTTCAGCCCGGCAGCGGCGTACGACGAGAACTCGCCGCCGGGGATCCGCTTGACGGCGATCCGCAGTACGCCGGAGCCGGCCGGTGAACAGATCGAGTAGCTGCGCCGCAGCTCCTCCCCCGGCCGCCGGACGGTCAGGTGCTGCCCGGCAGTGAAGTCGTACTCCGCCGCGAGCTCCGCCGGTACGTCGAAGGTGATCGCGACCGAGTCGTCGGTCAGCACCTCGATCCCCTGCACCTTCAGCGGATGGAAGGTCGCGCGGCGCCTGGTCGTCGTCGTCATCAGATCACCTTGAAATGATCGAAGGGCTCCCGGCAGGAGTTGCACCGCCAGAGCGACTTGCAGGACGTCGATCCGAACCGGCTCAGCTCGCTGGTGTCGGGCGAGCCGCACAGCGGGCACCGCAGTGTCAGGTTCAGCGCGACCGGTCCGCCGGCCGTGCTCCGACCGGTCGGCGGCGCGATCCCGTACTCCGTCAGCTTCGCCTTGCCCTCGTCGCTCATCCAGTCCGTCGTCCAGGCCGGCGACAGCACGGTCTCGACCCGGCCGTCGAGCTGAAGGGACCGCAGCGTCAGCTCGACCTCGTGCTTGATCAGGTCCATCGCGGGGCAGCCGGAGTAGGTCGGGGTGATCGTGACGACCACCTCGTCGCCCTCGCGCCGGACGCCCCGCAGGACGCCGAGATCGGCGATCGTCAGTACCGGCACCTCGGGGTCCGGAACCTCGCCGACCGCCTCGAAGATCGCCCGGTCGTCCAGCAGCCCGGTCACCACGAGGCTCCCGGGTGGGCCCGCGCGATGTGCTGCAGCTCGGCCAGCAGATACCCGAAGTGCTCGGTGTGACGGCCCTCGCGGCCACCGCTGTGCTGGTACGCCGAGGTCGGCCGCTCGCACGTCGACTCGTCGATCACCTGCGTGACCCGGCTCAGCCACTGCTCTTCCAGCTTCGACGGGTCGACTGCCACGTCCAGCCGCCGCACCAGCTCGTCGGAGGCGAACAGCTCGGCCGTGTAGGGCCACATCGCAGCCAGACCGGCCTGCATCCGGGCGTGGCTCTCCTCGGTGCCGTCGCCCAGCCGCAGGACCCACTGGGTCGCGTGGTCGACGTGGTACGCGACCTCCTTCACCGCCTTGCCGGCCACACCCGCGAGCGTCTCGTCGGCGCAGCCACGCAGCTCCTCGTAGAGCAGGTGCTGGTAGGTCGCGAAGTAGAGCAGCCGGGCGATGCTCCGCGCGAAGTCGCCGTTCGGCAGCTCGCACAGCTGCACGTTGAGGAACGCGCGCTCGTCACGGAAGTAGGCCAGGTCGTCCTCGGACCGGCCCGCGCCCTCGACCGAGCCGGCGTACTGCAGCAGCGATCGGGCCTGGCCCAGCTGGTCGAGGCCGATGTTGCCCAGGGCAACGTCTTCCTCGAGCTGCGGCGCGGCCGCGATCCACTCGGCGGTCCGCTGCGCGGCGATCAGCGCGTCGTCACCGAGCCGCAGGGTGTAGACGAACAGGTCGTCGGCGAGAGGCTCGTTCACAGGTGCTCGACGCCTTCCGGGACCTGGTAGAAGGTCGGGTGCCGGTAGACCTTGTCGGCGGCCGGGTCGAAGAACTCGTCCTTCTCGTCCGGGCTCGACGCGGTGATGCCGTTGGCCGGCACCACCCAGATCGAGACGCCCTCCTGGCGGCGGGTGTAGACGTCGCGGGCGTTGCGCAGCGCCATCGCGGCGTCCGGCGCGTGCAGGCTGCCGACGTGCACGTGCGACAACCCGCGGCGGGAACGGACGAACACCTCCCACAGCGGCTCGACGGTCACCCGGGCTCCAGTGCCTTCGGTCATGCGGCGCTCGCCTTCTTCACGGCCTGCTTCTCGGCGTACGCCGCGGCGGCCTCGCGGACCCAGGCGCCGTCCTCGTGCGCCTTCACCCGGTGCGCCAGCCGCTGCTGGTTGCACGGACCGTTGCCCTTGACAACTTCGTAGAGCTCGGCGAAGTCCGGCTCGGTGAAGCTGTAGTGCCCGCTCTCCTGGTCGTAGCGCAGCCCGTCGTCGGGCACCCGGAGGCCCAGCACGTCGGCCTGCGGGACGGTCATGTCGACGAAACGCTGACGCAGTTCGTCGTTGCCGTGCCGCTTGATCCCCCACGCCATCGACTGCTCGGAGTGGGTCGAGCTCGCGTCCGGCGGGCCGAACATCATCAGGCTCGGCCACCACCAGCGATTCAGCGCGTCCTGCGCCATCTCCCGCTGGGCCGGGGTGCCGTTGCACAGCGTGTGCAGGATCTCGAAGCCCTGCCGCTGGTGGAACGACTCCTCCTTGCAGACCCGGACCATGGCCCGCGCGTACGGACCGTACGAGCAGCGGCACAGCGGCACCTGGTTGACGATCGCGGCGCCGTCGACCAGCCAGCCGATCGCCCCGATGTCGGCCCAGGTCAGCGTCGGGTAGTTGAAGATGCTGGAGTACTTCTGCCGGCCGGCGTGCAGCAGGTCGAGCAGTTCGGCCCGGTCCACGCCGAGGGTCTCGGCAGCGGCGTACAGGTAGAGCCCGTGCCCGGCCTCGTCCTGCACCTTCGCCATCAGGATCGCCTTGCGGCGCAGGGACGGCGCGCGGCTGATCCAGTTGCCCTCGGGTTGCATGCCGATGATCTCGGAGTGCGCGTGCTGCGCGATCTGCCGGATCAGGGTCTTGCGGTATCCCTCGGGCATCGCGTCGCGCGGCTCGATCCGGCCGTCGGCGTCGATCGTCGCCTGGAAGCTGTCCATACTCCGAGCATAGCCGACTTGTGACACTTCGTCTGCAGAATCGACGTGAAGTGTCACAAGTGGTGCTACCACCACCCCTTGAGGGGAGCCAGGCCGCTGGGGCGGCGGCCGGCGGCGCAGCAGGATCAGGGTTAACAGTTCAACCCTTCCACAGTTAAGGACGAGCTCCCATGACGATGCTGACTTCGACGGACCACCGCGGGCCGGTCACCGGCGCCGAGCGGGCCCTGGCCCCGGATCTGATCCGTGGCGGGATGCTGCTGCTGATCGGCCTGGCCAACGCCGCCAACTTCGCGTTCGCCGGCCAGCCTGGCCTGAACGGCAGTCCGCACGGGCTGGAGCGGATCCTCAACTTCCTCAAGCTCACTCTGGTGGACGCCAGGGCCTATCCGGTGTTCGCGGTGATGTTCGGCTACGGCCTGGTCCAGCTGGCACGGCGCCAGCGCGCCGCGGGGACGACCGCGACCGGCGTACGGCGGATCCTGCTGAAGCGGAACGCCTGGCTGGCTGTCTTCGGTCTGGTCCACGCGACCCTGCTGTACTTCGGTGACTTCCTCGGCGCCTACGGGCTGGTCGGCATCGTCTGCACGTTGGTGCTGCTCAATCGCGGCGACCGGTTTCACCGGATCGTCTTGTGGATCTGGGGAGCGCAGGTTGTCTATGTGTTGGTGGTGGCCGCCTCGGCGGTGCGGGCGACCGTCAGCAGCAGCGGTCCGGCGTACGTGATGACCAACAGCCCGAACCCTTCGTTGGCGGCGACGAGCTACACCGACAGCCTGGTCGCACGACTGCAGGAGTACCCCACGCACACCGCCTACGTGCTCGGCTTCGTCGTGATCGTCTGGCTCGGCATCTGGGCCGCGCGGAAGCAACTGCTGGAGAACCCGCAGGCTCACCAGACTCTGCTGACCCGCGTCGCGGTGGTCGGCATGAGCGTCACCGTGCTCGGCGGGCTCCCCCAGGCTCTCGTCGCCGCCGGCTGGCTGCACGTCGACGAGGCAGCCTTCGACAAGATGGTCTTCCTGCACAACGTCAGCGGCCAGTACGGCGGCCCGGGGTACATCGCGCTCTTCGCTCTGCTGGTCATCCGGATCAACAAGCGAAGCCTGCCGGTGCAGGCCATCTCGGCGCTCGGGCAGCGGTCACTGTCGGGCTATCTCTTCCAGTCGGTGTCCTGGCTGGTCCTGCTGGCGCCCTTCACTTTGAATCTCGGTGACCGGCTCGGCCACACCGCCTTCACCGCCGCGGGGGTCGCAGTACTGGTCTGGACGATCTCGGTCGTGGCGGCGTACCAACTGAAGAAGCACTCGTACCGTGGTCCGGCAGAGACGCTGCTCCGCAAGCTGACCTACTGACCGCCAAAGCCGTAGGTGCACCCCGAACCAGCCCTGTCGCCCCGCGCTTGAAAGGATGCCGGTATGAACCACGACGACTTCGGCGTACCGGAACCGGAAAGCCTGACCTCGATGGGCGTGGCCGAGGACCCGATCGCCGAGTCGAGCGTGCGGCTGGCACTGCCGGCCGAGGCGGACGCGATCGGCGAGATCCAGGTCGCTGCCTGGCGTCGCGCGTACGACGGGCTGCTGCCCGCCGACGTGTTGGCCGACCTCGACGCGGCGCAGTTCGCCGCGCAGTGGCGGGCCGCCCTGATCGCTCCGGGCGAGGCACGCAACCGGGTGATGGTCGCCCTCGCCGGCCGGACCCTGGTCGGCTTCGCCGCGATCACCGCCTCCGACGACCCCGACTCGGACCCCCGCCACGACGCGGTGGTCGCCGAACTCGCGGTCGACCCGGAAGCGACCCGCGCCGGCCACGGCTCGCGGCTGCTCAACGCGGTGGTCGACACGATCCGCGCCGACGGCTTCCGTCGGGTGACCGTCTGGATCAACTCGACGGACGATGTACTGCGGAGCTTCTACGCCGACTCCGGCTGGGCCCCCGACGGCGCCCACCGCGAACTCGACCTCTACGGCGACGGCACCGTCCGGGTGAAGCAGATCCGGCTGCACACGGACCCTTCTCCCGCCGAGGACTAAACCTTCAGCGCGAACCGGCGGCGGTAGTCGCTGGGGGTCAGACCGGTACGCCGCCTGAGCTGGATCCGCAGGTTCGTCGCGGTCCCTAGCCCGCATTGCCTGGCAACGGCATCCAGCCGGATCTCGCCTGCCTCCAACAGCCGGCAGGCCAGCGAGACCCGCTCGCTGGTGAGCCAGGCGAGTGGTGTCGTGCCGAGCTCGGACTGAAAGCGGCGATGCAGCGTCGCCTGGCTCATCGCAGCGTGGGTCGCGATGTCCGCGATCGTCAACTGGCCGACGAGGTGATCGCGGATCCAGGCGAGCAGTGGAGCCAGCGAGGTGTCGGCGACGGGCGGCACCGGCTGGTCGATGAACTGGCGCTGGCCACCGTCACGGTGGGCCGTGTAGACGAGTCGTCGGCTGACCGCGTTCGCGACCTCGGCGCCGTGGTCGCGGCGGATCAGGTGCAGGCCGAGGTCGAGCGCCGCCGCGCTGCCGGCGGAGGTCAGAACGTTGCCATCGTCAACGAACAGCACATCGGGTTGCAGCAGCACGTCGGGGTAGCTGGTGCTGAACAGTTCGGCCCAGCGCCAATGGGTGGTCGCCCTTCTGCCGTCGAGTACGCCGGCCGCGGCCAGCGTGAACGCGCCGGTGCAGAAGCTCACCAGCCTCGCGCCGCGCGCGGCGGCCCGGCGTACGGCGTCGAGGACCGCGGGCGCCGGCGGCACCTCGGGGTCCGGGCGGTTCGGCACGATCACGGTGTCCGCGTCGTCGACCTGGTCGAGACCGGCGACTCCGGTCAGGGTGAAGAATCCGTTGTGCATGGGGATGGCCGGGTGCGGAGTACAGAGGACCAGGTCGTACCACTCGCGATCCAGTTCGGGGCGGCGCAGGCCGAACAGCTCCGTCGCGACCCCGAGCTCGAACGGGTTGGAGCCGGCGTCGACGATCACCGCGACCCGATGCGAGGATTGTTTCGACATACGCCATTCCTAGCACTCACGGGCCGAGGGCGCACCGGTTCACTCTGGTGACGTGACCAACGAACCGATCGACCTCCGCGCCGCCCTCCGCACCTTCGACGAGCTCTGGAGCCCGCGCATCGCCGCCCGGATCAACGACTACGACGTCCGGGTGACGCACGTCAGAGGCTCTTACGTCTGGCACGTCCACGACACCACCGACGAACTCTTCCTGGTTCTCGAAGGCCATCTCGACATCGCCCTCCGCGATCCCGAGGAACGCGTCGTCGCCCTCCCGGCGGGCACCCTCTTCGTCGTCCCGAAGGGCATCTACCACCGCCCCTTCTCCGACTCCGGCGCCCAGATCCTGGTGATCGACCCGGACGGCACTCCCACCACCGGCGACACCCATGACCCTCTCCCCGACCACATCAAGACCCACACGGGCCTCGACTTCTGACCCAGGTCAGGCCACGCAGAACTCGTTGCCCTCGGGATCTTGCAGCACCAGGTGGAATCCGTCCGCATCGTCGGCCGGGCGAGCGATCGTGGCACCGAGGGCCACCAGCCGAGCGGCTTCCTCTTCGATCCTGTCCCGGCGTTCGGCGCCCTCGAGGCCTGGGGCGACCTTGAGATCCAGGTGCAGACGGTTCTTGACCGACTTCGGCTCCGGCACCTGGAGGAAGAAGATGTCCGGGCGATCACGCACCTGGTCGACCAACGTGCGACCGGTGGGCCGCTGCTCGACCGGGATGCCCTGAGCGTCGGCCCACTCGTCCCAAGTGGTGAAGCCGTCGGGAATCGGCATCGGGAAGTCGTAGTCGCCGAGCGCTTGCCGCCAGAACCCGGCAACCAGGTCCGGATCGGTGCAGTCGAAGACGATGTGCAGGTCGAAAGCGGTCATGTCGTCTCCTGGCCGGCGCGGTAGAGGTCACGGAGGAGACAGATCTCGCCGCCGTGGTGCATGGTCTCGCGGTTGAGGTGAGTGATCAGGGCGAGCATCGAGTCATCGGCGTACGGCCCGGCTTTGGGGCCGAGAGGCGCGGCCAGGGCTTCGCTGTCGAGGCTCCTGATCGCGTCGTGCCACTTGCCGTACCAGTGATCGAGGAAGGCCAACCCGGCCTCGGCGGTGACAGGTAGATCGTCCGGAACGTGGCGCGGATCGAACATCGGCGCGTCGATCCTGTCGTCGAAGAAGGCACTGTGGCGGACGGCGAAACAACCGACCGCGATGTGCACGAGCCGCCAAGCGATCGTCGGCACGGGCGGCGGCGAAGGCTCAGGCTCCTCGAGGTCGAGGACGACCTTCCCGGTCTCGTCCGGATGCACCGTCCAACTCGGCAGCGCCGGCGCCCACTGGTACTCGTCATCGGTCAGCCCGTCGAGTCTCGGCCGCAGGTGGTAGTCCCAGTAGAACTCCAACTGCCCGATCAGCAACTCTCCACAGTCACTCATGCGCCGACCCTAGAACCCCGCACCGACAGAACGTCAGCGATAGGCGCGGGCTTGTACTTCGAAGAGGTCCGCGTAGCGGCCGCCGGCGGCGAGCAGGTCGCGGTGGGTTCCGGTTTCCACCAGCCGGCCGTCGTCGATCACCACGATGAGGTCCGCCATGCGCACTGTCGAGAAGCGGTGCGAGACCAGCACG
This sequence comes from Kribbella sp. CA-293567, assembly GCF_027627575.1. Classification (NCBI taxonomy): domain Bacteria; kingdom Bacillati; phylum Actinomycetota; class Actinomycetes; order Propionibacteriales; family Kribbellaceae; genus Kribbella; species Kribbella sp. CA-293567. Next base: position 4,632,396 of record NZ_CP114065.1, read on the forward strand.
GTGATCCCGCCGGTTCGGGCCGCGGTCTCCTTCGAGGCTTCGGCGAAACGCTCGTACAGCGCATGTTCCGCCTCCGGGTCCAGAGCTGCAGTCGGTTCGTCGAGCAGTAGCAGCAACGGCCGCTCACGGAGGAAGGCTCTGGCCAGCGCGAGCCGTTGCCACTGCCCACCCGACAGTTCCGCACTATCGGAGAACTGCGTCCCCAGTTGGGTGTCCAGCCCTGCGGGCAACTGCGCCACCACGGCCTCGGCCTCGCCTCGGACCAGCGCCGACCGGATCGCGTCGTCGTCTCCGGCCCGCGGCAGGTCGCCGACACCCACCACCTCCCGCGCCGTGAACTCGTACCGGACGAAGTCCTGATACCCGGCCGACAACCGTCGCCGCCAGCTCACCGGATCAACAGCACTCAGCGGTACGCCGTCCACCAGGATCTCGCCCTCCGTCGGGTCGTACATCCGCGACAGCAGCTTGACCAGGGTCGACTTCCCGGCACCGTTCGCGCCCACCAGCGCGACACTCGTCCCGGCCGGAATCATCAGATCGACAGCCTCCAGTACTCGCTCGTCGGTCCCCGGATAGGAGAACGAGACCCCGCGCAACTCGATCCCCTGCCGGAGCCGCTCCGGTGCGACTTCGACACTGTCCTCCCACGCATGATCGCGGGCATAGTCCCGCAGCCAGCGATAGACCCCGAACTGCCGCAGCGCCTGCCCCACGTAGGTGACGCTCTCCCCCGCCTGCGACGCGGCACCGTCGACCTGCGGCGCCAGTAGCACCACCAGTGCGAGGTCTCCCACCGACACAGCACCTCGTCGAGCTTGCACGATCAGGTAGACCACAGCAGCGAGATACCCCAGCCGGAAGACGATCCGGCCGACCGACCGGATCAGCATTCCCCGCAACAGCCCACGCCGCTCGTGCCAGGCCGCCATCCTGGCGTGCTCCCCGATCCGGTCGAGCAACGTCCCGCCGAGCCCGAACACCCGCAGCTCGACCGCCTGCCGTGGATCCTTGGCAACGGCCATCAACTGCCGGACCAGCCGGTTGTGCGGCTGCATCCGCTCGGCGGCCTCCTGCCGCCACCGCGTACTCACTCCAGCCGTCCACACCTGCCCGAACGCCAGCACGACCAGTACACCGAAGACGGGATGCACCTCGGTCAGCAACACCAGCACCACAACGACGTTCACGACGGTCGACAACAAGTCGATCAGCAGGACGGCGAAGTACCCGAGCTCCCGCGCGTCGTCACGCAACTGCGACAGCCGGTCGGCGACATCGGGCCGCTCGTGGTGCTCGATCCCCGGCACCTGAGTGGTGAGCCGCAGGATGTCGGCGACCACCGCGCGCTCGACCCGGTCCGCGGTCGCGTCCCGCAGATAGCCGGCGAACGAGGTCATCAGCATCACCGTCGAGGCGCCGACCAGTAGCAGCACTCCTGAACGGATCGCTTCCTGGCCTGCGCCCGAAACGCCGTCGACCACCAGTTTCACGCCGTAGGTGCTGATCGGCGCAAGCACCGCCCGCACACACCACAGCAACAAGCTCAACGTCGAGTGCAACGGCGCTGCTCGAAAGGCCGTGGAAAACCACAGCGGCACGGTCCTGAGCTGGTCACGCATCCAGATCACCGCCGAGGTAACGACCCGCCTGCAGCCGGAACATCGTCGCGTACCGGCCGGCTGCCGCCAGCAACTCGTCGTGCGTGCCCGACTCGACGATCCGGCCCTCGTCGAGCACACAGATCCGGTGCGCGTCACGAACCACCGAGAACCGGTGCGAGATGATCAGCGAGCTCACGCCGCGAGTGAGTTCCAGGTACTCCGAGACGAGCCGTGCCTCCGCCCGTACGTCGAGCGCCGCCGCCGGCTCGTCGAGCACCAGCACCCGCGCACCGCCCTGGACCGCGAACAACGCGCGAGCCAGCGCCACCCGCTGCCACTCGCCGCCCGACAGGTCGACGCCACCCTTCCACGCCTTGTCCAGCACAGTGTCCCAGCCGTTCGGCAATCCCTGAATCAGCTCGTCGACCCCGGCCCGGGCGGCTGCCGCCGCCAACGCCGCCTGATCGCCGATCCGCGAAACGTCCCCGAACCCGATGTTGTCGCGCACCGGCAGCGGATACTCCGCGAAGTCCTGGACGATCGCGGCGATCTGCCGTTGCCAGCTCGCCAGCGACGCCGGAGTGAGCGTGGCCAGATCGACACCGTCGACCGTGATCCGCCCACTGGTCGGCCGGTACGCACCGGCCAGCAACCTCACCAGTGTCGACTTCCCGGCACCGTTGATGCCCACCAGCGCCAGCGCTTCGCCGGTCCGTAACTCCAGGTCGAGTCCGTCGAACACCTTCCGGTCACTGCCCGGATAACCGAAACTCACCTGCTCGAAGCGAACCACCTCTCGGGGCGCGCCGGTCAGGTCCCGTTCCACCTCTCCCTGCTCGGGATGCCGCTCCTTGATGAGGTGGGAGACATTGACCATTGCCCGGTACGCCGTCAGCCCGCGCCCCACCTGCAGCGCGGTGTACGGCGTACTGGTCACCGCCAAGGTCAGCACCGCAGGCAGCACCGACGCGGTCTCGGTGACGGTCAACGAACCCTCGGAAGCGCGTACCGCGACCAGCACGATGGCCGCCGCGAACAACACCTGGTATCCGGCCAACGGCAGCAGCCCCACGATCGACCCACGACGCCGTACGCGCCAGATCGGCAGGATCGCGGCGGTCCACTCGGCTCGATAGCGTTCGACCAGCCAGCCGTGCAAGCCGAAGACCCTCAGCTCCTTCGCGCCTTCGTCGGTGCCGAGCTCGAACAGGTAGCGGGCCCGCCGCTGCCCTTCGGTGATGCCGTAGTACGCATCGACCTCGCCGCTGAGTTGCCGGGACTGCAACCGCTCGGTCACCAGCACGGCAGCCGCGAGCACGCCGGCCACCAGCCAGTCGAAAAGCACGCCGACGAGGACTGCCTGGGCGATCAGGTTGAGCCGGGCGGAGACGAGGGCGAGCGCGTGGACCAGCGAGGCACCGATCGCCCAGCCGTGAGCGCCGCGCGCACGCTCCTGCTCGTCGAGCACGGCAGGGTCGTCGAGATGGGCGATCCGCCGAGGCTCGAGCATCGGCCTGGTCAACCGTGGCCAGAGGTCGTGCGCGGTGGCGTTGGCCAGGGTCCACTCCGAGACGTCCTGCAGGTCCGGCAGCAGACCGCCGATCACGAACACGACGCCGAAGATGATGAACAGCGCCAGGAAGGAGCCGAGCGGAGCACCGTCCAGAACAGCCGGCATCTCCCCGACCACTCGGCCGATCAGCAGGTTGAGCAACGCACCGGTGCCCGCCGAGATCAATGCCAGCAGCAGCGCCGCCACCGTTGCCTTGGGCACCACCCGGTAGGCGTACCGCAGCAGCGTCAGCATCCGGACGATGGTAGTCGCGGCGTCATCGCACTATCAGCCGGGCGATCGGGCGACGGGCCGGGGGTGGTGCTCGACGGCCGTTGGTCGGCGTGACAGATTGCAACGGTCCGATCACGCTTGGCCATTCCTTGGAGAACGTATGAAGTTCCGTACCCTGGCCGTCGCCCTGGGTATCAGTATCGCCCTGCTGGCCATTCCGGGCTCCGGGGCGACCGCCTCATCGCAGTCGGGAATAGAGCGCGCGCAGACCGGTCCCAACAAGGTGGCCAACCGGTATCTCGAGCAGCGACCTGTGTGGAAGCAGTGCGGGGACCCGGAGTACCGGACGTACTGCGCCAAGATCACCGCGCCGCGCGACTGGTCCAACCAGTACTCCGGCAACGACATCGAACTGGCGGTCAGCAAGGTCACGCCGGCCGGGAAGGCGAAGCCGGGCCGCGTTGTCTTCGGCAACCCCGGCGGACCGGGTGGTGCGGGTCTCGGCATGGCGCCGTACCTGGCGAGCCAGCCGGGCATCGGCAAGAACCACCTCTTCGTCGGGTTCGATCCGCGCGGCACCGGAGACAGCTCGAACGTCACCTGTGCAGGCGCGCCCGGCTTCACGATGGACGCCCGGGACCGGGACAGCGCCAACCTGGATCTCATCGCCGCGGCGGCGGGCCTCACCAAGCCGTACTGCGAACGTCAGTCGCGCGGCCTGCTGCCCTATGTGAACACCGCGCAGACCGTTCAGGACATCGACCTGATCCGTCAGTTGCTCGGCTACGACAAGATCGACTGGGTCGGCTACTCGGGCGGCACTTGGCTCGGCGCCTACTACCAGACCTACTTCCCCGCGCACGTCGGCCGGTTCGTGCTCGACTCGAACACCGACTTCACCCGGCCGTGGACCGACACCTTCCTGGCCCAGCCGGAGGCGTTCGAACGGCGCTTCCGCGAGGACTTCGCGACCTGGGCCGCCAGGTACGACGGCGTCCTGAAGCTCGGCGCGTCGCCACGCTTGGTGATCAGAACCTACGAGCGGCTCCGGCGGGAACTGAAAAGGCAACCGGCCGTCGAGGAGTTCCTGGACGGTTCGGTGAAGATCACCTACGACCAGAACGCGCTGGACCAGATCGTCGCCAGTGATATGTACACCAAGGCCGATTTCCAATCACTCGCGCTTGATCTCGCTTTCCTGCGCGAACTGTCGGCGGCGCAGACCCGCGGCGGACCGAAGGCGGCGCAGCGCAAGGTCGACGCCCTGCCGCTGGCCCGGCAACACGAGCTGGTCCGGCGCGCGACCCGCGGTCCGGTCGGCCTGCCGCCGGTCGGGCGCCCCGCGATCGGTACGGCCTTCGCCGACGACGCCGAGAACGCGACCTTCACCGCGGTCACCTGCAACGACACGCCCTGGCCGCAGGGCCGCGAGTACGGCGATCAGCTCGCCGCCCGGCTCGGTCCGAAGTACCCGCTGCTCGGCTGGGGAATGAACGAAAATCCCTGTCTCTACTGGGATCGCCCGGACCTGCAGTTGCCCACACCGACCGGCAAAGGCTTGCCCACGACGTTGATGGTGCAGTCGGTCAACGACCCCGCCACGAACGTCTCGCTGGCCACCTCCGCCCATCGCCGGTACGCCGGATCCCGGCTGCTCACCATCACCGGTGAAGGCGACCACGGCATCTACGGCGGGGTGAACAAGTGCGCCGACAAGATCGTCAACACCTTCCTTGCCACCGGGGTGGCGCCGGCGAAGGACCTCAGTTGCAAGGGTGAAGGGATTCCGGCCGCCATCACGAATCATTCCGACGAGGACGGCGCCGGCGCGCCCCTGAACCGGATCGCCGGATTCACCAAAGCGGTCTCCGGATACCTGCACTGAGAATTCGCCCCGGCCCTCTTTCGAGAGATATTCCGGCCACGGAAAGCAAACGCCTCGTCACGATCCGCCAGATCGTGACGAGGCGTTCGTTGTCACCGGCCACTTGTCAGGGCTATGTCAGGGTTGCGTCCCTGTGCCACGCAGCGTGACCACGGGAACCTTGAGGCAGCGCGGGAGAACCGTGCACCGGCGGGGAGGGCCTGGTGCGGGTGACATCGCCGAACGCGGCTTCGGCCGGCTGTGAGGTGGGGGGACTGCCTGGGGGGTCAGACAGAACACAGCCGGCCGGGACCCGTTCATCGATGGAGGTTCCCGGCTTCCAGATCCCTCGCGGGGTACCTTCGATCCCCCAGGTCGTGGTGCCTCGCGAGGCTTTGTCGTGCCGCTGGAAGCAAGTCAGCGATGGCGGTCGGCGTACTGCGCCTGGTAGAGCGACGGTGGGAACAGGCCGGCGCGGTTGGCGCCTTCGATGTGGCCGGCCGGCTGGCTGAACGGGCCGTCACCGGTGATCACTCCCCGGCATCCGATCGCGTAGTTCTGCGCTGTCGGCGGCTTCTGCACGACCAGCCTGGCCGTTCCGGTGTCGCAGTTCCAGCCGACCGAGTGCGAGGTCGCCCAGCCGTGCCCGGTGCCGTAGTCGCCACGGTTGTAGATCCCCAGCACCAGGTCGACCTTCGGTGCGATGTCGCGGTGGTTGTCCCAGAGCAGGCCTTGGCTCCAGCGCCGGTGGCCTTCGCTCGACGCCAGCGCGCCTTCCGAAGTACCGCGAAGGAAGACGATGCCCGAGGCACTGCTGGCGCCGTTGGAGATGAAGGCGTGCCGGGCCTTGGTCGCACGGCAGTCGGCGAACAGCACCTGCTGCGAGAAGGACTCGCAGTTGAAGTTGTAGCGCAGCCCGCCGGTGACGACCGAGGCCGGATCGAGGGCGCGGCAGTTCCGGACCGTCACCCGGGTCGCCTCGGTGGTCTCGACGCCTGCCTTCGCGAAGTGCAGGAACGTGCTGTCCCGAACCCAGGCGTCCTCGACCTGGCGGACCTTGACCCCGACCCACGCGTGGGCCTCGTCCGCATCCGGGTCACCGGCGAACTGGATGTCGATCCGCAAGCTTTCCACCCCGACGCCGGTCACCAGGCCGGCCCGATCCCAGACGTACAGGTAGGACTGCGACAGGTCGCGCCGCAGGTGCTCGAACAGTGGCACGTCGACAGTCACCGTGTTGCCGCGGATCGAGCGGATGTAGCGGTTGTAGGTGATCGGCTGACTGTCGACGACCCAGCCGGCGTCCGTCGCGGTACCGCCGTGGTCGATCGCGGCGAGCCAAGCCTCCGTGCACGGATGGATCACGATGATGTTGTCGCCCGGCTTCAGGGCGGAGGCGTCGGCGACCTCGAACGAACGCGATCCGACCTGCACCCAGTCGCTGGTGATGTCGGTCCGGGTGCCGGGGACCTGCCCCTTCCACCCGGTACTGACCGAGCCGCCGAGCACGACCACGTCCCGCGAGACGGGCGTGTTGCCGGTCGCCTGGATGATGGTGTGCCGCCGTGGATCGGCGCCGTCGCCGGAGCCACGCAGTACGACGCCGGACTGGTTCACCCGGAGCGTACCGGCCACCGGGTAGTTGCCAGGGGCAAGCAAAAGCGCGCCGCGGAAGCCGTTGCGATCCGGCTTGCGGCTGCCGACCTCGTCGATCGCCGCCTGCAGGTGAGCGGTGTTGTCGCCGGCGATCGGCCGGACGGTCTTCACGGTCCGGACGTGCGGGATCGGGCTGTCGCCGTACTTGTAGCCGGCGTAGCTGAAGTCGGGAATCCGGTTCCCCTCGGCGTCGGCGGCGTAGACCAGCCGGTACTTCGCGTCGTACCGGACCAGGTCCGACTGCCACAGGCCCGCCGGCGCAGTCGCTCCCGAGGCCTGGGTCATGCCGAGCGAGCCTAGTGCCGCTCCCCCGACCACAGCTCCCCCGGCACCGAGCAGACTCCTCCTGCTGAACACGTTCGTCATCGAGCACCTTCCTGATGGGCGGATCAGGTGGCCCATCCTGCGGTGCGTCAGCCGACTTGGCAAGCGCTTACCGGCCTGTCGTGAACCGTTTCCCGTCAGATGGAACTCTTCCGAGCCCGGTCTCACCGGATCGGCCGGACCTGCACCACTGACCAACCTCCTCACGCGCTGTCCAGAGCGTGACGGCGAGCGTGGGACAGCGCGGTCAGCGGAGGTTAGTCAGTGGTGCAGGTCCGGGGGCTCCCGCGATGGCCGACCGAGCGGGAGCCCGGCGAGGCGGGGCGGGGCGGGGCGAGGTTGGCCCTGGGGGCGGCGCGGTCGAGACGGGCCGGGGCCGGTCTCATCGGATCGGCAGGACCTGCACCACTGATCAACCTCCGTCACACGCTGTCGAAAGCGTGACGGCGAGCGTGGGACAGCGCGGTCAGCGGAGGTTAGTCAGTGGTGCAGCTCCGGGGGCTCCCGCGACGGCCGAGACCGAGCGGGAACCCGGCCGGGCGAGGCGAGCCGGGGCGAGGCGAGCCGGACCGGGGGTTGGCCTGGGCGGGGCGAGCTCACGGCGGGGTGGGCGGAATCAGAGCAGGGGTGTGCGTTCCGGGCTGCCGTCGCCGCGGGGGTAGCCGTCGGCGACCGCGGCGAGGGGCGCCGTGCGGCCGGCCGACCAGGCGGTGCGGAAGGCTCGGCGGTCGAGGGTCTGCTCGATCGAGCGGCGGGTGGCGAGCTGATCAGGCTTCTCGATCTCAGGCACCGGCGCGCCGATGACCTCGCGGATTCCGTCGGCCGCGCCGAGCAGGAACGCCGCGTACTCCGTCCGGTCCCGCTGCTGGGCCACTGTCGCCAGTTCCTCCAGCACGCTCGCCGTCCGCCAGCGATCGCCGAGGTCACGGTGCTCGGCCAGGCTCTCGTCCAGCAGGTGCACCGCGCGATCGGTGAAACCCCGCCGCCGCTCGACGATGCCCAGCTGATTGAGCGACCACGCGACGCCTTCGCGGTAGCCGAGCCGCTGCGACAGCGCCAGGCTCTCCGTCAGCAGTTCCTCGGCCTCGGCCAGCTCCCCGCTGTACTGCGCGATCGCCCCCAAGCTGATCAGCGACCAGGCCAGCCCTTCGCCGTCGCCCAGCACGCGGAAGCTGTCCCGGGCCCGGCGACAGCGCCGCGCTCCGATCTCCAGATCTCCGCGCAGCCAAGCAACGAACCCGAGCTGGTTGTGGGCCCACGACATCCCCGACCGATCGCCCAGGCTCTCGAACAGGTCGTAGCTCTGGCAGTGCAGGTTCTCCGCGGTCAGATAGTCGCCGCGCTCGCGAGCCACACCGCCGAGCCGCTGCATCACCAGCGCGGTACCGGCGGTATCCCCCAGCTCCTGGTACTGCGTGAGCGCCGACTCCAGCCGGGTCGTGGCCACCTCGTACTCGCATTGCAGGAAGGCGAGCATCCCCGCCCCGAGCGTGGCCTTCGCCCGGTACTGCGGTTCGACTCCCGCCGTGTTCGCCATGCCCAGCGCGCGCTCGAGCCAACCGCTGCCCTCGGCGTAGTGTCCGCGCAGGTAGCAGAACAGCCACAGCCCGCCCGCCAGCCGGACCGGCTCACCCGCCGTACCGGCGCGCAAGGACCACGCCATCGCGGCCCGAAGGTTGTCGAACTCGCTATCGAGCCGGTCGAGCCACTCGGCCTGATCCGCACCTCTCAGGTGGTTCTCGGCCTCCTCGGCCAGCGCGATGCAGAAGGCCGCGTGCTGCCGGGCGACCTCGTCGGCGCGACCACTCGCGGTCAGCCGGTCGGCAGCGAACTCGCGGATCACGGCCAGCATGTCGTACCGCGCGGTCCCGCGATCTCTGCTGACCCGGATCAACGACTTGTCCACCAACCGGCTGGTGAGGTCGAGCGCACGGGCTCGCTCCAGCGGACCTGGGACGGCGACGCCGGACAGGACGGCCGCTGCGGCGTTCAAGGTCCAGCCGCCGACGAAGACCGAGAGCAGCGCGAACAGCTCACGCTCCGGCGGGGTCAGCAGCTCGTGGCTCCACTCGATCGCGCCGTACAGGGACTGCTGCCGGGGCCCCGCCGTGCTGCCGCCGCCGGCCAGGATGCCGAAGGAGGTCTCCAGCTCGGCGGCGAGCTCCTCGACGGTCAGCACGTTGGTGCGGGCGGCGGCCAGCTCGATCGCCAGCGGCATCCCTTCCAGCCTGCGAACCACCCGAGCGATCTGCTCGCGTTGCTCGACCGGTGCTTGGCCGCGCGCGGTGGCCCGGTCCACGAAGAGCTTCACCGCGGGCGAAGTGTCCAGCTGCTCGTCGGTCTCGGGCAGCCCGAGCGGCGGTACGACGTACACGCTCTCGCCGGGGATTCGCAGCAGTTCGCGACTGGCGGCGAGGACCGACAGGTTCGGGCAGTACTCCAGCAGGACGGAGCAGATCTCCGCGGCGTCGGCGACGACGTGCTCGCAGTTGTCGAGCACTAGCAGCAGCTGACGCCGGCCGATCTGCTCGGCAATCTCCAGCACCAGCCGGGTCCCGTCGAGCGGGTGCAGGCCGATCGACCCGGCCAGCGCCGGGGCGACTCCGGCCGGATCCGAGACCGGGGCCAGCGGCACCCAGCAGACGCCGTCCTCGAAGAAGTGAGCGACCTCGGCCGCGACCGCCAGCGCGAGCCGCGTCTTGCCCACGCCGCCCGGACCGCTGAGCGTCATCAGGCGAGTGATCCGGTCACCGACCAGCCGGCCGACCTCGGCCACCTCGTCCGCACGGCCGACCAGTTCATTGGCCGGGGCAGGGGCCGGGCGCATCGCCGAGCGCGGGCCGACGTCACCGTCGCGGCGGGCCGCGGTGGTGAGCTGGGCGCGATCGGGCGGGCCGAGACGAAGGGCGTCCGCGAGCAGCCGCAGCGTCTGCGGTCTGGGCGCTCGCCGGCGACCTCGCTCCAGCGCCGCGATGGCGTCGACGCTCAGACCGGCGAGCTCGGCCAGTTTCTCCTGCGACAGTCCGGCGTCACGCCGGTGCCGGCGCAGCAGATCGCCGAAACCCGTTGCCTGGGCGTCGTCCGAGCCGCGGCGAGACCCGTCTGAAGGCAAAGGACGGCCCACCCAGTCTCCGACCTCGTACATGGCGGTCGCCACGCACTCTTCGAAGGTATCCCGTTCCACGCCGCGTTGTCAGGCCATCCCGCACCGTTCGCGCCAACTCGCCGCAAACTGCCGGATTACCCCCGGGTACCGCCTGACCCGCCGGCGTGGTGCGCGATCGCCGTCCGCATCGAGGCGCGGGCCCGCTTGCGGTCACCGGCCGCGTCGTAGGCGGTCGACAGCCGGAACCAGACCCGCCAGTCGTCCGGCGCCGCCTCGGCCTCTTCCTTGTATTTCGTGAACGCGGCATCCGCGGCGGCCCGATCGATCCGGCCCGACGGGCGCCTCGGCAGATCGTCGACGGGCAGCCCGCCCGACTCGGCCAGCTCCCCCGCCAGCAGTTCGGTCTGCCGGCCGAACTGGAGCTCGCGCCAGACCAGGTACAGCCCGACCAGCGGGATCACCAGAACCGCGATCCCGAGTCCGATCGCCACCGGGTCGCCCGTGCCGATCAGCAGCACGCCGCGCCAGCCGAGCAGACCGGCGTACGCGACGAAGACGACCGCGATGACCGCTACGGCTCTCTTGGCGGACATCTCAGCCGAGGTCCATGAAGTGCTCGAGCCCGACGGTGAGCCCGGGCGTCTCGACGATCTTGCGGACGCCGAGCAGGACACCGGGCATGAACGACTCGCGGTGGATCGAGTCGTGCCGGATCGTCAGCGTCTCGCCGACGTCGCCGAGCAGGACCTCCTGGTGCGCGACCAGCCCGCGCAGCCGGATGCTGTGCACGGGGATCTCGTCGACGGCCGCTCCCCGCGCGCCCTCGATCCCGGTGCTCGTAGCGTCCGGGAGCAGCCCCGAACCGGCGGCCTTGCGGGCTTGCGCGATGAGTTGCGCGGTCCGCCCCGCGGTACCGGACGGGGCGTCGACCTTGTCCGGGTGGTGCAGCTCGATGATCTCGACCGATTCGTAGTACGGCGCGGCCCTGGCGGCGAACTGCATCATCAGCACGGCGCCGATGGAGAAGTTGGGGGCGATCAGGACCCCGGTGCCGGCGCTTGCCTCGAGCTGCGCGCGCAGCGTCGCCAGCCGCTCCTCGGTGAAGCCGGTGGTTCCGACGACCGCGTGGATGCCGTGCTCGATGCACCAGGCCAGGTTGTCCATCACGACCTCGGGGCGGGTGAAGTCGACGACCACCTCGGCACCGGCCGTGCCGAGCGCCTCGAGCTCGTCGCCATGGTCGAGCGCCGCGACCAGCTCCAGGCCGTCCGCCGCCTCGACGGCCAGGCACGACTGAGCCCCCATCTTTCCTTTGGCGCCCAGCACCGCAACCTTGATCATCCGTACCCTCTCCTAGCGCCCGACCCGTCCGGGCAAGGATCTCACTGCGCCGCCGCCGGCCGGCGCTCAGGGAGTCTGGCGGGCCAGCTCGGCGGCCGGGACGTAGACCAGCAGATTCATCGTGGCGCTGGGAGGCGCGACCAGTTCGTAGTCGGTCTTGAAGTCCAGGCCGCAGCTGCGGAGCGCCTCGACGTCCAGCTGGGTGACCCGCCGGTTGAAGATCAGCAGCGGCGTGCGCGGGTCGGGGCGAGGTTGGTGTCCGGAGCAGACCTCGACGATGCCGGCCACGGTCCGCTGACGCTCCCGGGGCGCGATCCAGGCTTCGCCGAAGGGACGGCCGCGCAGCACCAGGATGGTGCCGGCCATCTTGTCGAAACCGATGATCGGGCGGCCCGACGGGGTCGTATAGGGCTTCAGGAGGTTGTTCAGCCCGTCGAACCGGCGCGCCTTCGCAGGGGCCACCTTCAGATCGCCCAGCGGCTTGAGATCAGTGGCCGTGGTGAGTTCGCTGTACGGCTCGGAGCGATAGGGGTTGAGGATCAGCCCGCCGTACGAGATGGCGGCCACGGCGACGAGCGCGCCGGCGGCGACCACGGCGGTCGTCGTACGGGCGACTGCTGGGGCCTTGCCGATGCTGGTGAGCACCGCGATCATCAGCGCTGCCCAGGCGGCGAACGCGTTGAAGCCGATCATGAAGGGCGGGGTGTTGGTCCCGAACGCCTGCACGAACGGCAGTACGGCGAGCAGGCCGAGGATGACCCAGGAGCGGAGATTCTCCCTGCCTGGCGACCATTGCCCGGTGACCAGTGCGGTGACGGCCGTGATCAGAGCGACGAGTACGGCGGCCAGCAGGGTGACCTGGAACTTGCCGTTGTTCGCCGTACCGCCTTGGAGCCCGCCCTTGTCGAGCGCCTGGTAGACCGAGACCGCCAGACCGGCCGCGGTGAGCAGCCAGGCGGGGATTCGCAGTACGGGCTTGCGGGCGACGACGGCGACCGCTGCGGCGATCAGCAGCGAGAAGTGCTGCTTGACCGTCCTGCCGAGCAGCTCGGTGCTGGTGGTCCAGTACATCTGGATCAGGGTCGCCGGAGTGTAGGAGGTGTCGGCGATGAAGCGATTGACCGCGAGAACCCCAGGCACCGCCACGGTCAGGCTGACCACGAAGAGATGAACCACGATCGCGACCACGACGACCCCGGCCAGGGCCCACAGGATCCCGCGCCCGACTGCCTTGACGCCTTGACCGCTCAGCACCACGATCGCGGCCACCACGATCAGGCCGATCACCACCACCGACGACCACTTCGCCACCACCATCACGCCGATCACCAGCCCCGCCAGCACGAGCGCCCAGACCGGCGGCTTGCGATCCTGCTCGATCGCCGCGGCGGCCCAGAGCACGCACGAGACCACGGTGATCGAACCGAGCAGCACCACATCGTTGTACGCCGGGCTGAGCGGCAGCCAGCTGTAACACATTCCCCCGGCCGCGGCGATCGCCGCGACTCCCGCGACCTCCCAGATTCTCGTCTTCGGCGCCTCCGGCCGGCGGACCCGCAGCCACCGCATGAAGCTCCAGCCGAAGAACGCGTGCGCCAGCACCACCGTCACCAGCCGGAAGACGCGAAGGCCGACGATGTCCCAGCCGAGAAGCTGGAAGACCGGCCCGTAGATGTACTGGATCCCGGTCAACGCCAGCGGATTGCTACTCCACCACCGGTACGACAGCAGGTAGTAGCCCTCATCGGTGATGTCGAACCCGTGGTCGACGGTCCTCGCCGCGGTCACCACCCAGACGGCGATCACCACACCGGCGAGAGCGATCACCGCCCACAACCCACCCCGCACCCGCGAGGTGACGCCGTCCGGAACCACACCAGAGCTCACCGAAGCACCCTAGATCACTGCTCAGATCCAGCGCCCGCGGACTGCACGTGAACTTGCCGGGGTCTGCTTGTCGGCGTACAAGCAGACCCCGGCGAAGCATCAAGCGGACCGACCGTCAAGGACTCCGGGTTCAACAGCAGACTGCGGCGTCACCCGCTTCCAACCTCCGGGCAGACCTCCGGCTTGATCTGGAAGAACTGCACCGAACTGACGCGGTCGCCCCAGTCGTCACCACCGGTCTCGTAGGCACTCAGGTCCCACACCCGTGACGGCGTCCCGCGGTAGCCGGCCGGTTTGATGCTGATGCAGGAGCCCCGGTAGTTCTTGTCGGCGAACAGGACCATCCAGTACGGGGACTTGTTCCACAGCGAGTGCGCCTTGTCGCCGTGGCCCTCGGGGTGCAGATCCGGCACCGACCGATCGAGCTGCTTCGCGTCTCCGTTGAAGTTCCGGTCGTGCCACAGACAACCGAGCGGAGCGAAGCAGGTTTCCTGCACCTTCGCCTGCGCCGGTGCCGGGGACAGCAGGCCAACAGCCGCGACGCCCGAGGCTGCCACGAGGCCGACCAGCTTTCGTGCCGAGGTGAACTTTCCTTGTTTGCGAATCTGCACAGTTCCTCCGAAGATCGGTTCGAACCTGGTTGAGCTCCCATCGTGTGACCACCGAACCCGCGGTAGGGCAATCCCGGACGAATCCGGATATGAGTCTCGGCCGCCGGTCGCTCCGGCAGCTGGTGCAGCAGTTCTGATCAGCCGGTGCTGACAAAACTGTTCCTGGTGGTTCGGACAACCAGTACTAGGTGAGTGACGCCGAGTAGCTCGACTGGGCGTCTTCGGCGAAGTGGCAGGAGACGGTCTGCCCGGTCGGGATCTCTCGCAGCTCCGGCACCTCGACGGAGCACCGCGCCTCGGCGCGCAGGCAGCGCGTGTGGAAGCGGCAGCCGGAAGGCGGGCTGACCGGGGACGGCGGGTCGCCCGCGAGGACGATCCGTTTGCGGCCCTGGCGCGCGAGACCGGGCTCGGCCGACAGCAGCGCCTGGGTATACGGATGAGCCGGTACGTCGTACACCTCGTGGTGCTCGCCCAGCTCGGCCACCCGCCCCAGATACATCACCGCGACGCGATCGGACACGTGCCGCACCACCGACAGGTCGTGGGCCACGAAGATGATGCTCAGCCCGAGCTCGCGCTGCAGCCGCATCAACAGGTTCACCACCTGCGCCTGCACGGAGAGGTCCAGCGCGGACACCGGCTCGTCGCAGAGCAGCACATCGGGGTTCAGCGCGATGGCCCGGGCGATCCCGATCCGCTGTCGCTGACCACCCGAGAACTGATGCGGGAACCGCGTCTCGTCCTCGGCCCGCAGACCGACCAGCTCCAGCAGCTCCCGCACCCGGGAACGGATGTTCAGGCCCTTCGACACGTCCGGGTGCACCTCGAGCGGCTCAGCCACGATCTCGCCGACGCGCATCCGCGGATTCAGACTCGAGTACGGGTCCTGGAAGACCACCTGCACGTTGCGACGCCACCGCCGCAGCTCGCGCCCGCCCATCTTGCTGACGTCGGCCCCGCCGTAGAGCACCGACCCGGAGGTCGGCTTCTCCAACGCCGCGAGCAGTCGCACGAGCGTCGACTTGCCGCAGCCCGACTCCCCCACGATGCCGAGCGACTCGCCCTTCCGCAGTACGAGATCCACGCCGTCGACAGCGCGGACCACCGTCTTCTGACCGAACGAGAACGCCGGGCTGATGTCGTAGTGCTTCACCAGTTCCGTTGCCCTCAGCAACACATCATTCATCGGACCGCCTCCTGCGCAGGCATCGACGTACGGCGAATGCAGGCCGCGTCCCGTCCGGGCGCGACCGTCAGCAACGGCGGCACCGTGACGGCGCAGTCCTCGATCGCGTGCGGACAACGGGTCCGGAAGGCACAGCCTGACGGGATCGCCCGCAACGAAGGCGGCGTACCGGGGATGGTCGGCAGTTCCTGACCCTTCAGGTCGGCCGACGGCATCGAGCCCAGCAGCCCTTCCGTATAAGGATGAACCGGACGCTCCAAGGCCTCCGCCGTAGCAGCTCGTTCGACCACATGCCCGGCGTACATCACCACCACGTTGTCGGCCACGTCCGCCACCACACCGAGGTCGTGGGTGATCAGCACGACGCCCATGTCCCGCTCGGCCTGCAGTTCCGCGATCAGCTCGAGGATCTGCGCCTGCACCGTCACGTCGAGTGCGGTCGTCGGCTCGTCGGCGATCAGTACGTCGGGGTCCAGCGCCAGCGCCATCGCCAGCATCACCCGCTGCCGCATCCCACCGGAGAACTCGTGCGGATAGTCGTGCACCCGCTTCGCGGCGGCCGGGATCCGCACCTGGTCGAGCATCTCGGCCGCCCGTTTCATCGCGTCCGAATTCGACAGCCCACGATGCACCCGGTAGCACTCGGCGATCTGCTTGCCGACCGACTGCACCGGGTTGAGCGCCGACAACGAGTCCTGGAACACCATCGTGATCCGGTCGCCGACGATCCTGCGCCGTTCCTTCACCGTCATCGCGATCAGGTCCGCGCCCCGGTACTTCGCCGTACCGGACACGATCCGCCCCGGCGGCATCTCCAGGATGCCGGTCAGTGCCTGGGTGGAGACGCTCTTCCCCGATCCCGATTCCCCGAGAATCGCCAGCGTCTCACCCGCCCGGACCTGCCAGGACACCCCATCGACCGCCCGCACCCGCC
Source organism: Kribbella sp. CA-293567 (assembly GCF_027627575.1). Taxonomy (NCBI): domain Bacteria; kingdom Bacillati; phylum Actinomycetota; class Actinomycetes; order Propionibacteriales; family Kribbellaceae; genus Kribbella; species Kribbella sp. CA-293567. The sequence continues at coordinate 4,648,695 of NZ_CP114065.1, forward strand.
CCCGGGGGGTGTCGAACTCGACGCTGAGGTCCTCGACCTCGAGCAGTACTTCGCCCATCGTGTCGGTCATCTCAGCAACTTCGGGTCGAGGGCGTCGCGGATCGAGTCGCCGATGATCATGAACGAGATCGTCATCGTCGAGATGAACAGCGCCGGCCAGACGAACAGGTGTGGGGTGTCCCGGAACGACGCCGCGACCCCGAACTGCGAACCCCAGGAGATCGACGGCGGCTGCAGTCCGACGCCCAGGAAGGTGAGCGCCGCCTCCAGGCCGACCATGCCGCCGATGCCCAGCGTCGTCATCGCCAGCAACGGGGCCATCGCGTTGGGGAACACGTGTTTGCGGAGGATCCGCAGCGGCGGTACGCCGACCGAGCGGGCGGCCAGCACGTACTCGCGGTTGCGGATCGTGAAGACCGTCGAGCGCATCAACCGCATCCCGCCGGGCCAGCCGATCACCAGGATCACCCCGACGATGATCCAGATGCTGCGGTTCGGCACCGAGTTCAGGATGACGATCAGGATCACGATGCCGGGGACGGCGAAGAGCACGTCGGCGGTGCGCGAGATCAGCGCGTCGACCGCACCGGGGAAGTACCCGGCCAGCAGACCGAGTGAACCGGCGAGCACGAAGATGCCGAAGCTCGCGATCAGGCTGACCAGCACCGACGGGCGGGCGCCGTACACGACGTTGGCGAAGTAGTCGCAGCCCTGGATGTCGAAGCCGAACGGATGCCCCGGTCCGCTGCCCTGCCGCGACTTCCCCAGCTCGCACAGCCGTGGATCGACCGAGGTGAAGAGTTTCGGCACGGCCGCCATCAGGAAGAACACGAGCAGCAGCAAGCTGCAGACGATGAACTGCGGCTTGCGCAGCAGAGCCCGCAGCAGTTCGCGGTTGGAGAGTGTCCGGCCGTCGGCGAGATCCTGGCTCTCGGCGCCGGCGACCGCCTGGAGCTCAGACATTGCGCGCCCTCGGATCGAACAGACCGTAGAGCACGTCGACGATCAGGTTGATCACGATGAAGGAGACGAACGCCAGCGTCGACAGCAGTACCACGACCCCACCCTCCTTGAGCTTGATCGCCTGGAACATGAACTGCCCCAGGCCGGGCAGGTTGAAGATGGACTCGGTGATGATCGCGCCACCGAACATCCCGGCCAGATCGATTCCGATGAAGGTGATGATCGGCAGCATCGCGTTCGGCAGGATGTGCCGCCACAGCACCCGCTGCTCCCCCAGCCCCTTGGCCCGGGCCGTCTTCACGAAGTCGGCGTTCACCGTCTCCACGATCGACGTCCGCATCAGCCGGGCCAGCCCGGCGAAGCCGAGCAACCCGATCACCAGAGCCGGCAGCAGATAGGCGTGCGGAAAGCCCTCCCGGATACCCGAGACCGGGAACCACTTCAGCTCGACGCCGAAAACGTACTGCGCCGCGAAGTACGCCACCAGGCCCGGTACCGCCAGCAGCACCAGCGTGACCAGCAACAGCGACCGATCGACCAGGCCGTTGCGCTTGAAGCCCGCGTAGATCCCGAACAGCAGGCCGAACGTCCACTGGAACGCGTTGGCCAGCAGCGTCAGTTTCAGCGTCACCGGGATCCGCAGCCGCAACTGGTCGGCGATGTCCGCGCCCGCGAACGTCGTACCGAAGTTGCCGGTCAGGATGTCCTTCATCGACAGCAGGTACTGGACGATGAAGGGCTGATCCAGGTGGAACTGCGCTCGCTTCGCCGCCAGCACGGCGGCCGGGATCGGCTTGTCACCGGCCAGTTCCCGCAGGGGGTCTCCAGGCATCGCGAAGACGAGCGCGAAGACCCCCAGCGTGACGATCACGCCGATCGGTACGGCCGCCAGCGCGCGGCGGAGGACGAACCGGGTCACTGGAACGTGGAGTAGAGCGCCTGAACGCCGGTGTACTTCGACACCCGGGGCTCGATCTTGGCCGAGTGCAGGTAGGCGTTCTGCTTGGCGTACAAGGGGATCAGCGGCATATCCTCCAGCGCGATGTCCTCGGCCTGCTGGTACAACTTGATCGCCGCCTCCGAGTCGGACTGCGAGTCGCCTTGGGCGAGGACCCTGTCGAGCTCGGGGTTGTTGTAGCCGGAGAAGTTCGCGTCACCCGTGGACTTGAACATCGGTGACAGGTAGTCCTCGATCGACGGGTAGTCGTGCCCCCAGCCGCTGAACCGCAGGCCGTCCAGCTTGCGGGTGTCGGCCAGTTCGGTGATCTCCGAGCCCTGCTTGCCGGTGTACTTCACCTCCAGGCCGAGGTTCTGCCGCAGCATGTTGCCGATCGCCTCGGCGAAGATCTGGCCGGTCGCCGAGGTGGTGTTGTAGTTGATGTTGACCGGGCCGGAGAAGCCGCCGGCCTCGGCCAGCAGGGTCTTGGCCTTGGCCACGTCGAAGTCACAGAATTTGCAGGCGTCGGCGCGGTAGCCGTCGATGTCCGGGGAGACCAGGCCCTTGGACGGGGTGGCCAGACCGACCAGGTCGGCCATCGCCTGCCGGTCGATCGCCAGCGAGAACGCGTGCCGCAGCTTGGGGTTCTTGTAGCGCTGGTCCCAGGCGGGCAGGGTCAGGTAGTTGGCGCCGGAGCTCTCGCCGGTGACCCAGCCGTCGGGCGCATCGGTCTTGAACGTCTTCACCTTGGTCGCCGGGACGTCCACGAAGTCGACCGTGCCGGCCAGGAACTCGTTGTACGCCGTGTCCGCGTTGGGGATGAAGCGGTACGTGATGGCCGTCGCCGCGGGAGCGTTCGGGCCCTTGTACCCGTCCCACTTGGCCAGCTTGATGTCGCCGCCCGCGGTCCACTCACCGTCCAGCTTGAAGGCGCCGTTGCCGATCGGCTTGCGCTTGTAGGCGTCGGGATCCTTGCGGACCTCCTCGGGCAGCGGCGCCAGACCGAGGTACTGCAAGGTCAGCCCGAACTGGGAGAAGGGCACCTTGAGCTTGACCGTGAAGGTCAGGTCGTCGACCTGCTTGAGCCCGCTCAGCGTCTTCACCGTGGTCGGCTTCGGCGTCGCGCCCTCGGGGGTCTCCGGGTTCAGTGCCTCGTAGCCCTCGATCTTGGAGAAGAAGCCGTTGTTCTTCCACGCGGTGGAGCCCTGCGCGGTGAGGTTCCAGCTGTCGACGTAGTCCTTGGCGGTGAGCGGCTGACCGTTCTGGAAGGTGTTGCCGGTCTTCAGCTTCACCGTCCAGGTCTGGCTGCTCTTGTCCGGGGTGACGGAGTCGGCCATCACGTTGACGGTCTTGCCGCTCTGCGGGTCGGTGGTGACCAGCGGCGCGAAGATCGCCTGCGCCACCTGAATCCCCGGGCTGCCGTTCTCGTTCAACGGATTGATGTACTCCAGCGGGTCCGCGGCGATCGCGATCACCATGCTCTTGTCCCCGCCGGCTCCCGAGCCGTTACCACCGCTCTTGCCGTCACCACAGCTGCTGAGCACCAGAGCGAGACCGAGCGTCACCCCCAGAACACCAGTGACTCGTCGCACGTCGAACCAACTTCCTCGGCGGAGCGCCGGTAGGCGGAATAGCCGCCATGTTTGCCGGTCGAAACTGCGCATGTCAACGTTGTCAACGACAAACCTGAGGCAAGTAACAAATGCGTTACCTTAGCGAGACCTCAGAGCACCCCGGCACATCAGGCGCGTGGTGGTCAAGATCTGAGCCCGATTACCCGAAGTCATCAGACCTTCAGCGGCCGGAGTCACGCTGAGTAGTTGCGTGCCAAGGATCTTCGTGGTCGACGGTCAGAGGGTTGAGCAGACTCTGCGAACGGTCGAGCGGTCGAGCGGCGGTTCGGTGCGGAGTTGGCGCGCTGAACGACGAAGCCGCAGCCGGATCAAGGGCTGCGGCTTCGATGTCAGGCAGGGTCAGACGGTGAAGGTCGACTTGTCGTCGAAGGGGCCCATCACGGTCAGCGTCTGGTCGCCGGCGTAGAGCTCGGCGGCCAGTTCGCGGACGTCGTCGAGGGTGACGTCGTCGATGCGCTGCAGGATCTGGTCGACGGTGGGGAGCTCGCCGTAGACGAGTTCCGCCTTGGCGATCCGGGTCATCTTGGCGCCGGTGTCCTCCATCCCCATCACGACCGAGCCGCGCATCTGTCCCTTGCCGCGGAGCAGTTCGTCCGGCGTGATGGTGCCGTCGGCGATGTTCGCCAGTTCGGCGCGCACCACCTCGAGGACCTCAGGCGCCTTCTTCGGCAGGCAGCCGGCGTAGACGCCGACCATGCCGGAGTCCGCGTACGCCGCGCCGAAGGTGAAGACGGAGTAGGCCAGGCCGCGCTTCTCGCGCACTTCCTGGAACAGCCGCGAGGACATGCCGCCACCGACGATGCCGTGCAGTACGCCGGCGGTGTAACGGCGCTCGTCGTTGCGCACCAGCCCCGGCATGCCGAGCACGAGATGCGCCTGCTCGACGTCGCGGTGGTGAACCTCCACTCCCCCGTACGTCGGAACGCGGCGCGCCGACCCCCGGCGTACCGGTGACGGCGTTGCCTCCTCGCTGACCCAGTGCCGCTCGAAAGCCTTGCGCACCAGGCGAACCACGTCGGAGTGCTCGACGTTGCCGGCCACCGAGACGACGATGTTCTTCGGCAGGTAACGTCGTTTGTACCAGCCACGGACCTGGCGGGGCGTCAGGCCGGCCACCGACTCCGGCGTACCGGTGATCGAGCGGCCGAGCGGGGTCTCACCCCAGAGCTGCTCGGCGAACAGGTCGTGGATGTGGTCCGACGTCTCGTCGGCGTGCATCGCGATCTCTTCGTCGATCACGTCCCGCTCGCTCTCGATGTCCTCCTCGGTCAGCGTCGCCGAGGTGATCATGTCGCAGATCACGTCGACGGCCAGCGGAAGGTCGGAGTCGAGCACCCGGGCGTAGTAGCAGGTGTACTCCTTGCCGGTGAACGCGTTCATCTCGCCACCGACGGCGTCCAGGGACGCCGAGATCTCCAGTGCGTCCCGGCGCTCGGTGCCCTTGAACAGCAGGTGTTCGAGGAAGTGCGTCGCGCCGGACAGGTGGACCGGCTCGTCGCGGGAACCGACGCCGACCCACACGCCGAAAGTGACCGAGCGGAAGCCCGGTACGGACTGGGAAAGCACGCGGAGCCCGGAGGGCAGGACGGTCCGTTTGACCGGACCGCCTGCCTCCGAGCTCAGCAGGGTGCTGGTGATGGCACGTGTCACTCGGCGGGAGCGACCTCTGCGTCGTCAGCCTTCGCCGCGTCGTCGGAGGCCGCGGCGGCGTCCTCGTCCAGGACGGGGATCAGCGACAGCTTGCCGCGGTCGTCGATCTCGGCGATCTCGACCTGGAGCTTCTGGCCGACGGACAGGATGTCCTCGACGGCCTCGACCCGCTTGCCACCGGCCAGGCCGCGCAGCTTCGAGATGTGCAGCAGACCGTCCTTGCCGGGGAGCAGGGAGATGAACGCACCGAAGTTGGTCGTCTTGACGACCGTTCCCAGGTAGCGCTCGCCCTTCTCCGGCATGGTCGGGTTGGCGATCGCGTTGATCATCGCGCGCGCCGCGTCGGCCGAGGGGCCGTCCGTCGCACCGATGTACACCGTGCCGTCGTCCTCGATGGAGATGTCGGCACCGGTCTCGTCGGTGATCTGGTTGATCATCTTGCCCTTCGGGCCGATGACCTCTCCGATCTTGTCCACCGGGACCTTCACCGAGATGACCCGCGGCGCGAACTCGCTCATCTCACCCGGGGCGTCGATGGCCTTGGCCATCACGTCGAGGATGGTCAGGCGGGCTTCCTTGGCCTGGGTCAGCGCGCCGGCCAGCACGCTGGCCGGGATGCCGTCGAGCTTCGTGTCCAGCTGCAGAGCCGTGACGAAGTCCTTGGTACCGGCGACCTTGAAGTCCATGTCGCCGAACGCGTCCTCGGCGCCGAGGATGTCGGTCAGCGCGACGTACTCGAGCTTGCCGTCGACCTCACCGGAGATCAGGCCCATCGCGATACCGGCGACGGGAGCCTTCAGCGGCACACCGGCCGAGAGCAGGGACAGCGTCGAGGCGCAGACCGAACCCATCGAGGTGGAGCCGTTGGAGCCGAGCGCCTCGGAGACCTGACGCAGCGCGTACGGGAAGTCCTCCCGCGACGGCAGCACCGGCACCAGGGCGCGCTCGGCGAGGGCGCCGTGGCCGATCTCGCGACGCTTCGGCGAACCGACCCGGCCGGTCTCACCGGTCGAGTACGGCGGGAAGTTGTAGTTGTGCATGTAGCGCTTGCGCGTCTCCGGGGAGAGCGTGTCGAGCTGCTGCTCCATCCGGAGCATGTTCAGCGTGGTGACACCCATGATCTGGGTCTCGCCGCGCTCGAAGATGGCCGAACCGTGCACCCGCGGCAGCACCTTGACCTGCGCCTTGAGCGGACGGATGTCGGCCAGACCGCGGCCGTCCATCCGGACCTTCTCGGTCAGCACGCGGTTGCGGACGAGCTTCTTGGTGAGCGAGCGGAAGGCTGCGGACAGCTCCTTCTCGCGACCCTCGAAGGTCTCGGCCAGCTTGGTCACCACGGCGGCCTTGACGGCGTCGGTGGCCTCCTCGCGGTCGTGCTTGCCGGTGATCGTGAGGGCCTGGGTCAGCTCCTCGGTGGCAGCGGACTCGACGGCGGCGAAGGCGTCGTCGGCGTAGTCCGGGAACAGCGGGAACTCACCGGTCGGCTTGGACGCCTTGGCGGCCAGCTCGGACTGCGCGTCGACCAGGGTCTTGATGAAGCCCTTGGCCGCCTCGAGGCCCTCGGCAACGACCTCTTCGGTCGGCGCCTGCTTGCCAGCGGCAACCATGTCGAAGGTGCCCGCGGTGGACTCGGCCTCGACCATCATGATGGCGACGTCACCGGCGTCGGTGACGCGACCGGCCACGACCATGTCGAAGACGGCCGTCTCGATCTCGGTGTGGGTCGGGAACGCGACCCACTGGCCGTCGATCAGGGCGACGCGGACGGCACCGAGCGGGCCGGAGAACGGCAGGCCGGCGATCTGGGTGGACATCGACGCGGCGTTGATCGCGAGCACGTCGTACAGCTTGTCCGGGTTGAGCGCCAGGACCGTGATGACGACCTGGATCTCGTTGCGCAGGCCGGAGACGAACGACGGCCGCAGCGGGCGGTCGATCAGCCGGCAGGTCAGGATGGCCTCCTCGGAGGGACGGCCCTCGCGACGGAAGAACGAGCCCGGGATCCGGCCGGCGGCGTACATCCGCTCCTCGACGTCCACCGTCAACGGGAAGAAGTCGAACTGGTCCTTGGGCTTCTTGCTGGCCGTGGTGGCCGAGAGCACCATCGTGTCGCCGTCGAGGTAGGCGGCGGCGGAGCCGGCGGCCTGCTGGGCCAGACGGCCCGTCTCGAAGCGGATGGTGCGGGTGCCGAAGCTGCCGTTGTCGATGACGGCTTCAGCGAACTCTGCGCCCTCCATGGGCGCGTTTGTGGATCCCGACACGGGATACCCCTCTCTCACTTGAGACGACTGTGAGGCGCGAGCTCCGGGGGGTGCCGGTCTTCGATCGAGGCCCGCGGGTGCCGCGCTCTCGCGCTGTCCCGAAGGCCACTACCGAGGACCGGTCGTCGGCCGGTACGCGAATCGCGTCGTCTCGTTGTCGTTGATTATTCAGTTGTTCCGTGGCCGGGGCCGTGTGCCCCGAACACGGATACGCGAAAAGCGGCCACCCGGAACGCGGTGGCCGCTTCTCACGAAGTCATCGGCGAAGGCCGAGCCGCTCGATCAGGGACCGGTAGCGGTTGATGTCCTTCTTCGACAGGTAGTTCAGCAGCCGGCGACGCTGGCCGACCAGGAGGAGCAGACCACGACGGCTGTGGTGGTCGTGCTTGTGCTCCTTCAGGTGCTCGGTCAGGTCGGCGATACGGTGCGTGAGGAGCGCGACCTGGACCTCGGGGGAACCGGTGTCGCCCTCGGTCAGGGCGTACTCGCCGATGATCTTCTTCTTCGCCTCAGGATTGGCTGACGACACGTGTGATCCTCTCGATGTCCGTTGCGCGGCGCACCGGGGCTTGGGTCACCCGGGCACTCTCGATCCGCGGCCGTTCAGACGGCAGCATCCACGGTACCAGTCCGTGGACGCGTCACCCTAATCACGTGGCCCCCTGACGGGTCACCCGATGAGCAGCCGGCGTGCCTGGTCGACGTCGAGCTTCATCTGGACCAGCAGGTCGTCGATGGTGTCGAAGCGGATCTGGGTGCCCCGCAGCCGGCTGACGAAGTCGACCGCGATGCGGGCGCCGTACAGCTCCAGGTCGTCGCGGTCCAGCACGTACGACTCCACCCGGCGGTCGACGCCGTCGAAGGTCGGGTTGCTGCCGACGCTGATCGCGGCGGGCAGCGGTTCGGCGTACCGCGGGCCGCCCGGCGCCGGCTCGAGGACGGTCAGCCAGCCGGCGTACACCCCGTCGAGCGGGACCGCGGCGCCTGGCACCGCAGGGATGTTCGCCGTCGGATAGCCCATCTCCCGGCCGCGCTTGTCGCCCTCGATGACGACACCGGTGACCCTCAGCGGCCGGCCGAGCGCCTCGGCGGCGCCTTCGACGTCGCCGTCGGCGATGAGTTCGCGGATGTACGTCGACGACCACGGCTGCGCGTCGCCCGCCAGGCTCAGCCCTTCTACCTGGAACCCGGCGGCCGCACCCGCGGCGACGAGCGTGTCGACGTGCCCGGCAGCCTTGTGGCCGAAGCGGAAGTTCTCCCCCACCACGACCGCCTTGGCGTGCAGCGTGCCGACCAGCACCTTCGCGATGAACTCCTCCGGCGACCAGGATGCGACGTCGCGGTCGAACGGCAGGATCAGCACCGCGTCCGCGCCGGCCGCACCGAGCAGTTCGGCGCGGCGGCCGGGCTCGCTGATCGTCGCGGGGGCGTGCCCGGGACGCAGTACGGACATCGGGTGCGGGTCGAACGTCATCGCGACCACCGGCAGGCCGCCCAGTTCGGCGGCCCGCGCCCGGGCGTGCCGCAGTACCTCCTGGTGACCGCGGTGCACGCCGTCGAAGTTGCCGATGGTGACGACCGACGGCCCGTACTCGGGGTCCACCTCGCCCAAACCGTGCCAGACATGCATACGAGAAGGATTCCACGTGCGCCGCGGGCGTCGTACAAGAGGTCCCTTGGTCACCCCTTGTAATCGGGTGGTGACTCAACTTAGGGTGGGCCCGCAATCTTTCGCACCCTCGGAGGTCTTGTGAGAGTTCAGCGCCTGGTCGCCGCCTGCGGTTCGGTGGCCCTTGTCGGTTCGATGTCCATCACGAGCACCGCTCAGGCTGCCGCCCCGGCCTTCGCGCCAGTTTCCTTCTCCCGGTACGTCGCCCTCGGCGACTCCTACACGTCGGCGCCCCTGGTGCCGCTGCCCGAACTGCTGTCGCTCGGCTGCCTGCGATCGGGCAGCAACTACCCCAAGCAGGTCGCCGCGCTGCTGCGGGTGACCTCGTTCACCGATGTCAGCTGCGGTGGCGCGGACACGACCAACATGACCCAGCCCCAGAGCACCCCGCTCGGCACCTTCCCGCCGCAGTTCAACGCGCTGAGGCCGGACACGGACCTGGTCACCGTCGGGATAGGTGGCAACGATTTCGGGGTCTTCGGCGACATCACCGGCACCTGCCCCGGTCTGCGGGCCGCGGATCCGGCCGGATCGCCGTGCAAGACGCACTTCACGGTGAACGGCAAGGACAGCCTGGCGGAGAAGATCGTCCAGACGCAGGCCCGGATCACCGAGGTGGTGAAGGGGATCAAGCTGCGGTCGCCGCGAGCGACCGTCGTCCTGGTCGGCTATCCGAAGATCGCGCCGGAGAAGGGCGTCTGCCCCTCGATCCTGCCGTTCTCGGACGGTGACTACGCCTATCTGTACTCGGTGGAGCAGAAGCTCAACCAGGCAGTGGAGGGCGCGGCCAAGGCAGGCGGGGCGATCTATGTGGACACCTTCGGGCCGTCGACCGGGCACGATGCCTGCGCTCCGGACGGGCAGGCGTGGATCCAGGGCAAGGACATCAACCTGCTCCGGGCGCTGAACTACCACCCTCGCTACGAGGGGCAGGCCGGAGTGGCGTCGCTGACCTACAAGAAGCTGACCGGCGCTCCGGCGACCGTGACGCCGGCCGAGCAGGCCCGGTGGGCTGCCGAAGCCCGCTCACTCGGCCGGCAGGCCGCCAAGACCAGATCCAACCCGGCCGTCGAGGCCCACCTGGACCGCCTACGGACCGGCGCGCAACGCTGACCCTTTCCAATCCGTACGGCGGGCACCGGGCCGGAATCCCTCCACGCAAGGGGTTCTGGCCCGGTGTTTTGCTCCCCGATGCCCGGTCAGCGGCCGAGGGCGTCCGTCAGGCTGGTCAGCGCTTCGCCCAGTGGGAGGTTCACCCGGACAGCGGCGTACAGGTCGCCTCGGGTGTGGCCCTGGTTGATGATCAGCACCGGCTTGGCGGCCTTCGCGGCGTACCGGACGAAGCGGAAGCCGGACATGACCGTCAGGGAGGAACCAAGAACAAGGATCGCGCGGGCGTCGTCGATCAGGCGGTAGCAGCGCTCGACGCGAGGCTTCGGGACGTTCTCGCCGAAGAAGACGACGTCGGGCTTCAGCAGCCGCGACCCGCAGTTCGTGCAGCCGACGAGGTGGAAGGTTCTGACGACCTCCTCGGGCAGTTCGACGTCGCCGTCGGGGTTGATCCTGGTCGCCTCGCCCTCGAAGGCCGGGTTGGCCGCCTGAAGGCGGCGATCCAGTTCTTCGCGCGCGGTCGTCTGCCGGCAGTCGAGGCAGATCACGCGATCGAGATTGCCGTGCAACTCGATGACGTCCCGCGCACCGGCCGCGCCGTGCAACCCGTCGACGTTCTGGGTGATGACGCCGTCGACGTACCCACCAGCCTGCAGCGTCGCGACCGCGCGATGCCCGGCGTTCGGGTCGGCTCGGGCGATCGTCCGCCACCCGAGGTGACTTCGGGCCCAGTACCGCTGCCGCCCCGACTCGCTTCCCACGAAGTCGCCGTACGTCATCGGCGTATGGGTCCTCAGACTCCCCGTCACCCCGCGATAGTCCGGGATTCCCGACTCGGTCGAGATCCCGGCGCCACTCAGCACCACCACGCACCCGTCGCGCAGTACGTCGGCCACGGGCGCGACATCCGTCGTACCGGGAGCCAGTGAGAGCACATCTGGCCCGGGAGACCAGGTAAGCGTGGGACGGGAACGCACGCCTCCAGAGTACGTCTTGCCTCCGCGCAGAGCCGGAAAGCGGCGTGTAGTACCAGTTGCGTTCGAGCGCCGAGACGGGGTGGGTGGGCGCGGACGGTGGCGGATAGGGTTCGGGGACTGTCCTGCTCGCCTAGGTGGAAACTGAATGTTCGACCGGCCCGAGTCTGCGTTGCGCATCGTCGTCCGGTCGAGGTTCTACCGTTCGGCCTTCCTGTCGTTGCTGATCGCCGGGATCGGTACGTCGGCGGCGACGCCGCAGCTGACCTTGTTCCTGGTCAAGGAGCTCGGTACGCCGCTGCCGGTGGCCGGGCTGTACTACGTCACCAACCTGGCGGCGCCGGTCGCCGGGTTCCTGATCGGGCGGTGGTCGGACCGAAGCCCGGAGCGGATGCTCTGGTTCCGGCTGTGCGCGGTGGTCGGGACCGTCGGCTGGCTGGCGATGGCGCTCGCCGACTCCGTCTGGCTCCCGTTCGTCATCAGCGCGCTGGCCCTGAGTGTCGGCGGCGGCGCGATGGCGCAGCTGTTCGCGGCCTGCCGGGACGAGCTCAGCCGGCATCCGACGAAAGCCGACAACCGCGTCGTCGCGGCGATCCGGATGGCGTTCACCGTCGGCTGGATGCTCGGACCGGTGCTGGGCAGCTGGTTCGGTGGGGTCTTCGGCCTGCGCGCGCTGCTGGTCGCGACCGCAGTCTGTGTCTTCGCGCAGATCATCCCGTTCGGCCGCCAGCGGATCGAGCGGTACGCCGACCTGACGCTGCGCCCGCACGCCGAGAGCCGCCGCCAGATCGACCACATGATGCCGCTGCTGGTCTTTACCGCCGTCTGCGTGCTGGCGATGACCGGTGACACGATCAAGTTCGGCTACCTGCCGATCTACATGGCCGACGAACTCCACATCTCCGACTCGATGCGGGGCGCGGTGATCGGGATCCAGCCGCTGCTCGAACTGCTGATGCTGCCCCTGGTCGCCCGGCTGGCCGATCGCGTCGGCGCGATGCCGGTGATGACCGGCGGCGCCGTCCTGGGTCTGGCCGGAAACCTCGCCTACGCGACCAGTACGTCGGTCGGCATGCTCTTCCTCGGTCAAGCGCTGACCGCCGGCCTCTGGGCCTGCGTCGGCGCCCTCGGCGTCTCCATCGCCCAGCAGCTCTACCCCGAAGGCGTCGGTACGGCGTCCGGCGTCTTCCTCAGCGCGATCCCGGTCAGCTCAGCCATCGGGGGCGCGATCGGCGGCCTCGGCGTCGCCGCGATCGGCCTCCCCCACGTGTTCTTCGTGCCGGCCGTGCTGACCACCTTCGCCACCGCGGCCTTCGTCGTCCTCAGCCTTCGCGCGCGACCGGTGCTTCCACCTCGAGACGCCTGAATCCGGGGAAACCGTCGGCAGCTCCACCGCGTCGTACTCCGCGACCCGCAAGACAGTCGCCCCCTGGCCGCTGGGCCAGGCACAGCGGAGGTAGCAATGGAGAACAAGCTCAGTAGACGGCAAGCCCTGATGCTCGGCGGTGGCGCGCTGGCAGGCGCCGCGACGCTCGGCTCGGTGGCCGGCGCGCGATCGGCCTTGGCAGCGACCGACTGGTTCAGGCTGCCGATCATCACGGCGAACATCGGCCGCAAGAACCTCGGCGCGCGGGAGGCCGCGATCCGCGATGTCCGTAACGGCGATCCGGGCACCCGCCCGTTCGTCTGCTGGCAGGAGATCCGCGAAGGCGACGAGGGCGAGCCCGCGATGATCTCGCAGTACTTCGGCACGCAGTACCAGAACTCGTTCCTGCACCACGCCACGGCGTACCGGGTGCCGATCTCGGTGCCGCGGCCCTGGACGGTGGCCAACTCCAACGCCACCTTCGTGCACGGCGCGATCGGCGGCGTCACTCCGCCGCGCTGGATCACCGAGGTCACCGTCGAGCACCAGAACCACCCGGGGCTGAAGTTCGTGCTGATCAACACCCACTACCTGGCCGGTGCCTACAACGGCGAGCAGAACCCGAACCTGCGCGACGAGTGGGACCTGCACAAGAAGACCCACCGCGAACGAGTGATGGCTCACCACGACCGGGGCCAGCTGGTGATCTGGACCGCGGACACCAACAACCCGAACTACAACCAGGCCACCGGGCAGCCGAACGAACGCAAGGTGTTCGCCAACGGGATCGACCGGATCGGCTGGCTGCCCGGTGACGGCACCGTGCAGCTCGACCTGACCGGCACGAAGTCGATCCCGATGAGTGTCGACAGCCACGAGGCCCGGGTCGCGGTCTTCAGGATCCGGCTGAGCTGACGTCGGTCAGCGCCTGGTCGAGGATCTCCAGCCCGAGCGAGAGCTCCTCCTCACTGGCGGTCAGCGGTGGCGCGATCCGGAAGACCCCGCCCATGGCGGGCAGCTGGACGATGTTCATGTGCAGGCCGAGTTCGAGGCAGCGCTGGGTGACCTTCGCGTCGAGTTCGCCGGCCTGTTCCGCGACCAGTTCGAGGCCGGCCAGCAGGCCGCGGCCGCGGACATCGCCGACGACGGAGTGTTTCTCCGCCAGTGCCTCGAGGCCTTGGCGGAGGAACAGCCCGAGTTTGGCCGACCGCTCGTCGAGGCGCTCGCGGGTGAGGACATCGAGCACGGTGTTGCCGACCGCCGCGACCAGCGGGTCCGAGACGTGGGTGGTGAAGAAGAGGTAGCCACGCTCGTGGGCGGCGGCCTCGATCTCGGCGCTGGTGATGACGGCGGAGATCGGGAGACCGGCACCGAGCGTCTTGGAGAGCGTCAGGATGTCCGGTACGACGCCGTCGCGCTCGAAGGCGTACCAGTTCCCGGTCCGGCACAGGCCGGTCTGCGCCTCGTCGAGGATCAGCAGCATTCCCCGCTCGCGGCACTTCTCCTGCAGCGCCTGGAGATAGCCCACGGGAGGTTCGAGAACGCCGCCCGAGCTCAGGATCGGCTCGACGATGCAGGCGGCCAGGCTGCCGACCGACTGCGCGTCGATGAGCTCGAAACCGAAGTCCAGTTGCTTGCGCCAGTCGAGTTCGCCGTCCGCCGTGGTGAAGTCCGGGCGGAAGGTGTTGGGCGCGGGAATGGCGAAGTTGCCCGGCGAGGACGGTCCGTACCCCTTGCGCCCGGCGCTGTACGTCGCGCTGGCGGCGGCGTGCGTCATACCGTGCCAGGAGCGCGCGAACGAGACGATCTCGTGCTTGCCGGTGACCAGCTTGGCCATCCGGATCGCGGCTTCGTTCGACTCGGCCCCAGTGGTCAGCAGCAGCACCTTCTCCAGCGGATCGGGCAGGGTGTCCGCCAGCCGGCGGGCGAGGTCGACGACCGGGCGGCTCAGCATCCCGCTGAAGAGGTGGTCGAGGGTGCCGATCTGGCGCTGCACGGTGGCGACGATCTCCGGGTGCGAGTGCCCGAGGATCGCGCTCATCTGGCCGGAGGTGAAGTCGAGGATCTTCCGGCCGTCCTCGGTGAACAGGAAGCTGCCGGCCGCGCGGTCGATGATGGCGGGGCTGAACTTGCCCGGGCCCGCGTAGCGGATGAGGTGCCGGTCGATGTCGGTCCAGATCGTCATGGTGCCGACGCTAGGGCGGGCCCGACCATCGCGTCCAGCACACGTTTCCGCACTTGCTGTTCGGCAGAACCGCACAACAATGCTGGTATGACGCTCAACCCGTGGCGGCTTCGGCTGCTGAACAAGCTCGAGGCCCACGGCACGATCCGGGCCGTCGCCACCGCCCTCGACCTGAGCGCCTCGAGTGTGTCCCAGCAACTCGCGCTGCTCGAGACGGAGACGCGGACCAAACTCCTCGAGCGGACCGGCCGCCGCGTCCGGCTCACCCCCGCCGGCCTGATCCTGGCCCGCCGGGCCGCGGCGATCCTCGACCACATGGACGCGGTCGAGGCCGAGCTCCGCAGCTTCAGCACCGAACCGGCCGGGCTGGTGCGGCTCGGTGCCTTCCAGAGCGCGATCCACACCCTGGTCACGCCGGCGGTGATCCGGCTGGCGTCGACGTACCCGCATCTGGAGATCGAGGTGTCGGAGCTGGAGCCGCACGAAAGCCTGCCGGCACTGCGGAGTGGCGAGGTGGACCTCGTCATCACCACCACGGACTTCGCCGAGGAACCGCTGGGACCTGACCTCGATCTCGTCCCGCTGACCAGCGACCTGATCGTGCTGGTCGTCCCACCTGATCATCCGACCGCCGGGCTCGGCGCCGCCGACCTCGCGGCGTACGCGGACGAGCCGTGGGCCTTCGACCGGCCGCAGTCCTACATGTCCAACCTGACCACCCGTCTCTGCCGCCAGGCCGGTTTCGAACCCAGGGTGGTCGGGCGCTTCAGCAACTACTCGACGCTTCTTCGCCATGTCGAGGCGGGATTGTCGATCGCGATGCTGCCGAGTCTCGCGGTGGATCCGCGGTACGAGGTCGCCACCAGGCCGCTCGTCGTACCGGTCTCTCGCGCCATCACCGCGGCTGTGCGTCGAGGTACGCCGCCGCGTCCTGCCGTCCTGGCCGTGCTCGCTGCCCTCACTTGATTCCCCGCGCCCGCGCCGGCGCTCGCTCCTGCGTCGCTCACTCGGGCGCCAGCTCCCACCCACCCCAAGCGCGGGCTCCTGCGTCGCCCGCTTCGATAACTGACGGCTGAGCATGTAGTTGCCCTGCAACTCCTCGTACCGCTTTGCCAATGCAGCCGCACTCTCGCTGACGCTACTTCCCCCTTGCCCTGGAACGAACCGCCCTTGTCGCCCGCACGGTCACAACGTTTCTGCAGATCACTCCAAGCCCTGCTAGTGAGCCGCTCTCAACACCCCGACGTGTACTGCGACCTATCCACGGTCCAGCAAGGTGGGATCCTCCCGCCACCAGGCACTGGCTGCGAAGCAATTCTTGAGCCAGGCCCGCTCCTGCACGTCCAGGATTACACCGCCGACGTGGACAAATCGCTCGAAGAAGTCCACTGCCGAGGTGACTCCCAACTTCGCGAATGCTTCAGACGGATCCGGAAGCCCTAGCTTGGTGCCGAGCTCGGCGATGGTCGAGATTCCAAGCCGCTCGGCTCGTGTTGCTGGGTCCACCATGTCGATCCCGAGCGGTGTCGGCTCCCAGCCGAGATCACTGTGCAGAAGCTCCGCCGTTGCCGACCTCCAAGGCTGTCGGAAGATCAGATGCTCGCCGTGCGTGTTCATGAAGTACCCGAGATAGTCAGCCGAGTCCAACTTGGCCCCACTCAGTTCTGCCAATGCCTGCCGCACCCCTGACCGCTCGTTCAGGTACCTCCCTGTTCGCGTGACAAACTCAGCGATGGTGCCGCCGTCCAACTGCGCCGACCACGGCACGAAGATCGATCTTCCACCTTTGTCTTTCTTCAGTTGCTCGGTGGCGTTCGCCCAGTAGAGGAGCTTCGAGTCCGGGTCCTGCACGACGCAGATCACCGGCACCGTCGGGTTGGACCAGTCCACTGCGTGGTTCTCGACACGAACCCGGTACCCACCGGACGCCCGCGTCGTTTTCCCGCCTTTCACCTGAATCGCGATGGTATGACCAGTGGTTTGAAGGTCCTCGACGAACCGGACGAACAGGTCCTCACCATGATCGTTGACGCCGGCGATCTGACCCACGATGTGCGAGTGGTCCTCGAACAATGCGGTGACCGCACGAATCGCAGCCAACTCGATGGGCCTGTTGGGATTCACTTTTGCCACCCGCAAGAGCTATCACGTCCATGTCCCAAGGCCGCAGCTGTCTGCCGTGGCCCTCGGTACTACGCATCCGCCGATGTGGAAGGGGTCCCATAAACTTGCCAGCTGCGCGGGGTGTTGAGGTTGAAGTTGTCGTTGTTCAGAAAGACCCGGTGAGCGGTATCTGTCCACACGGCTGGTCTCCTCGTGCGCGAGCTCCTGCTTCATCGTCCACACGCATGCATCAGAAGCGCGAGCAGGTACGTCGTTTCGTCTTCACCCTCGGCGGGAGTCGCCACCTGCGCGTCCGGTTACGGATGCTGCTGAACGTCGTGGGGCCGCGCCCGTCGCCATGCATCACCAGCGCGTCGTAGTACGCGAACTGGCCGAGTGTGCCGATCCCGACCGCGTTTCCTTGTGAGCTTGAAGTGCATAAGGACCCCGTGATGGGCGGCGGGAACCTCGATCAGGCTCGCTGGTTCCGTCCGGAGAAGGCTTCCAGTAGCCGCAGGGAGTCGGCGGTCGCGGAGCCGGGCTCCACGTTGTAGACGCACAGCAGCTGGTCCGTATCGTCAGGCAGGTGCAGCGCCTCGTAGGAGAAGTGCAGCTCCCCCACCTCCGGGTGGTGGTACCGCTTGGTGCCGTGGGTACGCCGCAGGACGTGGTGGTTGTTCCACCACGACGGGAACTCGGGCGACCGCAGGGTCAGTTCGCCGAGGAGGTCCGACAGCCGCCGGTCGTTCGGGAAGCGGCCTGCGTCCAGCCGGAGCATGGCGACGGTCTCGGCGGCGATCTGCTCCCAGTCACCGACTCGTTGACGAGCCTCCGGGTCGAGCAGGTAGTAGCGAGCCAGGTTGCGTTGCGGGACCGGGAGCGCCTCGAAATCGGTGACGACCTCACAGGCCAGGCGGTTGGCCGCCAGCACGTCGGTACGCCGTCCCACGATGAAGGCGGGGACATGGTCCAGCGTCTGGAGCAGCAGATGCAGCCCTGGCCGGACACGCTGCGGCGCGACCGCGGTACGCCGTACCGGCGTGGGCCGGGCCAGCAGGTCGTTGAGGTGCTCCCGCTCCGCCAGGTCGAGGCGTAGTGCTTGGCAGAGTCCTTCGACGACCTCCGGTGAGGGCGAACCGGCGCGGCCTTGCTCAAGCCGGGTGTAGTACTCCGTACTCACGCCCGCGAGGCGGCTGACCTCGTCACGGCGCAGGCCAGGCACCCGCCGGGCGCGGCCGTCTTCGGCGATGCCTGCCTCGTCGGGGCTCAGCCGAGCGCGACGAGAGCGCAGGAAGTCGGATAGCTCTGCACTGCGGTCCATGTACCCAGTGTCGGCTATCGGGCCGACCTATCCCCCGGTCTGGGTAGCCCTGCCGGTACCAGCCTGCACAGCCCCTGCTCGAGGCCCCAAAACGGCTTCCGAAACTGGTGTTCTGGATAGGCGGCCTCCGACCGCGATCTCCGGAATCAATTCCTTGTTCTGAAAGGCTTTCCAATGTCGAACTCCCTCACCGGCCGCGTCGCTGTCATCACCGGCGCCTCCAGCGGCATCGGCGCAGCCACGGCCGAGCACCTGGCCGGCCTCGGCGCTCACGTCGCCGTACTGGCACGACGTGCCGACCGGCTGACCGACCTGGTCGCCCGGATCGAGAAGGACGGCGGTACCGCGCTGGCCATCGCCGCCGACGTGACCGACGTCGCCGCCGTACGGGCCGCTGCCGACCAGGTGGCAGCCGAGTTCGGTGGCGCCGACCTGCTCTTCAACAACGCCGGCGTGATGCTGCCGGCACCGATCGACGAGGTCACCACCGACCAGTGGCAGCAGCAGATCGACCTCAACATCACCGGCCTGATGAACGTCATCGGCGCCTTCGTCCCGCAACTGGTGAAGGCCGGCACCGAGCGCGGCGTGGCCGACCTGATCAACACGTCCTCGATCGGCGCCCAGAACCCCTACCCCAGCTTCGCGGTGTACTGCGCCACCAAGGCGTACGTCACCCAGCTCTCCAAGCAGATGCGCGCCGACCTGGGCTCGAAGAACGTCCGGGTGGCCGCGATCGAGCCCGGCTTCACCACCACCGAACTCCAGAGCCACGTGACCGTCCCCGGCATCACCGACTGGCTGGAAGACGCCAAAACCCAGCTCGAGTGGCTGACGCCCGGCGACATCGCCGAGACGGTCGGCTTCATCGCCGGCCTGCCGCCGCGAGTGAACTTCCAGCAGATCACCATCATGCCCACCGGCCAGGCCAGCTAGTTCTTAGCCAACGAAAACAGCAGTGGGTTTTGCCAGCGGGCCATGCGGCTCGTACAAAGCCAAGAAAGTCCCGTCCGGGCCGAACATCGCCGTCTGCTGATCGGCCGCGAGCTTCAGCCCGGGCAGCGGACGGCCGGTCCGGATGGCCGCTGCCTGCTCCTCGTCGGCGTCGTAGCGCGGGAAGGTGTCCGCGGCGACGTCGGCGATCGGGAGCATGGCGAAGGACTCGCCCAGCGCTTCCAGCGTGTGGGCGGAAGACATGCCGAAAGCTCCGACCCTCGTACGCCGAAGCGCGGTGAGGTGCCCGCCGACGCCGAGGTCGGCGCCCAGATCACGTGCCAGGGCACGGATGTAGGTGCCGCTGGAGCAGTCGACCGAGATGTCGACCTCGATGCCGTCGGCAACAGCACGGACCGCCAGTACGTCGTACCGGCTGATCGTCACGTTCCGCGCCTTCAGCTCGACCTCTTCGCCGGCCCGGACGCGTTCATAGGCGCGCTTCCCGTCGACCTTGATCGCCGACACCTTCGAAGGCACCTGCGAGATCGGCCCGCGATAGGCGACCACGGCTTTCTCGATCACTGCGGCCGTCACCCCGGCCAGAGCCGAAGCAGTCGCAGAAACCTCGATCTCCCCCTCGGCGTCGTCCGTGGAGGACGTGGCGCCGAGGAAGACGGTCGCGTCGTAGGACTTGTCGGCCAACTGCAGATGGCCCAGCAGCCGCGTAGCCCGGTTGAGGCCGACCACCAGTACGCCGGTGGCCATCGGGTCCAGCGTGCCCGCGTGCCCGACCTTGCGGGTCCCCGCCAGCCGGCGGACCTTCGCCACCACGGTGTGCGACGTCAGCCCGGCCGGTTTGTCGACGACGACGATTCCGTCGGCGACGGAGACGTCCACCGCGTCACTCGTCGTCGGAGTCATCGTCCTCGCGGCGCTTGTACGGGTCGGCGTCGCCGGCCGGCTTGGCACCGGCGGCGGCCTTGGCGACCTCGGCGTCGGCCGAGCGAGCCTTCGCGAGCAGCTCCTCGATCTGGCCGGCCGTCTCCGGGACGGCGTCCAGGTAGAACGCCAGCGTCGGCGCGCGGCGCAGGCCGAGGGACTTGCCGACCTCGCTGCGGATCAGCCCACGGGCCGACTCCAGCGCGGCCGCGGTGGCGACCCGCTCCTCCTCACCGCCGTACACCGTGTAGTAGACGCTCGCCTCGCCCAGATCGGCGGTCAGCTTGGCGTCCGTCACGGTGACGAAACCGAGCCGCGGGTCCTTGACCCGGCGCTCCAGCAACTCCGCGACCAGGACCTGGATCCGGTCGGCCAACTGCTTCGCCCTTGCTTGACCCATCAGGGCTCACTCCCTCTATGTCCACATCACTCATGCGTAACGTCCGGGGTGACGGTCAGCAGACCCGTCACCCCGGACGTTACTAGGTCAGTGCCGGGCGCCGGCCGGTCCGGTACTCCCCGGACCGCCGGCGCCGTCACTTGGTACTTCGACTAGCTGCGGGCCTTCTCGCGAAGCTCGAACGCCTCGACGACATCGCCGACCCTGATGTCGTTGTAGTTCTGCACGGTCAGACCACACTCGAAGCCCTCGCGGACCTCGGACGCGTCGTCCTTGAACCGCTTGAGCGACGACAGGTCGCCGTTCTCGACGATCACCGCACCGTCCCGGATCAACCGGACCTTGGCGTTGCGGCGGATCACGCCACTGGTGACCCAGCAACCGGCGATGTTTCCGACCTTCGAGGAGCGGAAGATCTCGCGGATCTCCGCCTGGCCCAGTACGGCCTCTTCGTAGATCGGCTTCAGCATGCCCTTCAGGGCCGCCTCGATGTCGTCGATCGCCTGGTAGATGACCGAGTAGAACCGGATGTCCACACCCTCGCGCTCGGCCACGTCGCCGGCCTTGCCCGCGGGCCGGACGTTGAAGCCGATGATGACGGCGTCCGAGGCGATCGCCAGGTTGACGTCGTTCTCGTTGATCGCACCGACACCACGGTCGATCACCCGCAGGTTGACCTCGTCGCTGACCTCGATCCGGACCAGCGCGTCTTCCAGCGCCTCGACCGAACCGGAGCCGTCGCCCTTGAGGATGAGCAGCAGTTCCTGCGTCTGCCCCTTCTCCATGGAAGCCATGAAGTCCTCGAGCGTACGACGCGCGCGCCGCTTGGCGTTGGCCGCCGCACGAGCCCGGGCTTCCCGCTTCTCCGCGATCTGCCGGGCCATCCGGTCGTCGTCCACCACCAGGAACTTGTCACCCGCACCGGGCACCGCGGTCAGACCGAGGACCAGCACCGGACGCGACGGCAGCGCCTCTTCGACGGAGTTGCCGTGCTCGTCCAGCATCGCCCGGACCCGGCCGTACGCCGGACCCGCGACCATCGAGTCGCCGATCTTCAGCGTTCCGCGCTGAACCAGCACGGTCGCGACCGGACCACGGCCCTTGTCGAGGTGCGCCTCGATCGCCAGACCCTGCGCCGGCATGTCCGGGTTGGCCCGGAGATCCAGCGCGGCGTCCGCGGTCAGCACGACACCCTCGAGCAGACCCTCGATGTTCAACCGGGCCTTCGCGGAGACGTCGACGAACATCGTGTCGCCGCCGTACTCCTCGGGGACCAGGCCGTACTCGGTCAGCTGGCCACGGACCTTGGTCGGGTCCGCGCCCTCGACGTCGATCTTGTTCACCGCGACCACGATCGGCACGTTCGCCGCCCGGGCGTGGTTCAGGGCCTCGATCGTCTGCGGCATCACGCCGTCGTCGGCCGCGACCACCAGGATGACGATGTCGGTGGCCTGCGCACCACGAGCACGCATGGCGGTGAACGCCTCGTGACCCGGGGTGTCGACGAAGGTGATGGCGCGCTGCTTGCCGTCGACCTCGGTGGTCACCTGGTACGCACCGATGTGCTGGGTGATGCCACCGGCCTCGCCGGCCACGACGTTCGCGTGCCGGATCGCGTCCAGCAGCTTCGTCTTACCGTGGTCGACGTGACCCATCACGGTCACCACCGGCGGCCGTGCGGCCAGGTCGGTGTCGTCGCCCTCGTTGGAGCCGAAGTCGATGTCGAACGACTCCAGCAGCTCGCGGTCCTCGTCCTCGGGGGAGACGACCTGAACGTCGTAGTTCAGCTCGGTACCCAGCAGCTGCAGGGTCTCCTCGTTGACCGACTGCGTCGCGGTCACCATCTCGCCCAGGGCGAACAGCACCTGGACCAGCGATGCCGGGTCGACGCCGACCTTCTCGGCGAAGTCCGTCAGCGACGAACCACGGGCGAGCCTGACGATCTCGCCGTCACCGTGCTTGACCCGCACGCCGCCGACGGCCGGAGCCTGCATGTTGTCGAATTCCTGGCGCTTGGCGCGCTTGGACTTGCGACCACGACGGGCCGGACCACCCGGACGCCCGAAGGCACCCTGCGTTCCGCCACGGCCACGGTTGCCCGGGCCGGGACGACCGCCACCGCCACCACCGGGGGGACCGCTGGGGCCACCACCCGGACGGAAGCCGCCACCGCCGCCGCCACCCGGACGAGCGCCACCGGCACCGCCGGGACCACCCGAACCGCCGCCGGGACGGCCACGGCCGCCACCGCCGGGGCCACCCGAACCGCCGCCACCCGGACCAGCCGGACGGCCGGTGAAGGTACCGGCTGAGGACTTCGGCATCATCGCCGGGTTCGGACGCGGAGCGCCCGGAACACCGCCGCCGGCCGGACGAGGACGGTCGGAACCGCCACTACGAGCCTGCGGGGGCCGCGGCGGCATACCTGCCGGGCTGCCACCCTGGCCCTGGCCGCCCTGGGCCGGGGCCGCCGGAGCGCCACCCGGACCCGGACGCGCGCCTCCGCGCTGCATGCCCTGGGTCGAGCTGAAGGGGTTGTTGCCCGGACGCGGTGCACCCGGACGACCACCGGCGGCACCTTGGCCACCGGGAGCTCCCGGACGCGGCGAACCACCCGGACGGGGTGCTCCCGGACGCGGGGCGCCACCGGGACGCGGGGCGTTGCCACCCGGCGTGGCCGGACGCGGCGCACCCGGACGGGCGGAGCCGTCACCGGACGGACGGGGCGCTGCCGGACCAGGACGCTGACCGGCCGGAGCCGACGGCGCCGCGGAAGCGGCAGGAGCCTCTACTGCGGGGGTTTCCTGCGCCTGCACGGCCGGAGCCGGTGCTGCCGGAGCCGGAGCGGCCGGGGCCTCGGCGGCCTTGGCCGCGGGTGCCTCGAACGCCGGCGTCGCGGCCGGAGCAGGGGTTTCGACGCGCGGACCGGGCTTCGGGCCAGGACGCGGGCCCGGACGAGCCGGGCCGGGTGTCGCGGCCGGAGCCGGCGTCGCCGGAGCGGCCGGCGCGTCGTTGGAGACCGGGGCCGGGCTGCTCGGGGCAGTCGACTCGGTGACCTCGGCGCCGGACGTGCCCGCGCTCGCGGCGGTCTCGACCGCCGTGGGCTCGGCCTTGACCGGTGCGGCCGGCACCGGCGCGGCCGGTGCGCTGCGCTCCGCGGCCGGAGCCTGCGGGGCAGCCGGAACCGGAGCGGTCGCCTGCGGCGCCGCTGAGGTGCTGGCGGCGGCACTCTTGGCCGCGCGCTTCTTCGGCGGGTTCTTCTCGAACTCCTCCGCCAACCGCCGGACGACGGGTGCCTCGATCGTCGAGGACGCCGATCGGACGAACTCTCCCATGTCGTTCAGCCTGGTCAGAACGACCTTGCTGGTAACTCCGAGCTCTTTCGCGAGCTCGTAGACTCGGACCTTTGCCACTACTCTCCCTCTGGTCCGAGCCTGGGCGGCGCGGACCGTTAGTTGACGTACATGCTCATCGCATTGCACTCATCGTTCGACACTCATCGAGTGGTCATGAGTCGATGACCCGCCTTCATGCCAGTTCAACTGATGCTTCACGGCCGAGGCCATGGGCGGCCGGGTGGCCGCTCTTGTTCGTGCAACTCGTTGCTCACCGCTCCACCTGTGCCCGAACCTGCGAAGTATCAAGCGGGCCCGGGACCTTGAAGGCCCGCGGGAACGCCTTTCGCCGTTCTGCCAGGTCGAGACACTCGGTCACCGGGTGCAGATGCGCCCCGCGGCCGGGTGCCCGATGCGCGGGATCCGGGAGGACAAGTCCTCCGGACACCGTCATCCGCAGCAGGTCAGCCGGACTGGCTCGCTTCCGACACCCGATGCAGGTACGTTCCTGAACCTTCTCAGGGCGCGCGTCTGCAGTGTGAATCTTCGGTTCCTCAGGGTGTGGTGACGACTCAGTCGACCGACCGAGAGATCAGTCTACCTTCTCGCTCTCACCAGTCACATCGGTATCCGGCCTGATGTCGATCCGCCAGCCCGTCAGCCGGGCCGCGAGGCGCGCGTTCTGCCCCTCCTTGCCGATCGCCAGCGACAGCTGGTAGTCCGGTACGACGACCCGCGCGGCGCGCGCGGCGGCGTCCATCACCTCGACCGAGGAGACCTGGGCCGGCGACAGCGCGTTGCCGACGAAGGTCGCCGGGTCGTCGCTGTGATCGATGATGTCGATCTTCTCGCCGTGCAGCTCGTGCATGATGTTGCGCACCCGCTGCCCCATCGGGCCGATGCACGCGCCCTTGCCGTTCACGGACGGGTTCAGCGTCCGGACCGCGATCTTGGTCCGGTGCCCGGCCTCCCGCGCGATCGCGGTGATCTCGACGGTGCCGTCGGCGATCTCCGGTACCTCGAGCGCGAACAGCTTCTTGACCAGGTTCGGGTGGGTCCGGGAGACGGTGATCTGCGGGCCCTTGAAGCCCTTGCGGACCCCGACCACGTAGACCCGCAGCCGGGAGCCGTGCTCGTACTTCTCCCCCGGCACCTGCTCCGGGGCCGGCAGTACGGCCTCGATCTTGCCCAGGTCGATCATCACCGAGCGCGGGTCGCGGCCCTGCTGGACGACGCCGGACAGGATGTCGCCCTCCTTGCCGGCGAACTCGCCGTACCGGACGTCGTCCTCGGCGTCGCGCAGGCGCTGCAGGATGACCTGCTTGGCGGTGGTGGCCGCGATCCGGCCGAAGTCGGCGGGCGTGTCGTCGAACTCACGCGCCACCGTGCCGTCCTCGGCCAGCTCCCTGGCCATCACGCTGACGTGCCCGGTCTTGCGGTCGAGCTCGACCCGGGCCTGCTGCTGGGCGCCCTCGGTCCGGTGGTAGGCCACCAGCAGCGCCTGCTCGATCGCCTCCACGACGATCTCGAAGGCGATGTCCTTCTCGCGCTCCAGGGCCCGCAGTACGGCCATGTCGATGTCCATCAGTTCTCCTCCGTGCCGTCAGCGGCAGGTTCGTCGTTGCCGGCAGGCCGGTTGAACTCGATCTGGATCTTGGCCTTGGTGATGTCGGCGAACGCGATCGTCCGCGGCCGGCCCTTCACGTCCAGCTCGGCGCCCTCGTCGGTGACGGACGTGATCCGGCCGTTCACCTTGCCGCCGGCCACCAGGGTGACCTCGACCAGCCGGGTCACGTTGCGGCGCCAGTGCCGCGGCAGCGTCAGCGGCCGGTCCACACCGGGGCTGGAGACCTCCAGCGTGTACGCCGTGTTGCCCATCACCTCGTCGGCGTCGAGCGCCTTGGAGATCGCCCGGGTCACCTCGGCGACGTCGTCCAGGTTGATCCCGCCGTCGCGGTCGATCAGCACGCGCAGCAGCCGCTTCTTACCGATCGGCGTGACATCGGACTCCTCCAGGTCGCAGCCGAACTGGGACACGATCGGCTGGAGGAACTTCACGAGGCTGTCGGGGTCCGAGTGGTCAATTCTCCGGCTCACAGGTGGACCTGCCTCTCTGCAGTTGTGTACGCCTGTCGCACCCCGGCGATTCGGCCGAGGGGCAGTGGTCCACCTTATCCGGCCCGGTGGAGTGTCCCAGCACGCGCCTCCGATCGGGATAGGGTTTCGGCCGTGCCGAACCATCCTGAGCCCCCTGGCCGCCTCGCGGCGGCGCTGGTCGGACGTCGCGCCACACTGCGGGCGGCGGCGCTGTCAGCCGGAGCCGCGGTCCTGCTGGCCGGCTGCAAGGACGACCCGGCTCAGCCAGGACCGGGAGCCACCGGTACGGCGGGCGGCGGCACCAAAGGCCCGGACGGCGCCACCCAGCCGGAGCCGAGCACCGACCCCGCAGTGGTCGCTGCGATCTCCACTGCAGCCGGTCAGGCGGCTCAGGCAGCTCAACGCCTCACCGCGGCGAGCAAGGCCTACCCCGCGCTCAGCGCCCAGCTCACCACCGCAGCGAAGTACCACGCCCAGCATCTCGCGAAGCTCAACGAGCTGTCCGGTGTCGCTCCGGCTGCCGTCGGGAAGTTGCCGGCCCTGCCGAAGAGCTCCGCGGCAGCTCTCGCCGACCTGGCCGGCCGGGAGCAGAAGCTCTCGGTGGCCCATGCCGCCGCCGCGGCGAAGCTGTCCGGCGTACCGGCGCGTCTGCTGGCCATGGTCGCCGCGTCCGAGATCCAGCTGGCCTCCTTCTTGACCGTCAAGAAGGAGGCCGGTCGATGAGCCAGGTTCAAACGCTCCAATCAGCCCTGGCCGGTGAGCACGCCGCCCAGTACGGCGTGGGCGTCGCGGGCGGCAAGCTGACCGGCGCCAAGGCACGAGCCGCGGAGTCGCTCTACGAGGAGCACCGCAGGCGGCGGGACAAGCTCACCGACCTGCTGACCGCCGCCGGCGAGAAGCCGGTCGCCGCGGCACCGGCGTACGACCTGCCGCTCGCAGTGACGAACGCAGTGTCGGCAACGTCACTGATCCTGCAGATCGAGCGACGGCTGGCCGCCGTCTACGGCGACCTGGTCGAGAACGCCGAACAGGATCCGGTCCGCGCGCTGGCCGTCGAGTACCTGCTGGCGGTCGCCGCGACCCAGGTCCGCTGGGGTGGCGGGCCGGCCGCTTTTCCCGGCGCGAACTGAGCCGATCCGGTATGAACCGGTAGCCCACCGTGTGCGGCCGGGCACTTAATGGCGCGAAATCGAGTAGATAACGAATAATTTCCGGCGCGGTTACGGGTGATCTGGAATTCGTTGCGTACATCCCTTTACTCAGAGCGCTACCTTCCATATATTTCCGGTCACGGAGACTGGGGGGTCGCCGGGGTAATCACCTTCACCACAAGGGCTTTCGCCGCTGTGGTCCGTCGGTGATGATCCAAGGCTGAAGCAAATGTCCGGTCCGTACTTTCCTTTGTTTCAAACAACTTCTTGAGCCGCGCCCTGGGCCGGCTACGGAGGGTAGTGAAGCATGCGTACATTCGACCTGATCACCGGCGAGAGCCTCTTCGTGAAAGACCTTCGCGTGGTCCGCTGGGAGCAGTACGAGCTGGATCGGCAGATGCCGTTCCAGGCGATGTGGTACTCCGTCCCACCCGGTTCGGAGAGCCCGCTCGACACCCACCCCGAGCTCGAGCTGTCGATCGTCGTTGCCGGCACCGCCCATGTACTTGCGGGCGGCACCGAACACGAGATCAAGCACGGCAACGCCTTCTTACTGAGCAGTACCGAGAGCCACGTGGTGCAGAACCGCTCCGCCGACCAGGAGCTGACCATCTTCAGCGCCTACTGGATGCCGACCGATGGGTGAACAGGTCACGGTCGTCACCTTCCCGCAGCCGACCGCCAACGGACCGCTGCATGTCGGCCACCTCTCCGGGCCGTACATCGCGGCGGACATCGCTGCCCGAGCGGCGCGGGCCCGCGGCGAGCGGGTGGTGGTGACGAGCGGTCTGGACGTGCACCAGAACTACGTGCTGACCCGGGCCGAGAACGAGAACCTCGAGGTCGGCCCGATGATGGCCGACTTCAAGGCCGACATCCTGAGCACCTACCGGCTGGCCCGGATCGGGTTCGACCGGTTCAGTGACCCGCTCGGCGACGAGCACGCACCGATCGTCCGCAGCCTGATGAACCACCTCGTTGCCTCCGGCGCCACTCCCCTGCGCGAGCTCACCCTGCACGCGTGCGGGGACTGCGGCCGGACGCTGCACGAGTCCTACCTGACCGGTCTGTGCGGCGCCTGCCACGCGCCGGCCGCCGGTGGTGCCTGCGAGCAGTGCGGCAGCTTCACCCAGGTCAGCACCATGATCGATCCGGTCTGCGGCCGGTGTGGTGGCCCGCCGCAACCGTTCCAGGCGACAGTCCCGGTACTGCGGATGGAGGACTACCGCGACGCGTTGACCGAGCTGTGGCTGCGCGCCGAGCTGCCGCCGCAGATCCGCGGGCTGATCGGCCGGCAACTCGCGCAAGGTCTGCCGGAGATCCCGCTCGCCTACCCGACCAACTGGGGTATCGAGGGCGACGGCCCGCTGGCCGGACTCCGCATCGGCCCGTACTCCGAGGTCGCGCTCACCGACCTCTACAACATCGCCAAGGCCGTCGATCCCGCCGCCGACGACCTGCCCGGCTACCTGGCCGCGCTCGGCCGGGTGAACCAGCTGTGGCACTTCTTCGGCCTCGACAACGCCTACTGGTACGCCGTCTACTGGCAAGCCATCTGGGCCGCCGCCGGAGTGAGCCCGCTGCCGCTGTCCGGAACGGTCGTGAACGAGTTCTACACGCTGGACGGATCGAAGTTCTCGACCAGCCGCAACCACGCGATCTGGGCGAACGACATGCTGCGCGGTGAGGACGTCGCGATGGTCCGGCTGTTCCTCGCCTGGGACCGGCCCGACCACAGCCAGACCGACTTCACCTGGAAAGCCTTCCGGGCGTTCGCCGAACGGGTCGGCCCGCTGCTGGACGGCACCCACACCGTGACCGACCCACTGCACCCGTCGCTGGCGGCGGTCGAGCTGGCGCGCGGCGAAGCGGCCCTGCGGCCGTCGGGGTTCGACCCGGCGCTGGCGGCCCGGAGCCTGATCACTCTCCTCACCGGCGGGGCCCAGACGGGTTCGTTGCGCAGGGCGCTGACCGGATCGGGCGAGGAGTAACGCCGTGCGAGTCTGCGTGATCGGTTCCGGCATCGCCGGCACGCTGCTGGCCTGGCGGCTGAGCGGCTACCCCGGTCTCACGGTGGACCTCGTGACGGGGTTGCCCGGCGCGGACGCCACTGCCTCCTCAGGCGGCGGCGTCCGCGCCTTCGAGACTCACCCGGTCCAGCGCCGGCTGGCGACCGAGAGCCTGGCCGAGTTGCTGGAGAGTCCGGCACTGCTCGAGCAGGCGCACTACACCGAGACCGGCTGCACCTACCTGCTCGAGGAGCACGTGGGGTTGGCAGCCGCCGTCGCCGAGGTGGAGAACCTCCACCCCGGATCGACGGAGATCGTCGACGGTCAGGACCTGCGGCGCCGTGGTTGGCACGGCCTGCCGGACGGGACTGTCGGCGTACTGGAGAAGCGGGCCGGATTCATCCGGCCCGACGACCTGCGCAACGCCATCGTCGAGTACCTGGCGCACGGCAAGCGCAGCAACGTCATCCCGGGGCCTGTCCTCGGGCTGGTGCCCCACCCCGACGGATCCGTCAGCTGCCGCACTCCCGGCGACAGCTCCCGGTACGACGTCGTGGTGGTGGCTGCGGGACCTTGGACGCCGGGCCTGCTGGCAGGGAGCTCACTGCCGGCCGAGCCCTACCGGACCAAGGCGATCCAGGTCGCCGTTCACAAGGTCGACGGTGCACTGCCGACCATGTTCGTGGACGAGACCAGCGGTTTGTACGGACGGCCGACGGCCGGCGGCGAGCTCCTGCTCGGCGTCGACTCCAACCGTTGGTCCGTTCCCCCCGGCAGCAGCCGGCCGATCCAGCACCTGGCCGACCAGGCCATCCGGATCGCCGGCGACCGGCTGCCCCACCTGAGGCTGCTGGAGACCGCAAGGACGGTCAACGCAGCCGACTGCTACGCCGATCCGCCGGTCCTGACCCTGTGGTCGGTGCTCGGCAGTACACATCGGCTCTTCACTTTCACCGGTGGGTCCGGCGGCAGCGTGAAAACCGCGCTGGCCGCCAGCCGGACGGCGGCGAGCGACCTGCTCGGGCCCTTGGCCACCGGTGAAGACACCCGTAACACCACTTCGCGGACGGAGAACAAGCGCATGACCATCACGGATCGACCCAGCGGCAGCCCGCCCAGGTACCACACGATCGGCATCGGAGCCGGTCCCTCGAACCTCTCCCTGGCGGCCCTGTACAAGAACGTCACGACCGAGAAGCTCGCCCTGTTCGACTCCCGCCCGGTGGCCGGCTGGCACACGCCGCTGCTCTACCCGGGTGTGCGGATGCAGACGGGCTGGATGAAGGACCTGGTGTCGCTGGTCGACCCACGGCACGAGCTGACGTTCCTGAACTACCTGGTCACCTCCGGCCGGCTCTACGCGCTGATCAACTCCCAGTTCGACTCGCTCCCCCGGATCGAGTACGAGCGCTACCTGGCTTGGGCCACCGAGAAGCTCGGCGTGGTCAACTTCAGCTCCCGGGTGGAGACCATCTCGATCACCGACGAGGGCTTCCAGGTCACCGTCGGCGGCGAGCCGGTCGCCGTCTCCGAGCACCTGGTGCTCGGTCTGGGCACCCGGCCGGTCTGGCCGGAGTACGTCCGTGGACTGCCGCGCGAGCGGGCCTTCATCGCCGACGAGCTCGGCGCCCGGATGCCCGAGCTGGAGGCCCACAAGGCCGAGCCGATCGCCGTCGTCGGCGGTGGGCAGACCGGGCTCGAGTGTGTCCTGCGGCTGCTCGGCTCCGGCTTCACCGACATCCGCTGGATCGGCCGGAACCAGTGGTTCCGCAGCATCGACGACTCGCCGATGGCCAACGAGCTGTACCGGCCGTCGCACATCGAGTTCCTGCAGGGACTCAACCGTGGCAAGCGCCGGGAGATGATCGTGGACTCCCGGTACAGCGGCGACGCCATCACCCCTGGTGGGCTCCGGGCGCTCTACCAGGCCAACTACGACGGACTGCTGACGCTGGGCCGGTTCCCGGTCACGCTGCTGCCGGGCCGGGACGTCACGTCGTCCGAGGAACTGACCGACGGCCTGCTCCGGTTGCGTTGCACGACGCCGGAGACGCCGGAGGAGCACGACGTCCGGCACATCGTGGTGGCGGCCGGCCGCGAGCACGTGCAGGCACCGTTCGACGACGACCTGCGGGACCGGATCGACTACGACGACGACGGCGAGATGCTGGTCGAGCCGGACTACTCGGTGCGCTGGAAGGGCATGAACGGGCACAAGATCTACTCGTTCAACGCCAGCCGCTACAGCCACGGCCTGACCAACGCCGGCCTGACCCAGCTGCCGGTCCGGGCCGCGATGGTGCTGAACTCGATGTTCGACCGCGAGATCTACCCGATCTCCGACGAGCTCTGCGCGGTGCAGTGGTGAGCGCCGCGGTACCGGAGCCGCTCACGCCCGACGTGGACGGGGCCTGGTTCCAGCTCGTCGCCGACGAGCCCGGCGCCGAGGTGCCGTACGGGCAGTACCACCGCGACGGCGACCTGGTCTGGGCGGAGTTCTACGCGGGTGGCTCGCTGCGCAGCGGGCGACTCGTCGGGCACGTCCAGGACGACGGGTCGTTCGACGCGGCGTACTGCTTGCTGACGGCAACCGGTGACCTGGTCAGCGGCGAGTGCCACAGCATTCCGGAGTACGACGAACGCGGCCGGCTGCGGATCGCGGACCACTTCCGCCGCAGCGACGGCAGCTCCGGCGTCACTTACATCGAGCAGATCCCTGCTCCGGTCAGGGAGGTTTGAGATGTCCGAGACGCCCGAGTCGATCGTTCCCGAGCTGATCGTCGAAGAGGTCGAGCGGCCGCACCTGCTGGTGGTGGCGACCGGGATGCGGCTGTTCCGTGAGTACATCCTGAGCTCGATCGCGCCGCAGTACCGGATCCACATGTTCCTGCACGCGGAACCGTCGTGGGAGAAGGACTACATCGAAGGCTGGACCGTGCTGGAGAGCACGCTCGAGGCCGACGCCCTGGTCGAGGCGGCGAAGAAGCTGCACGCCGAGCAGCCGATCGACGGCGTGCTCTGCTGGGACGAGGCGCGGATCCTGCAGACGGCGCACGTCGCCGAGGCGCTCGGCCTGCCGGGCGGCGACGTGGCGATGATCAACCGCTGCCGGGACAAGCACCTGACCCGGACCGCGCTGGCCGAGAAGGGCGTGCCGCAACCGCAGTCGATCCTGGTCGACACCGTGGACGAGGCGCTCGTCACCGCCGACAAGCTCGGCTACCCGGTGATCCTGAAGCCGCGCGCGCTGGCCGCCAGCCTCGGCGTGGTGAAGGTGAACTCGGCCGAGGAGCTCAGGGAGAACTGGGCCTTCGCCCACGACACCACCGTGCCGGAGGCGCCGCACTACGACGTCAACGTGCTGGTCGAGGAGTTTGCCGACGGCTACGAGATCAGCATCGACGCGGCCGTCTTCCACGGTCAGGTGACGCCGTTCTGCCTGGCCCGCAAGGAGATCGGCTACCCGCCGTACGCCGAGGAGGTCGGGCACTTCGTCGACGCGCACGACCCGTTGCTGGTCGACGAGCAGCTGATGCAGGTGCTGGTCGACGCGCACGCGGCGATCGCCTTCACCGACGGTGTCACCCACACTGAGATCATGATGACGGCCGACGGCCCCAAGGTGATCGAGATCAACGCCCGGATCGGCGGCGACATGATCCCGTACCTCGGCCTGCAGGCCACCGGTGCGGACCCGGGCCTGGCCGCCGCCGCGGTGGCCTGCGGCCGGACGCCGGAACTGGTGCCGGACCGGACCGTGGCCGGTGGCGTGCGGTTCTTCTACGTCGACGAGAACAACACCGTTTTAGACGGTGTCGAGTGGGACGAGACCGACCTGCCCGCCACCATCGACAAGCTCGTCCTGCTGATGGCGCCCGGGCAGACGACCAGCCCGCCGCCGGAAGGCACCCTGTGGGGCCGGATCGCCTATGCGACCGCCGTGGCTCCGACGCTGGACGAGTGCCGTGCCGGACTGGACGCCGCCGAGAAGGCGTTGCGCTGGTCGGGTCACGTGGTGACCGAACCAAAGGAGCCGGCATCATGACAGCCACACCGACCGACGAGAGCACCGGCATCTGGGCGACCATCCGGGAGGCTCCGGTCCCGGTGAAGGCGCTGCTGGTCGGCGTCTTCGTCAACAAGCTCGGCTGGTTCCTGCAGGTCTTCCTGGTGCTCTTCCTGACCACCTCGAAGGGCTTCAGCGACGTCCAGGCCGGTACGGCGCTCGGTGTCTACGGCGGCGGTACGGTGATCGGCCTGATCATCGGCGGATCGCTGTCGGACAAGATCGGGCCGCGGGCCGCGGTGATGATCAGCATGTTCGGCATGGCCGTGTTCGTGCTAGGCATCGCCTATGTGCCGAGCTACACCGCCGTCCTCGTGACGGTGGCGCTGGCCGGCGCGGTCGGGCAGTTCTACCGGCCCGCCTCGGCGGCGCTGCTCACCGAGCTGACGCCGAAGAACCGCCAGGTGATGATCTTCGCCGTCTACCGGCTGGCGATGAACCTCGGAACGACGGCGGCACCGCTGATCGGTGCGGCGCTGCTGGCGATCTCGTGGAACCTGCTGTTCATCGGTGAGGCGGTGGCCGCGCTGGCGTACGCCGCCGTGGCGATCGTCGCGCTGCCGAAGCGCAAGTCCGCCACCGACTCCACCTCGGTGGACGGTGCGGAGCCGGCCGCGGCCGAGCCGGACGCCGGCGGGTACCTCGCCGTACTGCGGGACTACAAGTACGTGCTGTTCCTGGTGTGCATGTTCATCAACGCCGCCATCTACATGCAGTACCTGGCCGTGCTGCCGCTGCACATGAAGTCGGACGGGCTGTCCACCTGGTGGTTCAGCGCGGTCGTCGCCCTGAACGGGTTCATCGTGATCACCTGCGAGTTGCTGGTGACCAAGGTGGTGCAGCACTGGCCGGCCCGGCTGGTCGCGATCGCCGGTTTCGTCCTGCTCGGTGGCGGGCTCGCGTTCTACGCCCTGCCGGGCGGGATCGCGATCTTCGTGATCGGCACGCTGCTGTGGACACTGGCCGAGATCATTGCCGGACCGACCATGTTCGCCTACCCGGGAATGGCGGCGAAACCGCAACTGCTCGGCCGGTACGTCGGCTCCGCGCACGCGATGTTCGGACTGGGCTCGGCGCTCGGCCCGTTCCTCGGGGTCTGGATCTGGAACAGCTCCGGCACCCAGGTCTGGTTGTGGTGCGGAGTGGCCGGTGCGGTCGGCGTCGTGTGCGCGTACTTCGGTATGTCGAACGCGGCGGCGTCGGAGCCGGTCGAGGAACCTGTCGTGGACACCACCCCGGCCAGCGAGCCGTTGCCGAGTGAGAGCTCGTAGGGAGTTTTGTCATGTCGAAATACGCGATCATCGTGGACCCGTTGTCCACCGGGCAGGAATATCCCGCCGCGTTCAAGGAGGCCGGGAAGATCCCGGTCGCCGTACTGAGTGGGACGGAGCCGCCGCCGGCGTTCACCGGTAGCTGGCATCCGGAGGAGTTCGAGCACATCCACTACCTCACCGGCAGCGTCGCGGAACTGGCCGAGGAGCTGCGGCAGTACGAGCCGGAGTACCTGGTGCCGGGTGCCGAGAGCGGGGTCGAGCTGGCGGATGCGCTGACCGAGATCCTGCTGCCCGGGACCGGCAACGTGCCGGAGCTGGCGTCGGCGCGGCGGGACAAGTGGCAGATGGCGCAGGCGCTGGCCGCGGCCGGAGTACCGCGGTTGCGGCAGTTCCTGACGTCCGACCCGGCCGAGGCCGAGAAATGGCTGAAGGAGAACGACCTGATCGGACGGCGGCTGGTGATCAAGCCGCCGAAGAGCGCCGCCGGCGACGAGGTCTACGTCGTCTTCGAGGACGGTGACTGGCGCGAACGGTTCGACCGGGTGCTCGGGCGGACCAACAAGATGGGCCTGGTCAACGACGCGGTGCTGATCCAGGAGTACGCCGAAGGTACGGAGTACCTGGTCGACAGCTACTCCGTCGACGGCAAGCACGCGCTCGTCGACGTCTGCCGGTACACCAAGATCAGCCGCGGCGACAAGATCGGCATCTACCACCGGATCGACTTCCTCGCGGCCGACGATCCCGAGGTACTGGCGCTGTGGCCGTACACCCAGCAGGTGCTGGACGCGGTCGGTATCCGGATCGGCTGCGGGCACGCCGAAGTGATGATGACGCCGGACGGGCCGCGGCTGATCGAGGTTGCCGCCCGGCCGTCGGGTGGCGGTCACCAGATGGTCAGCGAACTGGCCACCGGCGACAACCACATCAAGCGGACGGTCGCGCACCGGGTGCGCGGTGAGTTCCGGGACAGCTTCGACCTGGTCCAGCACCTCCGGGGTGTCTTCATCTCAGCGGTCCGGGACGGCTACTTCCGCAACCGGGAGGTCTTCGACGGGATCGAGCAGCTGAAGTCCTTCCACTGGATGAAGATCCTGCACGAAGAGGACGCCGTCGTCCCCGAGACGGTCGACCTGTTCACCTGCCTGGCCTGGGTGATCCTGATCCACAGCGACGCCCAGACCCTGGACGACGACTACCGCCGAGTGCTGGAGATGGAGGCCGCGATAGTCATCGACGAAGCCTGACCTCCCTGCTCGGCCGGACCCCCCAGTCCAACGGCTGAGCCCCGGGCACGGACGTTCCCCCAAACGCCCGTGCCCGGGCCTTTTCTGTTCAGCTTCGGTCTGCACACTCGGCGCATGAGCCTGAAGAAGCTGGTGGGCGAGCGGCGGCGGTTGGTGGCCTACTGGTGTGCGGTGGTGGTGCAGGTCGGCGCAGTCGCCGTGGATGCCGGAGTGCTCAAGCAGGCGAGCAAGGTGACGTTGATGCCCTTGCTGTTGTCGTGGAGCCGGAGCCAGGAAGCTCCTCCCCTGATCCAGGCCGCGTTGCTGGCTTCGGCGGCCGGGGATCTGTTGCTGGAGACCGAGCTGCAGTTGGCGGGGATGGCGGCGTTCGCTGCGGCGCATGCTTGCTACCTCGCGGTGTTTCTGTCCAGGCCGCATGAGCGGTCGTGGCGGGTGCTGGCGGCGTACGGGGCGTTGTGGGCGGCGCTGATCGCCGTGCTCTCCCGGGACCTCGGAGCGCAGCGAGTGCCGGTGGCGGCGTACGCGTTGTTGCTGACGGCAACCGCCATCGCGTCGCGGTGGCACAGTCCGCGCAGTGGCGCCGGCGGGCTGCTCTTCCTCGTCTCCGACGCGTTGATCGCGCTGCGGCTGGCCGGACGCGACTTCCCGGGCCGCGGGGTGCTGACGATGTCCACCTATGCGGCCGGTCAGTACCTGCTCGTTTCGGGCGTCAGGGCAGAATCTGGGGATGGCCAAACTTCCCTGCCCCTGTGGGCTCGACGCCGCCTACGCTGACTGCTGCGGCAGCCTGCACCAGGGCCGTACTGCGGCAAGCACCGCTGAGCAACTCATGCGCTCGCGGTACTCCGCGTTCGTGGTCCGCGATGCGGCGTATCTCCTCCGCACCTGGTCCGCCACGACGCGGCCCCGCGAACTGGACCTCGAGGACGACATCGAGTGGACCGGACTGGAGATCCTCAGCACCACCGGCGGCAGCGCCTTCCACACCGAGGGGACGGTCGAGTTCCGGGCCGGCTACATCGCCGACGGCGCGGCTGGTCACCAGCAGGAGGACAGCCGCTTCCTGCGCGAGAACGGCGCCTGGGTGTACGTCCGACCTGTAAGTTTCAACACCTGACCGGCATCTGAACCGCGGTGCCGGCCGTGCCTCGGGGCGGTGGGCACGGCCGGCCTGCGGGGGCGGGCGGGATCGAGATCGGCGTGGAGCGGATCAGCGGCGGCGGCGCCAGGGGCCGGTGATGGCGTAGGTGATGCCGGGGGTGTAGACGTTGAAGAACATCGTGCGGCCGTCGGCGGAGAAGCCGGCGCCGGCCAGTTCGCCGTACTCGGGCTCTTCGGGGGTGCCGTTGTTGACGCGGTTGCGGGCGAACTTGAAGACCTCGCCGTCCTCGGTGGTGCCGAGGATGTGTTGTTCGCCGAGGCCGTCCTCGCACATCATCAGGCCGCCGTACGGGGACATCGTGATGTTGTCGGGGGCATCGAACTCGGGGTCGTCCGAGCCGGGCTTCGGGCGGGTGAAGATCACCTCGAGGCGGAGGGTGCGCTTGCGCGGGTCGTAGCGCCAGACCTGGCCGTCGTGGTCGACCTTCGGGCCGAGCTCGGTGCGGGCGAACGACGAGACGAAGTACACGCAGCGGTCGAGTGCGCCCCACCAGCAGCCTTCGAGCTTGTAGCCGCCGGTGATGGGCTTGGAGTAGTCCTGGGCACGGACCGACTCGGTCTTCGCCAGCGGGTCGGGCACCTTGACCCACTGCACGTTGCGGAAGACGGTGCCGGGCTCCTGGACGACGGAGAGGTCCGGCAGGCCGGCGATGTGCATGGCCTGCAGTTCGCCGCCGGCCCGGAGGCTGCCCCAGCCGCCGCGGGGGCGGTTCGGCAGGAACCGGTAGAAGCCGCCGAGCGGGGCGACGAAGGCGTCCTCGGTCTCGTAGACGACGCCCGTGGCGGGATCGATCGCGACCGCCTCGTGCTGGAACCGGCCCATCTCCTTCAGCGGGAAGGGGTGGTTGTTGTGGCGGTCGTCGTACGGGTCGACCTCGAAGATGAAGCCGTGGTCCTTGGTGTAGCCGCCCTCGCCGGCCTTGAGTTCGGTCTCCTCACAGGTCAGCCAGGTGCGCCACGGGGTGATCCCGCCGGAGCAGTTGATCGCCGATCCACCGAGGCTGATCCTCTCGGCGGTCTTGTCGTTGTGCCGGTCCACCACGATCGTGCTGGTGCCTCCGCCGGCCGCGGGGTCGTAGGTCCGCTCAGGTGGGGCCACCACCTTGATCGTCGCGGTCGGGCTGCACTCGTGGTTGCGGACCAGCCGGTTGCCGCCGTGGCGGTCGGGGAAGGTGCCCATCCCGTCGAAGCGGGACGGGATCTTCAGTCCGTCCGGCCGGACGGCGCCTTCGCGCGAGACGACCTTGTACTTGAAGCCGCGCGGCAGGTCGAGCATCCCGGCGGGGTCGGGAACGAGCGGGCCGTAACCGACCTTCGGTCCGGAGGTACCGAGCGCCGGCTCGGCGGTGTAGAGGGCTTCGACCGACCCCACCACGCTGACCGCAACACCTGCCGCGGCGGCACGAGCGACGAACTGACGTCTGGACAGAGGGCTTTCTACACTCACGAGCGGTCTCCTTGTCAGCACAAGCAGTGGTCGCCAGTGAACGTACGGTAAACGACTGCCCAACGGCAAGAGAACGAGCGTCAGGAATCGCTCTGTGATCGGCCGCCACGCTGCCAGCGACGCGCAGTGAGGATCGTGGGCTCACCGCGCAGTCCGTCGGCGACCGGCTGAACGATCGCCGAGGCCACCGCCGGCAGTGCGTCGACGGCCGCGACGACGCCGACGGACCGGGTGCCGTCGTCGTCGACGAGCATCACCAGGAAGCTCACCCGGTCGTCCGCGCCTTGCAGGTCCCCGATGTCGGTCGGTGCCCACTCAGCGGTCACCAGGCTCTTCGGTACGCCGGCCGTTTCATCGACCAGTACGACGGCCCGCACGATCGTCAGCGGGTGGTAGAAACCGGCCGCCCAGAACGGCTCCTCGTACGCGAACCGCTCCGCCGTTTCGCGGTCCTCGACGTCCAGGACGTGCACGCTGCCCGCGTGTTCCTCCGCGTCGTCGGTCAGTGTCGGACCGCGCAGTACGAGCCGGTCGGCGAACCGGTCCATGTACGACCAGTGCGCCTCGGCCTGCTCCATCAGCCCGGGCAGGACGCCGGGCTTGTCCTCGCCGTGGACGAAGTAGGGCACCTCAGAGCGACCTGATCCAGTTCGCCAGCAGCTCGGCGCCCGCGTCGCCGGACTTCTCCGGGTGGAACTGAGTGGCGGTCAGCGGACCGTTCTCGACCGCGGCGACGAACCGGTCCCCGCCGTACTCCGTCCAGGTGACCGTCGGCGTCACCGACGCGCGGGTGTCGGTGAGGTGCCACTCGCGGACGCCGTAGGAGTGGACGAAGTAGAAGCGTTCCTTGTCGACGCCCTCGAACAGCCTGGTCGGGCCGTCGACCGAGACGGTGTTCCAGCCCATGTGCGGCACCGGCTCGTCGCCGGCCGGCCGGAGCCGCTCGACGGTGCCGGGCCACTGGTCGCAGCCGTCGGTCTCGGTGCCGTGTTCGATGCCTTTGGCAAACAAGATCTGCATGCCGACACAGATGCCCAGCACCGGCCGGCTACCGGTCAGCCGGCGGTCGACGAGCTCGTCGCCGCGAACGGCCTTCAGCCCTCTCATGCAGGCGTCGAAGGCGCCGACGCCAGGGACCAGCAGGCCGTCGGCGTTCAGCGCTTCGTCGAAGTCCGCGGTGACGGTGACGTCGGCGCCGACGCGCTGCAACGCGCGCTCGCCGGAGCGGATGTTCCCGGAGCCGTAGTCGAGCAGGACGACCTTCTTGGTCACAGGGCGCCCTTGGTGGAGGGGATGCCCGGCTGCCGCGGATCGTGCTCGGCGGCGTCCCGCAGCGCCCGCGCGAAGGCCTTGAACTGCGCCTCGACGATGTGGTGCGGGTCGCGCCCGGACAGCACCCGGATGTGGATGCAGATCGCGGCGTTGAAGGCCAGGGTCTCGAACACGTGCTGGGTCAGCGAACCGGCGTAGTCGCCACCGATGACCGCGTAGACCTGCCCGTCGGGCTCGCCGGTGTGGACGCAATACGGGCGGCCGGACAGGTCGACGGTGCAGTGCACCAGCGCCTCGTCCAGTGGCACGGTCGCGTCGCCGAAGCGGCGGATGCCCTTCTTGTCACCGAGGGCCTCGCGCAGCGCCTGGCCGATGCCGATCGCGGTGTCCTCGACCGTGTGGTGCGCGTCGATCTCGAGGTCGCCGACGGTGTTGACGTGCAGGTCCAGCAGCGCGTGCTTGGCCAGCGCGTTGAGCATGTGGTCGTAGAAGCCGACGCCGGTGGAGATGTCGGCGCGGCCGGTGCCGTCGAGATCGAGCTCGACCAGCACCTTGGACTCGCTGGTCTCCCGGTCGATGCGGGCCGTACGTGTCATAGCGACCTTCCCAGATCAGTCTTGAGCACCTTCTCCAGCGAGGCGCGGAACGCGGCCATCTCGGCGCCGGTGCCGATCGAGACCCGCAGCCAGCCGTTCGGTCCGGTCTCCCGGATCAGTACGCCGTCGTCCAGCAGCGACTGCCAGACCGCGTGCCGATCGGCGAACGTGCCGAAAAGAACGAAGTTCGCGTCCGAGTCCACCGCGCGAAGCCCTTGGGCCCGCAGCCACACCACCGTCTCGTCCCGCTCGGCCCGCAGCTGCTCGACCCGGCCGAGCAGTTCGTCGGAGTGCCGCAGCGCCGCCCGCGCGACCGCCTGGGTCACCGCCGACAGGTGATAAGGCAACCGGACGATGCGCAGGGCATCTATCAGTTGCTTGCTCGCGGCAAGGTAACCGACGCGGGCGCCGGCCAGCGCGAACGCCTTCGACGTCGTCCGGGCCACCGCCAGGTTCGAGTACGACGGCAGCAGCGACGCCGCGCTCGGCGTCCCGGTACGACGGAACTCCGCGTAAGCCTCGTCCACCACGAGGACGGCACCGATCGCGGCGGTCCTGGCGGCGACTGCCTCGACCAGCTGGATCGGCAGCGCCGTACCGGTCGGGTTGTTGGGTGAGGCGAGCAGTACGACGGAGGGCCGGTGCCGCGAGATCGCTGCCAGGGCCTTGCTCTGGTCGAGGGTGAAGTCCTCGGAGCGGCGACCGGTGACCCAGGCGGTGTTCGTGTTGCGGGCGTACTCCGGGTACATCGAGTACGTCGGCGCGAACGACAGCGCCGTACGGCCTGGCCCACCGAAGGCCTGCAGCAGATGCAGCATGACCTCGTTGGAGCCGTTGGCCGCCCAGATCTGGCCGGCCGTCAGCTGAGCACCCGACTCGCGGCCGAGGTACGCCGCGAGGTCTGCCCGCAGCGCCATGAACTCGCGATCGGGGTACCGGTTGAGGCCGCGCGCCGCGTCGGCCACCGCCGCGGTGATGTCCGCGACGGTCGCCTCGCTCGGCGGGTACGGGTTCTCGTTGACGTTCAGCAGGACGGGGACGTCGAGCTGCGGTGCGCCGTACGGCTCGAAACTCTTCAGCTCGTCGCGGATCGGCAGCCCGTCGAACCGGCCCATCAGTTCTCACCCGGGAAACGCGCGGACACGGCAGCGCCGTGGGCCGGCAGATCCTCGGCGTTGGCCAGCGCGACGACGTGTCCGGCGACCTCCCGCAGCGCCTCGCGGGAGTAGTTCACGACGTGCATCGCCTTCAGGAAGCTGCGCACGGACAGGCCGGACGAGTGGCACGCGCAGCCCGCGGTCGGGAGGACGTGGTTCGACCCGGCGCAGTAGTCACCCAAGGACACCGGCGACCAGGCACCGACGAAGATCGCGCCGGCGTTGCCGATCAGCAGCGAGCGTTCCTCGGCGTCGACGGTCTGGATCTCCAGGTGCTCGGCCGCATACGCATCGACGACAGCGGTGCCCTGCTCCAGATCGTCGACCAGGACGACGGCGGACTGCTGCCCGCCGAGCGCCTCGACGACCCGTTCGTGGTGCTTGGTCTTCGGCACCTGGACCGCGAGCTCGGCCTCGACCGCCGCGGCCAGCGTCTCGCTCGGCGTGACCAGCAGGCTCGCGGCCATCGGGTCGTGCTCGGCCTGGCTGATCAGGTCGGCGGCCACGTGGGCCGCATCGGCGGAGTCGTCGGCCAGTACGGCGATCTCGGTCGGCCCCGCCTCGGAGTCGATCCCGACCTCGCTCTGCACGAACCGCTTGGCCGCGACGACATAGATGTTGCCGGGACCGGTGATCAGGTTGACCTTGCGGCAGCCCTCGAAGCCGTACGCGAAGCCGGCGATCGCCTGCGACCCACCCATCGCGTAGACCTCGTCGATCCCGAGCATCGCGCAGACGGCGAGCACGGTCGGGTGCGGCAGACCACCGAACTCCTTCTGCGGCGGCGACGCCAGCGCCAGCGAGGTGACCCCGGCCACCTGAGCCGGTACGACGTTCATCAGCACGCTGGAAGCCAGCGGCGCACGACCACCCGGAACGTAGAGCCCGACCCGCTGCACCGGCACGAGCCGCTGCGTCACCCGGCCACCGGGTGCGGGCTCCGACTCGACGTCACTGCCGCGCTCGTCCAGGCTGACCTCGCGGACCCGCCGGATCGACTCCTCGAGCGCCGCGCGCACCGTGGGATCCAGCTCTTCGAGCGCGGTCTTGAGCGCCTCGGCCGGGACCCGGACGTCCTCCACCCGGACATGGTCGAACTTCTCGCCGTACTCCCTGATCGCCTCGAGGCCGCGATGACGGACGTCCAGGCAGATCGGTCGGACGACGTCGAGGGCAGCCTCGACGTCGAATACGGCTCGGGGGACCAGGGCTTGGAGGTCGAGAACCTCTCCGGCTGCCACTCGGCCCCGCAGGTCGACGCGGCGAATCATGGGCCCAGTCTAGTGGTCGCCTCCCCCGGCCCTCGCGCCCTGTCCGTACTCCGCACCAGCTGCCCTCGGCGCCGCCGGAACGCTGCACCTTTCGATCGTGGTCGATGCCCTAGGCTCAGCGGCATGGACTCCCGCCTGCCTCTTCTCACTGTCGACACAGTGATCTTTCCTGGGCTGGTGCTCCCGATCCCCGTCACCGACGTGCAGGGGCGGTCGGTGATCCGCGATCTGGTGGAGAACGGCGGCGAGATGGCGTGCG
The DNA here is from genome assembly GCF_027627575.1 of Kribbella sp. CA-293567. Lineage (NCBI taxonomy): Bacteria > Bacillati > Actinomycetota > Actinomycetes > Propionibacteriales > Kribbellaceae > Kribbella > Kribbella sp. CA-293567. The sequence continues at coordinate 4,691,485 of NZ_CP114065.1, forward strand.
GCGCCGTCGCGGTCCGGGACGGCTACGAGCTCGGCGACCGGGTGTTCCGTTCGCTGTACGGCACGGGCTGCGCGGCGACCATCTCGGAGATCTCGCTCGACGCCGACGACGACGGACCGGTCGAGATCACGCTGACCGGCAACCGCCGGTTCAAGGTGGCCGAGCTCGACAGCGGCGGCGACTACCTGGTCGCCGACGTCGAGTGGCTGGACGAGGAGCCCGGGGACGATCCGCTCGGTACGGCGACGGTCGCGGTCGCCCGCTTCCGCCGGTACGCCGCCGCGGTCACGGAGATCTCGCAGCCCGGACTGCACATCGGCTCGCTGCCGGACGATCCCGGCATCCTGTCCTACCTGATGTCTGCCGCGATGACGCTGGTCACGCCGGACCGGCAGAAGCTGCTGGAAGCACTGGACACCACCACCCGGCTCGCCCAGCTGGTCGGGTTGCTCGACACGGAACTCGCCGCGATGAAGGCACTGCCCTCGCTGCCGGCGGTCGACATCCCGTGGTCGGACATGTGCCCCAACTGAGATGGCCGCGGAACCACCCGAACTGACCGCGGCACGCCTCCAGGTCCAGTCCGCTCTCCGGGAGGGCTGGGAGCCGACCGGCACCGACCAGTACTGGCTCGGTCAGGTCTGTTATGCCTTGCACAGCTACCTCGACCTGAACGGCGAGTGGACCGCCGCGCACTTCGAGATCTGGCAACACGGCCTCGACATGTACTCCGATGTCGGCCAGATCATCACCGTCGTCTCCCGCGCCTTCACCGACGCCCTCGCCGCTGACCTCTCCCCCGTCGTCCGCACCCTGCTCGAGGTCGCCTCGACCTGGGAACCCACCCCGGTCTCTGCCGACTCCCCGTGGCGCCAACTCGCCTGGTCCCTCGTCCCCGACGAGCACGACCCGTACTGATCCCAAATCATTCCTTGACACGAATATTCTTCATAGTGAATAGTTCGAGTCATGGAAGCACTGATGGTGGCGCTGGCTGATCCGGTCCGGTGGCGGCTGGTCCGCCTGCTGGCCGAGCGGCCCCGGCCGGTTGGAGTGCTGGCTCAGTTGGCGGAGGCTCGGCAGCCGCAGACGACCAAGCATCTGCAGACACTGGAGCGGGCCGGAGTGGTCAGTTCTCAGCGCACCGGGCAACGGCGGATCTACTCGCTGGAGCCGGGGCCGTTGCGGGAGTTGGCGGCGGCGCTGGAGCAACTGGCAGGTGCCGTCGAGCGGCCGGATGGCGCGCAGGCGGCGTACGAGCGACATGGGGCGACCGTCGAGGGCGAGCGGCTCGCGGCCGAGGACGAGGGGTGGGCCGATGGCCGGAGGTTCGAGTTCCATCGGTCGCTCAGCGGGAGTCCCGAGCTGGTCTGGCGCCATCTGACCGAGGCAGAACTGCTCGGTCAGTGGTGGACGCCGGCCGACCTCCGTGTCTCCGAGCTCCTCTTCGAGGCGGAGCCGGGTGGGCGGGTCGTGCTCGAGTACCGCGACGCCGAGGACGCCGACGGGTCCGACCAGATCGCGGGGCGCTCCGAAGGCGTGGTCACCGGCGTACAGGTCGGTGAGCACCTTGCCTACGACAACTCCCCGCTGCTCCCCGACGGCAGCTTCGCCTTCACCGCACACGTCGAACTGGACCTTCGACCCACCGCCTCCGGTACGGCGCTCGACGTCACCTACCGGATCACCGGCAGCACCATCGACTCCGCCGACTTCATCGCAGGAATCGAGCTCGGCTTCGGCCAGAGCCTCGACAAGCTGGTGGCGACCCTCGCCGCCGATCCCACGCCAAGGAGCATGCAATGACCGATCGCCTCGTGACCGCGAACCTGAACCTCTCCCTCGACGGCCACTACAACGGCCCCGGCGGCCCCGGCGACCTGAGCGCGATCATCCCGTTCGCGACCACCGACGTTGCTCGCGACCACATGACCCGCCTGTACAAGAACGCGACCACCGCCGTCCTCGGGCGGCTCAATGCCGAAGGCTTCCTGAGCTACTGGCCGTCCGTGGCCGACGACGAGAACGCCGACCCGCGTGATCGCGGCTACGCCAAGTGGCTGGTCGCGACCGAGAAGGTGGTTTTCTCGACCACCTTGACCGACGCGCCCTGGGAACGCACCCGCCTGGTGAACGCGCCGGCCGCCGACGTCATCACCGAGCTCAAGACCTCCGGCAAGGGCGAGATCCTCGTCAACAGCAGCGCGAGCGTCATCAAGGCGCTGCTCGCGGCAGACCTGCTCGATCGGCTCTATCTGATGATCACGCCGGTGATCACCGGTGGCGGCGAGCGGCTGTTCACCGCCGGTCTGCCGACCACCCAGTGGGCGGTCACCCACCAGGAGACCGGTAAGTCCGGCGAGCTGGCGATGATCTACGACCGCGTCCGGTAGAGAAGTGCATCCCAGCGCGGTATGGTTTTGGTATGAGTAAGCAGATCACGGTGCGGTTGCCGGACGAACTGGTGGAGTTCATGGACCGGCTGGTGGATGACAACAAGGCGTCCAGCCGGGCGTCGGTGGTCGCGCGCGCGATGGAGCGGGAGCGGCGGCGGGAGCTGGCCGAGCGCGACGCGGCCATTCTCGAGGCGCACAGCCTGGCGGCTCGAGAAGATCCGGACGACCTCGACGGACTGGCGGTCACCGCCGGTGGAACTGTGCTGACCGATCTCGACTGATGCGCCCGTTGCACATCGCGCGGCTGGACAAGCCGCGCCCGGTGGTCGTGCTGACCCGGGAACTGATCCGTCCCCGCCTCACCAACGTCACGGTGGCCCCGATCACCAGCACCATCCGCGGTCTGTCGACCGAAGTACTGGTCGGCGTCCGGAACGGCCTGGACCATCCCAGCGCGATCAGCTGCGACAACGTCCAGACCATCCCCAAACTTCAGCTCGGCCGCCTGATCGGCTACCTGCTGCCCGACCAGGAAGCAGCCCTCGCCGAAGCCATCACCCTCGCCTTCGACCTCGAGGCCGACCTGCTCTGACCTGCTCAGCCGAGCTTGGTGACGTCTCGTACTGCGCCCTTGTCGGCGCTGGTGGCCATCGCGGCGTAGGCGCGGAGGGCGGCGGAGACCTTGCGGTCGCGGGACTTGGGGGCGTAGACGCCGCCGAGCGCTTCGCGGCGGGCGGAGAGGACGTCGTCGGAGACCAGCAGCTCGATCGAGCGGTTGGGGATGTCGATCCGGATCAGGTCGCCGTCCTCGACCAGGGCGATGGTGCCGCCCGACGCCGCCTCGGGGGAAGCGTGACCGATGGACAGGCCCGACGTACCGCCGGAGAAGCGGCCGTCGGTGACCAGCGCGCAGACCTTGCCCAGGCCGCGGCCCTTCAGGAACGACGTCGGGTAGAGCATCTCCTGCATGCCGGGACCGCCCTTGGGGCCCTCGTACCGGATCACCACCACGTCGCCGGGCTTGATCGCCTTGGCGAGGATCTTCTCGACCGCCTCGTCCTGCGACTCGCAGACGACGGCCGGGCCCTCGAAGGTCCAGATCGACTCGTCGACGCCGGCGGTCTTGACCACGCAGCCGTCGAGCGCCAGGTTGCCCTTCAGCACCGCCAGTCCACCGTCGGCGGAGTACGCGTGCTCGAGGTCGCGGATGCACCCGCCGGCCGCGTCGGTGTCCAGCGTCTCCCACCGCTCGGACTGCGAGAACGCCGTCGCCGACCGCTTGCACCCGGGCGCCGCGTGCCACAGCTCGACGGCCTCGGGCGACGGCGAGCCGCTGCGCACGTCCCAGGTCTTCAGCCAGTCGTCGATGGACGGGCTGTGCACGGTGTGGATGTCCTCGTTCAGCAGGCCCGCGCGGTACAGCTCCCCCAGGATCGCCGGGATGCCACCGGCGCGGTGCACGTCCTCCATGTAGTACGTGCCGCCGGGAGCGACGTTCGGCGCGACCTTCGCCAGGCAGGGCACCTTGCGCGAGACGGCGTTGATGTCGTCCAGATCGAAGTCGACCTCGGCCTCCTGGGCGGCGGCCAGCAGGTGCAGGATCGTGTTCGTCGAGCCGCCCATCGCGATGTCGAGCGCCATCGCGTTCTCGAAGGCCGCCCGGGAGGCGACCGTGCGCGGCAGGACGGTCCCGTCGTCGGTTTCGTAGTACCGCTTGGTGATCTCGACCACCGTCCGGCCGGCGTTCTGGTAGAGCGCCTTGCGGGCGGTGTGGGTCGCCAGCACCGAGCCGTTGCCGGGCAGCGCGAGGCCGATCGCCTCGGCCAGGCAGTTCATCGAGTTCGCGGTGAACATGCCCGAGCACGACCCGCAGGTCGGGCAGGCGTTCTCCTCGATCCGCAGGATGTCCTCGTCGGAGACGTTCTCGTTGACCGCCTCCGACATCGCGTCGATCAGGTCCAGCTTGCGCACGGTGCCGTCGACCAGCGTGGCCCGGCCGGCCTCCATCGGGCCGCCGGAGACGAAGACGGTCGGGATGTTCAGCCGGAGCGCGGCCATCAGCATGCCCGGGGTGATCTTGTCGCAGTTGGAGATGCAGATCAGCGCGTCGGCGCAGTGCGCCTCCACCATGTACTCGACCGAGTCCGCGATCAGGTCACGCGAGGGCAGGCTGTAGAGCATCCCGCCGTGGCCCATCGCGATCCCGTCGTCCACGGCGATCGTGTTGAACTCCCGCGGGATCCCGCCGGCCGCGTGGATCGCCTCGGACACGATCCGGCCGACCGGCTGCAGGTGGGTGTGCCCGGGGACGAACTCGGTGAAGCTGTTGGCGACCGCGATGATCGGCTTGCCGAAGTCCTCTCGGGCGACGCCGGAGGCCATCATGAGGGCGCGGGCGCCCGCCATGTTGCGGCCGTTGGTGACGGTACGGGACCTCAGTTCGGGCACGACGATCTCTCCAAAACCTCGACTTGACGACTACTGGCATGGTGCCACTTCCGGTCCAGATGCCGAAACGCCGGTCCCGGATGGCGGATGCGGTGCCGCTCGCGAGCTTTTGTCCGAGGGTGGATCTAGCCTGAGGAGATGGAGGGCTTCGAGCACCACGTGCGCAGGCCGCATCCTGCCCTGCGGCGCTGTCTGGGCGACCTCACCGGTTACGCGTACTACGGCGAGCCGCTCGGGCTGCATCGTGGTCTGCCCTCGCAGTACCTGACGATCGTCATCAGCCTGGACGAGCCGTTGGGCATCGCCTGGCCGGACTCCCCCGTGGAGAAGTTCCAGACGGTGGTCAGTGGACTGCACTCGACCGCCGTCCGGATCGGCGACTCCGCCAACTCCGCGGGGATCCAGCTGGCGCTCACGCCGGAGGGGTCGCGAGCGCTGCTAGGGCAACCGTCCGGGGAGCTCGCGTCGCTGATGCTGGACGTGGACACGCTGCTGGGCGTCTCGGCGCAGGAGGTCGGCGAGCGACTGAGGGCCACGCCGCACTGGCACGAGCGCTTCGACCTGGTGGAGCGATTGTTGCTCGAAGCGTGGCGTGACGAGCCGATCGGTGCGCCCCGCGCCGAGCTCAGCTGGGCCTGGCGGCGGTTGCGCGAGACGGCCGGCGGCGTCGGCGTACAGGAGCTGGCGCGGGAGGTCGGCTGGAGCCGGCGGCATCTGACCGAGCGGTTCCGCGCGGAGTACGGGTTGACGCCGAAGGTCGCCGCGCGAGTACTCCGGTTCGAGCGGGCCGTGGCGCAACTGAAGGCCAGGCCGCGGACCAGGCTGGCGGATCTCGCGGCCGACCTCGGGTACGCCGATCAGGCGCATCTCACCCGCGAGTGGCACGCGATCGCGGGCTGCTCGCCCCGGCAGTGGATGACCGAAGAGCTCCCATTCGTCCAAGACGACAGGCGGACCGCGGTCGCAGGATCGGGGGTATGAACACGACGACGAACGACACCGTGATCGGGGTCTGGCCGACGCTGGTCTACCGCGACGGTCAAGCCGCGCTGAAGTTCCTCACCGAAGGGCTGGGGTTCACCCTGGTCGCCTCGTATCCCGGGGTGGCCGAAGGGTCGATCGCGCACGCCGAGCTGGCCTGGCCGGCCGGCGGCGGCGTGATGGTCAGCTCGATCGATCGCCACACCGAGCCGAACGAGTTCGACAAGCTCGCCGCGCTGACCGCCTCGGTCTACCTGGTCTGCGACGATCCGGACGCGATCTGGCCGCAGGTGATGGCGGCCGGGGCGGCCGTAGTACGGGAGATGCGGGAGGAGGACTACGGGTCGCGGGGCTTCAGCGTGGCTGATCCCGAAGGCAATGTCTGGAGCCTCGGCACCTATCGGGGCGCGTTGTCCACAGGGGGCCGACAGTGACTGCGCGATCTCCGTAGAATCGCCGGGTGACGCAGACGACCCAGCCGCTGGATGACACCTCGAGCGAGGCCTTGCAGGTCCTGCACCGGGTGTTCGGGTACGACTCGTTCCGGGGTGAGCAACAGGACATCATCGAGACGGTCGTGGCCGGTGGCGACGCCCTGGTGCTGATGCCGACCGGCGGCGGCAAGTCGCTGTGCTACCAGATCCCGGCCCTGGTCCGGGCGGGCGTCGGGGTGGTCATCTCGCCGCTGATCGCGTTGATGCAGGACCAGGTCGACGCGTTGACCGCGCTCGGCGTTCGGGCCGGCTTCCTCAACTCGACCCAGGACCACGAGCAGCGGCGCGAGGTCGAGCAGGCGTTCCTGTCCGGCGAGCTCGATCTGCTCTACCTGGCGCCCGAGCGGCTCCGGGTGGAGGCCACGACACGGCTGCTCGACCAGGGCAAGATCGCGCTGTTCGCGATCGACGAGGCGCACTGTGTGTCCCAGTGGGGCCACGACTTCCGTCCCGACTACCTGATGCTCTCCGAGCTGCACGAGCGCTGGCCCGACGTACCGCGGATCGCGCTGACCGCCACCGCGACCGAAGCGACGCACGCCGAGATCGCCACCCGGCTGAACCTCGGCTCCGCCAAGCACTTCGTCGCCAGCTTCGACCGGCCCAACATCCAGTACCGGATCGTCTCCAAGGACAGCCCGCAGCGGCAACTGCTCGACCTGCTGCGCACCGAGCACGCCGGTGACGCCGGCATCGTCTACTGCCTGTCCCGCAACAGCGTCGAGAAGACCGCCACCTTCCTGACCCAGAACGGGATCGAGGCCGTCCCGTACCACGCCGGCCTGGACAGCCGGGTCCGGGCGAGGAACCAGTCGCGCTTCCTCCGCGAGGACGGCCTGGTGGTGGTCGCGACGATCGCCTTCGGGATGGGGATCGACAAACCCGACGTGCGGTTCGTCGCGCATCTCGACCTGCCGAAGTCGGTCGAGGGCTACTACCAGGAGACCGGGCGCGCCGGCCGGGACGGGCTGCCGTCGACGGCCTGGCTGGCCTACGGGCTGCAGGACGTCGTCCAGCAACGCAAGATGATCGACACCTCCGAGGGCGACGCGGCGCATCGCCGGCGGCTCGGCACCCACCTCGACGCGATGCTCGCGCTGTGCGAGACCGTGCAGTGCCGCCGCGAGCAGCTGCTCGCGTACTTCGGGCAGAAGGGCGAGCCGTGTGGCAACTGCGACACCTGCCTGACCCCACCGGAGTCGTGGGACGGCACGATCCCGGCGCAGATGCTGCTCTCCACGGTCTACCGGCTGCAGCACGAGCGGAACCAGAAGTTCGGCGCCGGCCAGGTGATCGACATCCTGCTCGGCAAGGTCACCCCGAAGGTCACCCAGTTCCGGCACGAGGAGCTGAGCGTGTTCGGGATCGGCACCGACCTCAAGGACACCGAATGGCGCGGCGTGGTCCGGCAACTGCTGGCCCAACGCCTGCTCACGGTGGAGGGCGACTACGGCACGCTGGTGCTCACCGAGGACAGTGCCGAGGTGCTCGGACGCCGGCGGGACGTGATGATGCGGCGCGAGCCGGAGCGCGCGGCGCGGTCCTCGCGGTCCAGCGGCGGTGGCAAGAAGAAGGCCGTGGTCGACCTCGCTCCGGAGGCCGCGCCGGTGTTCGAGCGGCTGCGCGCCTGGCGAGGCGCGGTCGCCAAGGAGACCGGCGTCCCGGCGTACGTGATCTTCCACGACGCGACCCTGCGGCAGATCGCGACCGAGGTGCCGACCAGTCTGGCCGAGCTCGGCCGGATCAGCGGCGTCGGCGAGAACAAGCTCGCGAAGTACGGCGAGGGGGTTCTGGAGGCGCTCGCCGCCGAGTAGCCCGACCGGATCTCAATCCGTTGGTGGAGCAGCGTCAACAGCTCTGCTCAGTTGCGAGGCATCGCGCCACGTCATCCGCAGGCACTTCGGAGATCCGTTGAGGCGAGTGTGGTCGCCGCCCGGCGGTGGAACTGCTGCCGTCTCCCCTTCGGTGGCGCCGACCGCGCGGTAGAAGTGCTGGCCGGCCGTGTTCTGCTGGAGCACCCACAGGTAGATCGCGTCGCCGATCGCCTGCTCCGTAACGGCTTCCGCCGCGCGGGCCAGGATCTTGCTGCCGATCCCGGTGCGGTGCCGGCCGTGCTGAACGTGCAGGTTGTCGACCAGGCTGCCCCAGACCGGATCATGATCGAGCATCACGTGAACGAAAGCGGCCAACCGATCACCGTCCTCGGCGATGATGGTGACCGTACCGGCCGGCGCGGCGAGCCGCTCCGACCAGACCGCGCGACGCTCGGTGTCGAGGTCGCCATCAAGGAACGAGTCCGAGAAGGCACCCCGGTAGTGCCGGCGCCAGTTGTCCGCATGCAACGCGGCGATCCCCTCGGCATCAGCCGGTCCACCTGAACGAAACACCAGCGATCCCACCAGAACCTCCACTTGGCACCTGCCCCGGCCCGTGTGTCGGACCTGGTCCGCGGCCGCGTCACCGGATGATCTCCGGATGGACGATACGCCGACCCTCACGGTCGAGCTGGATCCAGCTGTTCAAAGCATCGCGCGAGAACAACTGGAAGCCGACCCGCGGGTGAGCTTCGTGTGCGAGGACGGCGGGTGGTGGCTGGTAGCAGACGCGGAACCTCGCGCTGGGTCGCCTCCGTTGAACGGCACATGATCCTCAAGAGTCCGTACGACGAACTGGCCGACGCCTACCATGCGACGATCGACCCCGACGGCGCCGGTCTCGGCGACCCGACTTTCGACGAACTCGTGGGCGATCCACGCGGCAAGCGAGTTGCGGCGGTCGCGTGCGGGCAGGGCCGTGACGCGCGTCGCCTGGCTGACCTCGGTGCCGAGGTGGTCGGCATCGACGCCTCCGAGTCCCTGCTCGCCCATGCCCGTGAGCTCGAGCAGCGGAGGTCGCGCGGTATCGAGTACGTCCACGGCGACGCCCAGGATCTGCGCCCGCTCGCCGACCGCTCGTTCGACGGCGCGGTCTGCTACATGGCTCTGATGGACATCCCGGCGCTCGAGCCGACCCTGCGATCGATCGCGCGGATCCTCGAGCCAGGTGGGTGGTTCGTCGCCGCGATCACCCATCCCTGCTACAAGTCGCCGGCTCACGGCGAGCTGGTCGACCACGTCGAAGGCACCTACCGGCGGATCGCCGGCAGGTACTTCGAGGAAGGGCCGCACGACAGCGCCACCCGCTGGGAGATCCTGCCGCGCGTCTCCTACCACCGGACCCTGTCGACGTACGTCAACACTTTGGTGGGCGCCGGCCTGCCGATCGTGCGGATGGCCGAGCCGATCGGCGACAAGCCGGTCTGGAAGGAGGCGGCCGGGCTGCTCTACGTCAGGTGCGAGACGGCGAAGAGCTGAGTCAGCTCGGCGCCGCGTTCTTGAGCTTGCGCCAGCCGCCGGCCCGGTTGTTGGCGATGATCTGGCGGAACATCGCCAGCAGCGCCGGCTCGTTGATCGGCTCGCCTTCCCGGAACGAGACGGTCCGCGCGGTCTTGTTGTGGTGGCCGGCGGTGATGATGCCGTCCGGATCGGGCACGATCGCGCCGTCGTACAGGAAGACGTTGACGTGCGTCCTGGCGGCCAGCAGCGCGCAGACGTTGCCCTGCAGGACGAAGTACGGCTGGACGGTGCGCTTGATCGTCTCATCCAGTTCGGGGTCGGCCGCGTGCGCGAGATCGCGCACGCGGCGGCAGATCTGCTGTTGCCACTCGGGCAGTTCGTCGATGTACTCGTCGACACGAGGGTCTTCGCGATAGCTCATCAGGCGCTCCATTATTCCTGCACCAGGTAGAGCCGGTTGCCGTCGCAGTCGGTGAAGGTGAACATCGGCGGGACGCCCGGCCAGGCGATGAGTTCGCTCGTCGCCACGCCCTGCTCGTTGAGCGCGGTGTGCGCTTGGGCGGCATCGGCGGTGGCCAGCCGGATGCCGGTGTCGACGCCCGTCTCGGTCGCCGCGAGGAGCGCGATCGAGGTGCTGGTGCCGGGGATTCCGACGACCAGCCAGCGTCCTCCCAGTTGCGGCAGCGGTGCGTCCATCAGCGTCTCGAAACCCAGCTCGCGCCGGTAGAACTCGAGCGCGCGATCCTGGTCGGTGACGGGAATCGTGACGGTCCGGACGGCGGTGATGTGCTTCATCTCTGCTCCTTCTCGAGGGTGCCTACACCTCTTGGTAGAAGCCGGCTCCGGAACTTCGACAAACCGCGGCGATGAGTTTTCGGGCGCCGGCTCGTCTTGATGTGCACAGGCTGGGGAGAGGCCCCGGCGACAGGAGGTTGACCGATGGCGAAGGTGCTGTACCACGTGACCATGTCGCTCGACGGGTGCATTGCCGGGCCGGAGCACTCGATGAGCTGGATGACGCAGCTGCCACCCGACGAGCCGCCGGTCGAGGGACTGGCGGTGGCCGGGACGTCAGGCGCCGCGCTGGCCGGGCGGAACGGCTACGACGTCGGCCGCAAGGCAGGCAGCAAGCTGTACGGCGGTGCCTTCAGCGGCGCGATCTTCGTCCTGACCCACAACCCGCCCACCGACGAGACGGACCCGGCGTACACCTTCGTCAGCGGTGACATCCGGCCGATCGTCGGGACCGCTCTCGACGCAGCCGACGGCAAGGACGTGCTGATCCTCGGCGGCACCATCGCCGCCCAGTGCGTCGAAGCCGGCCTACTCGACGAGATCTTCGTCCACATCTCCCCCGTCCTGCTCGGCCAGGGCATCCCGCTCTTTCCCAGCAGCCTCCCGCCCGTCGTCCTCGACCCCATCTCCAACACCCAGGTCGGCCGAACCACCAACCTCCGCTACCGCGTGGTCCGCTAGATACCCGGCGACATCCGGCGCCTGGGCCAGCACATGCCGAACCCAGGCCCGGCGCTCGTGCTCGACAACGGCCAGCTCCCAGACACAGCCGACGGAGTACCGCGGCATGGGCGTGAGCGCAGTGGGTTGGTCCAGCGGCGACCGGAAGTAGGCCAATGACAGATCGACGGCGCTGCTCCACCAGTAGACCAAGACGAAGCAGGCAGGCCGCGCCTGATGAGCGATGACGAACGCCGCCCGCTCGCCGGAAGTGCCGGTACGCGGAAGCGTGGCAGCAGCAACGGCTCTGGCGGCATCGAGCAACTCGCCGGCGGGTTCGCCCTCGACGGCCAGGCCGTAGAGCTTGGTGGGCCAGGTGTTCACCAGTTCTACGCCGTACGGCGTGATCGGGCGCGGGCGGTGGCCGCTCATCGTGCTGCTTTCTGGAGACGGAAAAGCCCGGGCGGCCTGGTTTCGGCTGCCCGGGCTCTTGCTGACCGGAGCTACTTCGCGACGACTCGCAGGGTGAACTCGGCCTGGCCGTCGCCGGTGATGCGGCTGCTGAGGCCGGCCGAGCTGAGGGCGGCGAAGTCCTTGTCGGAGCTGGTGCGCCTCGACAGTGAGCTGACCGCCTGGAAGTCGACGTAGCCGACCATGACGGCGCCGGAGGTGTCGGGGACCGCCTTCTTGAAGATCTCCGTCTGACCCAGGTTGCCGCCCTTGAGCACCTGGTCGGCGTAGGCCTGCTCGGTGGCGATGACGAAATTCTTGTCGTCCTTCGCCTGCTTGAGCGCGATGTCGACCGAGGAGCGGGTGCGGAGCAGGTTGGTCACCTTGTTCACCACCTCTTCGGCCTTGCCCGGGTCGGTCTCGATCTTGGCCGCGATCTTCGGCGTCTCGCTGCTGTCCTTGTCGATCGCGATCGACAGGTTCTTGCCGAGCAGCGGCTTCAGGTCGTCCGGCAGCACCAGGCCGTACTCGTCGGTGAAGCCCTTGGTCAGCTTGGGCAGGTCGATGCCCGCGCCGGACTTCTCCAGCTGCTTCCAGATCGTGTCGACCAGGTTCGCGCCGTCGGACAGCGCGAACGCCCCGGCGGTGCTGTCGGGCAGCTTGGCGAGCTGGTCACCGGCGTTCGCCGAGTTGACCTTGATCGACTGGTCGCCGCGGGCGATGCCCTTCAGCTCGACGTACTGCGCGTCGAACCGCAGCGCCGCGGCCGCACTCCCCTGCGGCAACGGATTGTCCCCGGCGAGCTTGCGCGGGGCCAGCGCCGCGAGGCCCTTCATGTCGGCCCAGAAGGAGACGAAGCCCTGCTCGCCGAGCGCGTCCATGTCGGACTTGAAGGTGGCGTTCTCCGACAGCGGGGTTTCCTTGCTGTTGGCAACGGCCGCGTCGACGGTCGCCTGGTCCTCGGACAGCAGCACGTAGCCGTCGGTGAAGACCCGGCCCGGCTTCTTGTCTTCGTTGGCGAACAGCTTGTCCAGCCCGGCATTGGCCTGGTCCTCGTTCTTCACCTCGATCGCGACGACCGGGTCCGGCTCCTTGCCGTCCTGGCCGGGGATCGCGGCGACGCCGGCCCGGTCGCCCAGCCACGGCTTGACGTCCTTCTCGAAGTCGACGGCGGCCAGGTCCTCGCCGGCGTCCTTCTTGATCAGGTCGAACAGCTTCTGCCGCAGGTCGTCGTTGTCGCTGGTCAGCCCGATCTTCTCCTTGGCCGACGGGAACTTCATCAGGAACCGGACGGCGGCCACCTTCTGGCCGGCCGAGGGGTTCAGGTCGATGCGCGCGTAGGCGACGGAGTTGCCCGGCAGGACCGCGGCGGGCTGACCGCCGCCAGTGAGGCGTGCGTACGCGAAGATGCCGCCACCGGCCACCACGGCCAGTACTGCGAGCACGGCGACCAGTGGGATCAGCTTGCCGCGCTTCTTCCGCTCCGGCTGCCACTGCATGGTCTCGGGTGCGCCGTACGGCGGCTGTCCCCCGCCACCGTGCTGCTGCTGGGGCCACTGCTGCCCACCCGGCCCGTACTGCGGGGCCTGCTGGCCGGCATAGCCCGGCTGCTGTCCGTACTGCGGGGCCTGGCCGCCGTAACCCGGCTGCCCCTGCTGGCCGCCATAGTTCGGCTGACCCTGCGCGGGACCGCCATAGCCAGGCTGACCCGGCTGCGGCTGGCCGTAGCCAGGCTGACCCGGCTGCTGGCCCTGCGGACCGGAGTACGGGTTGTTCTGCTGCGGACCGCCGTACGGGCCCTGTGGTCCGCCTGCGGCACCCGGGTGGTGCCCACCTGCCGGCGGATTGTTGTGGTCGGACATATGCCCCCCTCGCGTCGCCGGCGGCCTCACCACCGGGCCGAAACAGGCTAGTGCACCTGCGGCGACGATTCTGACGCGGCAGATACCGATCCGGTTGCAACGGGATCCGCGCGCCAGGTGGTGGCGGCGATGATCGCGGCCGCGAGTGCGGCGCCGACCAGCCAGGCGGCCAGTGGAGTCCAGGTGTGCAGCTCCAGCGGCGCGTCGATCAGGTCCCCCGGCTTGGCTGCCTGCAGCCGCGGCTGCAACGGGTCGTGCCCGAGCAGCATCCCGACCCCCCAGGCGATCCCGCCACCGAGGGCCGAACCGAGCACCACGATGCCGACCGCCCACGGACCGTAGTTGCGCAACCACCAGAACAGCCCGGCACCCAGCACCGCCGCGGTCAGGAACCCGATCGCGGTGAAGCTGCCGTCCGGCCCGAAGACCTTCGTCATCTGCTCTTCGCCCAGCGCCCCGCCGTTCTCGTCCACCGTGTACTGCGCGAGCGGCGCGAACTGCTGCCAGGCCCAGCCCGCGATCGCCCCGGCCACCAGGAACAGCGCGATCGTCACGGCGATCGCGCGGCTCCACGGCAGCTTGGGCTCCTGCACCACTACCGCCCGGCCGAACGGCTGCTGCCCGAACGCGGGCCGGCCGTACGCCTGGCCGTAAGGCGCCGGCCGATCGAGCGGGTTGTGCTGGTCGTTCCCTGGCTGACTCACCCGGCAAGTGTTGCAGGTCCGGTCAGCTCGCCAGGCACGACGGGCCCAGCAACGCCTTCAGGTCCGCCATCAGCGACGAGGTCGGGGTGACCCGGAACCGGTCGCCGATCCGCATCACGGTCGTCTTCTGCCGCGCCTGCAGCCGCAACTGCACCTCGGTCATGCCGGGGTGCGCCTGCAGCACGTCCCGGAGCTGGTCGACCAGCGGCGGCGTACACCGGTTGACCGGCATCGTGATCACCACCGGACCGCTCGGCCCCTGGGTCAGGTCGGGCACGCTGACATCGGAGCCGCTCAGCTCGACCCGGTCGTCGCGCCGCCGCAGCCGGCCCTTCATCAAGATGATCGCGTCGTTGGTCAGCAGGTGCGCCGCCAGCTGGTACGCCGAGGAGAACATCATCACCTCGATCGAACCCTCGAGGTCCTCGATCGTGACGATCGCGTAGATGTCACCGCGCTTGTTCACCTTGCGCTGGACCGCGGTGACCAGGCCGCCGATCGTCACCTGGGTGCCGTCGGGGCGGTCCTCGTCGGCGAGCAACTGACCGATCGTGCAGTCGGTGCCGTTGGTGAGCACGTGCTCGACCCCGAACAGCGGGTGGTCGGAGACGTACAGACCGAGCATGTCGCGCTCGTGCGCGAGCTTGGTGGCCTTGTCCCAGTCCTCGATCTCGGGCACCCGCACGGTCAGCCGGCTGTTGCCGTCGGCCTCGGTGTCGTCATCGCCCATGCTGAACAGGTCGAACTGGCCGTGCGCCTCGTTCCGCTTGAGGTCGATCGCCTCGTCGACGGCCTGCTCGTGCACCGCGACCACGGCGCGCCGGGCGTGTCCCATCGAGTCGAACGAGCCGGCCTTGGCCAGCGACTCGATCACCCGCTTGTTGCAGACCGGCAGCGACACCTTGTCGATGAAGTCGACGAAGTCGGTGAACCGGCCCTCGGACTCGCGCGCGGCGACGATCTCGGCCACCACGTTGACGCCGACGTTGCGGATGCCGGACAGGCCGAAGCGGATGTCGGTACCGACCGGGGTGAAGTTCGAGTCGGACTCGTTCACGTCCGGCGGCAGCACCTTGATGCCCATCCGGCGGCACTCGTTCAGGTAGATGGCCATCTTGTCCTTGTCGTCCTTCACGGACGTCAGCACAGCCGCCATGTACTCCGCGGGGAAGTTCGCCTTCAGGTAGGCGGTCCAGTACGAGACCAGCCCGTACGCCGCCGAGTGCGCCTTGTTGAACGCGTAGTCGGAGAACGGGACCAGGACGTCCCACAGCGCCTTGATCGACGCCGCCGAGAAGCCGTTGGCCTTCATTCCCTCGGAGAAGCCGACGTACTCCGCGTCGAGCACCTCGCGCTTCTTCTTGCCCATCGCCCGGCGGAGCAGGTCCGCCTTGCCCAGCGTGTAGCCGCCGAGCTGCTGGGCGATCGCCATCACCTGCTCCTGGTAGACGATCAGCCCGTACGTCGTCCCGAGGATCGGCTCCAGCGCCACCGCCAGCTCGTCGTGCGGGTAGCTGATCTCCTGCTGCTTGTTCTTGCGCAGCGCGTAGTTGGTGTGGCTGTTCGCGCCCATCGGACCGGGGCGGTAGAGCGCGCCCACGGCCGAGATGTCCTCGAAGTTGTCCGGCTTCATCAGCCGCAGCAGCGCCCGCATCGGGCCGCCGTCGAACTGGAAGACGCCGAGCGTGTCGCCCCGGCCGAGCAGCTCGAAGGTGGCCTTGTCGTCGAGGCTGCGGCCGAGCGCGTCCAGGTCCAGCGAGATACCGCGGCTGGCCTCCACGTTCTTGACCGCGTCGTCCATGATCGTCAGGTTGCGCAGGCCCAGGAAGTCCATCTTGACCAGGCCGAGCGTCTCGCAGCTCGGGTAGTCGAACTGGGTGATGATCTGGCCGTCCTGGTCGCGGCGCATGATCGGGATCAGGTCGATCAGCGGCTCGCTGGACATGATCACGCCGGCCGCGTGCACGCCCCACTGGCGCTTCAGGTTCTCCAGACCGCGGGCGGTGTCGACGATCTTGCGGACGTCCTGGTCGGCCTCGTACAGCTGGCGGAACTCGCCGGCCTCGGAGTACCGCTTGTGCTGCGGGTCGAAGATGCCGGACAGCGGCACGTCCTTGCCCATCACCGCGGGCGGCATCGCCTTGGTGATCCGGTCGCCCATCGCGAACGGGTAGTCGAGCACCCGGCCGGCGTCCTTGATCGCCTGCTTGGCCTTGATCGTGCCGTAGGTGACGATCATCGCGACCCGGTCGTCGCCGTACTTCTCGGTGACGTAGCGGATCACCTCGGGCCGGCGGCGGTCGTCGAAGTCGATGTCGAAGTCGGGCATCGACATACGTTCGGGGTTGAGGAAGCGCTCGAAGATCAGGCCGTGCTGCAGCGGGTCGAGGTCGGTGATCCGCATCGCGTACGCGCACATCGAACCGGCACCGGAACCACGGCCCGGGCCGACCCGGATGCCGTTCTCCTTGGCCCAGTTGATGAAGTCGGCGACGACCAGGAAGTAGCCGGCGTACCCCTTCGAGGTGATCACCTCGATCTCGTACTCCGCCTGCTTGCGCACGTGGGCCGGGACGCCCTCGGGATAGCGCTTGTGCAGGCCGGTCTCCACCTCGGCGACGAACCAGGACTCCTCGTTGTGCCCGTCCGGGCAGGGGAAGCGCGGCATGAACCGGCCCTCCCCCTCGGTGAAGGAGACGTCGCACTGCTCGGCGATCAGCAGCGTGTTGTCACAGGCCTCGGGGTAGTCCTTCCAGATCTCGCGCATCTCGGCGGCGGTCTTGACGTAGAACTCGTTCGCGTCGAACTTGAACCGGTTCGGGTCGGACAGCGTCGAGCCGGACTGCACACACAGCAGCGCCGCGTGCGCGACCGCGTCCTCGGGCTTGGTGTAGTGCAGGTCGTTGGTCGCCACCAGCGGCAGCCCGAGCTCCTTGGCCAGTTTCAGCAGGTCGCCCTGGATGTTGCGCTCGATGCCGAGCCCGTGGTCCATCAGCTCGCAGTAGTAGTTCTCCTTGCCGAAGATGTCGCGGAACTCGGCGGCCGCGGCGATGGCCTCCTTGTACTGCCCCAGCCGCAGCCGGGTCTGGACCTCGCCGGACGGGCAGCCGGTGGTCGCGATCAGGCCCTTGCCGTAGGTCTGCAGCAGCTCGCGGTCCATCCGGGGCTTGAAGTAGTAGCCCTCGATACTGGCCAGCGACGACATCTTGAACAGGTTGTGCATGCCGGAGGTGTTCTTCGCCAGCAGCGTCATGTGCGTGTACGCGCCGCTGCCGGAGACGTCGTCGCGGCCGGAGTTCGCGTCGCCCCACTTGACCCGCTTGCGCTCGGTCCGGTGGGTGTGCGGAGTCAGGTACGCCTCGACGCCGATGATCGGCTTGACGTCGTACTTCTTCGCGGTCTTCCAGAACTCGTACGCCCCGAAGACGAACCCGTGGTCGGTGGTCGCGATGGCCGGCTGACCCATCTCCTGGGCCGTTTTGAACAACTCGTCGATCCGCGCGGCGCCGTCCAGCATCGAGTACTCGGTGTGCACGTGTAGATGCACGAAACTGTCGCTGGACGCCATGTCTTCGCAGACCTCCCAGAGGCGTGAGTGAGTGGAACTGCGCCAGCCTAATCGGGTCCGCCGACAGTCTTCGAACCGGCTCACCGAGGGCCTGGTCCACCGCCCGGTATCCGGTCGAAGACCACACCAGTAGGACACCAATCGGCCGTACCTCCGGGGCTCGGAGGTATGGCTTCTACTGGTCGGCGGAGAGTTCGTTCAGGGCGTGGTCGAGGTCTTCGGGGTACTGCGACGTGTACTCGACGTACTCGCCGGTGCCGGGGTGCGCGAAGCCGAGGCGCATCGCGTGCAGCCACTGACGTTTGAGCTGGAGCCGCTCGGCCAGGACCGGGTCGGCGCCGTACGTCAGGTCGCCGGCGCACGGGTGACCGATCGCGGCCATGTGGACGCGGATCTGGTGGGTCCGGCCGGTCTCCAGGGTGATCTCCAGGAGGGTGACGAAGCGGAACGCCTCGAGCGTCTCGTAGTGCGTGACGCTCGGCTTGCCGCCCGCGACGACGCCGAACTTGTAGTCGTGGTGCGGGTGCCGGTCGATCGGGGCGTCCACGGTGCCGGTGAACGGGTCGGGGTGACCCTGCACCAGGGCGTGGTAGATCTTCGTCACCGTGCGCTCCTTGAAGGCACGCTTCAGCGCGGTGTAGCTGTACTCCGTCTTGGCGACCACCATCAGGCCGGAGGTGCCGACGTCGAGGCGGTGCACGATGCCCTTGCGCTCGGCGGCACCGCTGGTGGAGATGGCGAAACCGGCTCCGGCGAGGTGACCGATCACGGTCGGGCCGGTCCAGCCCGGGGACGGGTGCGCCGCGACGCCGACCGGCTTGTCGACCACGATGATCTCGTCGTCGTCGTGCACGATCCGCAGGTTGTCGACCGTCTCCGGGACCACCGCGATCTCGCCGGGCGGCGCCGGCAGCTCGACGTCGAGCATCACCCCGGCGGTGACCCGGGTGGACTTGATCGCGGTCGAGCCGTCCATCTGGACCAGCCCCGACTCGATCATCTCGACCGCCTTGGTCCGGGAGACCCCGAACAGCCGGGACAGCGCCGCGTCCAGCCGTTCTCCGGCGAGTCCGTCGGGAACCATCACCGTGCGTGCGTCGCCGCTCACTTCTCAGCCTCTCCGGCCCCGCTGGAGGCAGGTTGTCTTCCGATGTCCTTGGTACCGTCGAGCTTGATCCCGCGCAGGGTCTGGATCACCAGCAGGATCGCCGCCGAGGTGACCGCCATGTCGGCGACGTTGAAGATCGCCCAGTGCGGCGTCTGCAGGAAGTCGACCACATGACCGTGGAACGGCGACGGGGCGCGGAAGATCCGGTCGGTGATGTTGCCGACCGCACCGCCGAACAGCAACCCGAACGCCACCGCCCAGCCGACCGACCCGAGCTTGCGCGACAACCAGATCACGCCGAGCGCCACCGCGATCTGGATCACGCTGATCACCGGCGTGAAGTCCGCTCCCAAACTGAAGGCGGCCCCCGGGTTCCGGATCAGGTTGAACTTGAGCAGACTGCCGATCACGTCCACCGGCTCCCCCGGCGTCAGGTGCTTCAGAGCCAGCACCTTGGTCAGCTGGTCGAGTCCGAGCACGAGCAATCCGACCACACCGAACAGCACGGCCAGCCAGCGCCGCCCACCCCCCGCGCCGACAGGCGGCGCATCAACGGCGGAGTCGTCAGAGGACTCGTCACCACTCGGCAGGCTCGAACTGCCGGCTGCGCCGGTGGGCGGCTGGGTCGGGTTGTCCGGGGACGACGAGGAACCGGCCGACTCGAGGTCGGCCGGTTCGGTCTTCGGCGGTGCCTGGTCGTCCCCTGGCAGGTGGGACGAGTCTGAGTCGCTCAGCGGCGTTCTTCGCGTTCTTTGCATGACACGCACAGTGTCGCACGCGGGAACGCCTGCAACCGACCCTTGCCGATCGCCTTGCCACAGCTCTCACAGACACCGTAGGTGCCGTCGTCGATCCGCGACAGGGCTCGCTCGATCTGATCGAGCATGTCGCTCGCGTTCCGGGCCAGCGACATCTCGTGGTCGCGCTCCAGCGTGGTGGAGCCGACGTCGGCCTGGTCGTTGCCCGCCCCGTCGCCACCGTCGCGGAGCAGACCGACGATCTCCTGCTCGGCGTCGCGGATCTCTTCCTTCAGGTGCACCGCGTCGGCCTCGAGCTCGGTCCGGAGCTCGGCCATCTCGGCCGCGGTCCACGGGGTCTCGCCGTCCTTGACCGTCAGGTTCCCGGTCTTCTTCGTGGGCGCCTTGGCCGGCGCCGTCGCCGGGGTACGGTTCTCGTTCGTCTTCATGGCCACCCTCTTCGTCGGAGTCTGCTTGGCAGGGGCCTTCTTCGTGGAAGGCGGTTGGGCCGCTGTGGTGTTCGCGGCCGGTTCGGCGGATTCCGCGGCACTCTTCTCGGCCGCGGTGGGACGTCTGGGGGCGGACTTCTTCGGAGCCGATGTAGCCATCGTCGACTACCCCCTGCCTTCGTCGGAGACTGAAGCGGACCGGTCGCAAGACAGTAGGACACGCAGCGGACACGCGCCAGCCCGACGCGCAGACCGTGGACATACGGTAGTCGCTTCTTCAAGCACGCTCGATGTTCCGCGCGTCACAGCCGTATTTCGGACATTCTTCGGAATGGTTCCCCCGGCGGCCACCCATTAACGATTCGTAGCCGGATGGAACGAAGTCGTACACTGGCCGCGCACACCGCAAGGCAGTGATGGGGCGATCACCCCGGAGCCGCCGGAAGAACGGTCCTCGCGGACTCACTAGACCCGGCAGCGGAGCACAACGAAGTGGGTGACCCGATCCGGGTCGCCAAGGAGGGTGGTACCGCGGAGCCCGGCGACGACGCCGGCGCCTCGTCCCTTCGTCCAGCACGTACGACGCTCGACGAAGGACGAAGGAACAATGGCGGACACCCCAAGCACCCCGTGGAAGCAGCTTCCGGCCCAGGTCGATCTGCCCGCGATCGAGCGCGACGTGCTCGCGCACTGGGACGACCAGGACACCTTCGCGCGCAGTCTCGAGCAGACCGCCGGCGGTGAGCCGTGGACCTTCTTCGAGGGCCCGCCGACCGCGAACGGGATGCCCGGCACGCACCACATCGAGGCCCGGGTCTTCAAGGACGTCTTCCCGCGGTACCGGACGATGAAGGGATTCTCGGTCGAGCGCAAGGCCGGCTGGGACTGCCACGGCCTGCCGGTCGAGGTCGCCGTCGAGAAGGAGCTCGGCTTCAACGGCAAGAAGGACATCGAGGCGTTCGGGATCGCGGAGTTCAACGCCAAGTGCCGCGAGTCGGTACTGCGGCACGTCGACGCCTTCGCCGACCTGACCACCCGGATGGGCTACTGGGTGGACATGGACCACCCCTACCGGACGATGGACCCGGAGTACGTGCAGTCCGTCTGGTGGTCGCTCAAGCAGATCCACGACAAGGGTCAGCTGGTCGAGGACTACCGCATCACGCCGTACTGCCCGCGCTGTGGCACCGGCCTGTCCGACCACGAACTCGCGCAGGGCTACGAGACGGTGGTCGACCCGTCGGTCTATGTCCGCTTCCCGCTCACGTCGGGCCCGCTCGCCGGCAAGGCGTCGCTGCTGGTCTGGACGACGACCCCCTGGACCCTGGTCTCCAACACCGCGGTCGCCGTGAACCCCGGCGTCGACTACGTGGTGGCCACCGACGGCACCGAGTCCCTGGTCGTGGCCGAGCCGCTGCTCAGCGCGCTGGGCGAGGGCTGGACCGTCACCGACCGGTACGTCGGCCGCGACCTGGAGCGCTGGAACTACCAGCGCCCGTTCGAGCTGGTCGAGTTCCCCGAGCCGGCGCACTACGTAGTACTGGCCGACTACGTCACCACCGAGGACGGCACCGGCCTGGTGCACCAGTCCCCCGCGTTCGGCGCCGACGACCTCATCGTCTGCCGCGCCTACGGACTGCCGGTGGTCAACCCGGTCGAGGCCGACGGCACCTTCCAGGCCGACGTACCGCTGGTCGGTGGGCAGTTCTTCAAGAAGGCCGACGAGGACCTGGTCAACGACCTGCGCGACCGCGGCGTGCTGTTCAGGCACGTGCCGTACGAGCACCCGTACCCGCACTGCTGGCGCTGCCACACCCCGGTCATGTACTACGCGCTGCCGTCCTGGTACATCCGCACCACCCAGGTGAAGGACGCGCTGCTGCGCGAGAACGAGAAGACCAACTGGTTCCCCGACTCGGTCAAGTGGGGCCGGTACGGCGACTGGCTGCGCAACAACATCGACTGGGCCGTGTCCCGTTCCCGCTTCTGGGGTACGCCGCTGCCGATCTGGCGGTGCGCCGACGACCACCAGGTCTGCGTGGGCTCGCTGGCCGAGCTCGGTGAGCTGGCCGGCCGGGACCTGAGCGCCACCGACCCGCACCGGCCGTTCGTCGACGACATCACCTTCGCCTGCCCGACCTGTGGCGAGCAGTCCACCCGGGTCGCCGAGGTGATCGACGCCTGGTACGACTCCGGCGCGATGCCGTTCGCGCAGTGGGGCTATCCGTGGGCGGAGGGATCGGAGGAGAAGTTCAGGAAGTCCTACCCGGCCGACTTCATCTCCGAGGCGATCGACCAGACCCGTGGCTGGTTCTACACGCTGATGGCGATCGGCACCCTGGTGTTCGACGAGTCGTCGTACCGCAACGTGGTCTGCCTCGGGCACATCCTGGCCGAGGACGGCCGGAAGATGTCCAAGCACCTGGGCAACATCCTCGAGCCGATCTCGCTGATGGACAACCACAGCGCCGACGCGGTCCGCTGGTTCATGGCCTGCTCCGGCTCGCCGTGGAAGGCGCGCGGCATCGGGCCGAACGTGCTGAACGAGATCGTCCGCAAGGTGCTGCTCACCTACTGGAACACGGTCTCCTTCCACGCGCTCTACGCGCGGCTGGCCGACTGGTCGCCGAGCGCCGAGGCTCCCCCGGTCGCCGAGCGTTCGGTGCTCGACCGCTGGCTGGTCAGCGAGACGCACCGGCTGGTGCGCGACACGGACGAGGCCTACGCGGCGTACGACACGCAGAAGCTCGGCGTGCTGATCGGCCAGTTCGTCGACGTCCTGTCCAACTGGTACGTACGGCGCTCGCGCCGCCGCTTCTGGGCGGGCGACGCCGGCGCGCTCGCGACGCTGCACGAGACGCTCGACGTACTGACCCGGCTGATGGCGCCGCTCACGCCGTTCGTGACCGAGCGGGTCTGGCAGGACGTGTTCCGGCCGGTCACGCCAGGACTCCCCGAGTCGGTGCACCTGGCCGCCTTCCCGCAGTACGACGAGACCGTGATCGACGACCGCCTAGCGACGCACGTGTCGATGGCGCGGCGGGTCGTCGAGCTCGGCCGGTCGGCGCGGGCCGAGGCGAAGGTCCGCACCCGGCAGCCGCTCGGACGGGCGCTGGTCGGATCGGCGGCGATCGCCGATCTGGACGACGAACTGCTCCGCGAGATCGCCGAAGAGCTCAACGTCGGCGCGGTCGCGCCGCTGTCGTCAGCCGGCAAGGACCTGATCGACTACTCCGCGAAGGGCAACTTCCGCGAGCTCGGCAAGCGGTTCGCCAAGCAGACCCCGGTGGTCGCGGCAGCGATCGCCGCGGCCGACGCCGCCGCGCTGGCCGCAGCGCTGAAGGCTTCCGGTACGGCGACCGTGGTGGTCGACGGCGCGGACGTCGAGGTCAGCGCCGACGAGGTACTGCTGTCGGAGCGGCCGCGCGAAGGCTGGTCCGTGGTCAACGAGCAGGGCGAGACCGTCGCGCTCGACCTCGAGATCACGCCGGAGCTGAAGCAGGCCGGTCTGGCTCGCGAGGTGGTGCGCACTCTTCAGGAGGCACGCAAGAACGCCGGGCTCGAGGTCTCGGACCGGATCAGCGTCTGGCTGACCAGCACCGGCACCGAACTGTCCGATGCCCTGGGCAAGCACTCCGACGAGATCAGCCGGGAGGTCCTGGCCACCACGCTGACCCAGTCGGCGCCTCCGGTCACCGACGAGCTGACCACCGGCACCGACGACGACCTGGGCCTCACCTACTGGCTCACCAAGGCGTGACGGCGAAATCGTCTCGCTGCTGAGACTGCGGCCGTTCCGGCGGTAGAACGCAAAAGGCCCCACTGACCAGGCCGTGAATCCGGCGGCCGGTCGTGGGGACCCTCAGTTACGCGATGGCGACGGTCAGTCAGAAAAGTCCGGACATGACAAAGAGGCGGTGCTGCCGGATTAGCACCGCCCCTAGTCAAGCCAAGACGAACCGAAGCTTGGAACCAGGTACTGCTCAGACGCCGTGACCGTGTGCCTGGGCGCGAGCTTCCGGACGGAAGCCGTTGCGCGGGCTGAGCGTGTCGTCGCCGTTGCCGAGCGCCTTGAGCTGCTCGGTGAAGTACGTCTTCAGGCGGCTACGGTACTCACGCTCGTAAGCGTGCAGGTCGTCGATGGTGCGCTCGAGCTGACCCTTCTGCTTCTCCAGCGTGCCGAGCATCTGGGCCCGGCGCTCGGCGATCTCGCCGTCGAGCTTCTCGGCGCGGGCGCGGGCCTCACCGGTCATCCGGTCGGCCTTGCCGCGAGCCTCGTTCTCCAACCGCTCGGCCTTGGCGCGGGCCTCGCCGATGATCTTGTCGGCGGTGTCCTTCGCCTCCTGGACCAGGTCGTCGGAGTGCTTGGTGGCCATCTCCAGCAGCCGGACAGCGGAGCTGGAGGCGTCGCCGACAGTTCCTGCTGCCGCAGCAGCCCCCGCGGCCGCTACAGGCGGTGCGACGACAGGCGGTGGCTTTTCTTCGGGCTTTTCGACGACCACTGGGGCCGGCTTGGGCTGCTGCACGACAGGCGGCAGGGCGGCGGTCTGGTCGACCACCGGGCGGTCCTGCCCACTGCCGGCGCGCTGGGCCGCGGCAAGCTTGGCCCGCAGCTCCTCGTTCTCGGCGAGAAGTCGCTCCAGCTCAGCTTCGACCTCGTCGAGGAAGGAGTCGACCTCAGTGACGTCGTAGCCCTCCCGCAATCGGACGGGCGTGAACTGCTTCGAGCGGACGTCATCCGGCGTCAGCGGCATCTTTCACCTCGTTTGTCTGTGTCTTGGCGGAGTCGTCGTGGCCTTGACCTCGGCGACTCAGTAGATCACGTTATCGCTTCGTTGTGTTCTGGCGGAATCCGGGCGGGCGATAAGTGTCTGAGAACTCTGCGGTGTCCGGTCGGTTCCCTACCCAGATGGCCGGGCCCTCATGCTCCGTGCGGCCGATCTCACAGCGACCTGATCGCGGTCGAGTTGATCGACATCGCCAGTGAGACGAGCACGAACAGCATCAGCATCGACAGGTCGATCCGGATACCGCCCGCGCCGATCGGCGGCAGGATCCGCCGCAGTGGCCGCAGGAACGGATCGGTCACCGAGTAGACCACCTCGAACAGCAACAGCAGCGGCCCTTTCGGGTGCCATTGCGGCGCGAACATGACGATCAGACTGAGTACGAACCGCGCCACCAGCATCAGGAAGAAGGCGAGCAGTACCCAACTGAGAACACCGAGGACGAGCACGAGAGCATCCATGTCAGACACGAGTGTAGAAGACGGCCGAAGCCGAGTCCTCAGCTCTGGTTGTAGAACCCGTCCGCGGCGATCTTTTCCTTCTCCTCCGCGGCCAGCGTCACGTTCGGCGGGCAGACCAGGAACACCTTGGTGGTGATCCGCTCGATCGAGCCGCGGCAGCAGAAGATCAGCCCGGCGGCGAAGTCCACCAGCCGCTTGGCGTCCGCGTGGTCCATCTCGGTCAGGTTCATGATGACGGGCGTACCGTCACGGAAGTGCTCACCGATCACGCGCGCTTCGTTGTAGCTGCGCGGGTGCACGGTGGTGATGCGGGCCAACTCGGTAACCTCCGGGGCTGAAGCTGTCACGCCACGTCGTTCTGGGAACTTGCTGACCGTGCCGACCTGCTCGTCGCGACGTTCCGGCAGCACCTGCTCGGTCTCGTCGGACTCCCCGTCGACGGCCTCGTCCTCGTACTCGTCGTAGCCGTCGTCATAATCGTCGTCGTAGCGCGCGTTGTACCGCTCGCCGTCCTCGACCAAGCCGAGGTACACACCCATCTTGCGCAACGCGCCGCTCATGGCCCTCCAGCCCTTCGGTCGATTCTTGATGTCGACACTAGCCCAGAGGAGTACGCGTACCGAGTAATGCGCGCCCGAGCCGAACGTGTGTCGCCCCGTACCGGATCGCGGCCTCCAGGTCGCCGCTCATCCCGGCCGAAATCCAGTCGGCGCCCGGATGTTCGGAGCGTAGTCGCGAAGCTACGGTTTCCAGCCCCCCGAAAGCCTCGTCGGCGTCCGATCCCAGTGGCGCGACGGCCATCACCCCGCCGAGTTCCAGCCCGTCCGCGGCAGCAACTGCGGCAGCCAGTTCCGGCACGTCGGCCGGCGGGACACCACCACGGCTCATGCCGGTGGCCGCACCCGCCGGCCCGTACTCCGCCAGGCTGACCTGCAGGAGGCAGCGCAGTACCCGGCCCTCCTCGACGGCGGCACGCGAGAGCGCCTTGACCAGGGAGGACCGGTCGACCGAGTGCAGGACCGAAGCGTTGCGAACCACCGAACGTGCCTTGTTCGACTGCAACTGCCCGACGAAATGCCAGGTCGCGTCCAGACAGTTGGGAGCCTTGACCTTGAGTTCCTGCTCCCGGTTCTCCCCCAGGTCCCGTACGCCGAGGGCCACCAGCGCCCGTACATCGCTGATCGGGAAGGTTTTGGTGATCCCGACCAGGGTCACCGCGTCCGCGGGTCTCCCGGCCGCCACACAGGCTGCCTCGATCCGCTCCCGCACGGCCTCGAGGTTGTCGCCGAGCTCCTGCTCACGGGTGGCGGTCACGCGGCGAGCCTGACGAGTCCGGCCAGCCGTCCGCTGACGGCACCTTCCCGCCGGTACGAGTACAGGTTCTCCGACTCGATCGTGCACGCCGTGGCCCTGATCACAGTGCAGTCCAGCTCGGCGAGCTGAGCGGCGACCCCGGCGGCCACGTCGATGGAAGGAGTGCCCCAGCTCGTTTCGGCGTACGACGCCGGGACCCGCTCGGCGACCTCGGCGCGCATCTCGTCGGGCACCTCGTAACAGTTGCCACAGGCATACGGCCCGAGTACTGCGGTGATGTGCTCGGCGCCGAGGGCGCGCATCGCCTCGACCGTGGCCGGGACGACGCCGACGTACAGGCCCTTGCGTCCGGAGTGGGCGGCGCCGATCACCCCGTTGACCTGGTCGGACAGCAACACCGGAAGACAGTCGGCGGCCCGGACGCACAAGGCGATGTCGGTGCGGGTGGTCACCAGCGCGTCGGCTCGCGGCATCGGCCGCACCGGCAACTCGTCGCCCGGCGCCACCACATGCACGTCGTTCCCGTGCACCTGACTGACCCGGACCACCCCGTCGGCACCGACGCCGAACTCACTGCCCAGCCGGCGGAAGTTCTCGGCGATCGCGTCCGCCTCGTCCCCCTGCGCGCTGCCCAGATTCAGTTCGCCGTACGGCGGCCGGCTGGCTCCCCCGAACCGGTCGGTGAAGGCGAAGCGGACACCGTCGAGAACCTCGTCGTAACCGAACACACCGCAAGGCTATCCGCCAGGCCCCGCCGCCCGCGCAGAAGCGGCTACCTTGAACACCAAACGGCGGCCCTGGACAGGAAATACTGTGTCCGAGGCCGCCGTTTGGTGTTCAAGCCCACTGTAAGAGGGCTCGCCAAGTCAGGTGGAACTACTTCAGGAAGTCCGGGATGTCCAGGTCGTCCTCGTCGTTGTCCGGCTTCCGCGGCTGACGCTGCGGAGCAGGCTGCGAGGCCGGGGTGTTCGACGGGCCCGTGGTCGGCCAGCTGTGCTGGGCCGGCGCGGACGGCGTCGGGGTCGGCGCGTGCGGCACCGGCGGCTGGTTGGCCGGCTGCCCGTTCGGCTGAGCGGTACGGACCGGCTCGCCGGCCTGCGGGCGAGCCGAGTGAGTGGTGCCGCGGTTCTGGTCCGTGTGGGGCACCGGCACCGTGTCATCGGCCGGTACGCCGGCCGGCGGCTGATAGTTCGGCGATCCACCGGTGGACGGCTGACCGGACTGGCTCTGCCCGCCGGGGTTCTGACCGGCCTGGTTCTGACCACCAGCGTTGTGACCGGCCGGGTTCTGGCCGACCTGGCCGTGGCTCACCGGAGCCTGGTGCTGCTGCGCGGGCTCGGCCGGCTGCATCGGAGCAGACGCCTGCACGGGCGCCTGGCTCGCGGTGTTCGCCGGGGCCGTGCCGTACGGCGGGGGCTGGTTGGCCGGCTGCTGTGCCTGGCTGTGAGCCTCCGCCTGATTCGCCCGCGGGATGCCCTGGGTCGCGACGTCGCCGCCGGCCGCGGGCAGCTTGTTCTGCGGGCGTGCCTGGTTCATCGCCTGCTCGCGCCGCTTCGGCATCCCGCCGTCGAAGCCGGCCGCGATCACGGTCACCCGGACCTCGTCACCGAGCGCGTCGTCGATCACGGCACCGAAGATGATGTTGGCGTCGGTGTGCGCGGACTCCGAGACCAGCTGGGCCGCCTCGTTGATCTCGAACAGTCCCAGGTCGGAGCCACCCGCGATCGAGAGCAGGACGCCGTGCGCACCCTCGATGCTTGCCTCCAGCAACGGAGACGAGATGGCCGCCTCGGCCGCCGCCACCGCGCGGTCCTCGCCGCGGGACGAGCCGATCCCCATCAGGGCCGAGCCCGCGTTGGACATCACCGCCTTGACGTCGGCGAAGTCCACGTTGATCAGGCCGGGGGTGGTGATCAGGTCGGTGATGCCCGAGACACCCTGCAGCAGCACCTGGTCGGCCTGCTTGAAGGCGTCCAGGACGGACACGGCGCGGTCGGAGATGGTCAGGAGGCGGTCATTCGGAATCACTATCAGGGTGTCGACTTCTTCACGGAGCGCGGCGATGCCGTCCTCCGCCTGCGTCGCGCGGCGCTTGCCCTCGAACGAGAACGGCCGGGTCACCACACCGATGGTCAGCGCGCCCAGCGAGCGGGCGATCCGGGCCACGACGGGCGCGCCACCGGTGCCGGTGCCACCACCCTCACCCGCGGTGACGAAGACCATGTCGGCGCCCTTGAGCGCCTCCTCGATCTCCTCCGCGTGGTCCTCCGCGGCCTTCTGCCCGATCGCCGGGTTCGCGCCGGCTCCGAGGCCGCGGGTCTCCTCCCGGCCGATGTCGAGCTTGACGTCCGCGTCGCTCATCAGCAACGCCTGCGCGTCGGTGTTGATGGCGATGAACTCAACGCCCTTCAGACCGTGCTCGATCATCCGGTTGACGGCGTTGACGCCGCCTCCGCCGATACCGACGACCTTGATGAGTGCCAAATAGTTCTGCGGTGCCGCCACGTCCGCGCCTCTCGCCTCGTTCTGTTCCCGTTATGGCCAGTTGGCCGTCCGAGCTGCGCTGCCTCGGACCGTTCCGTACACCGATCCCCGTTGTCCGGCGCCGGTCCGTGTTGCCGAATAGCCTGAACTTCAAGTAGATGGTTAGAGATTTGTCAAGCCTAGATTCCCTCGAACGCTACGGGAGTCGATCCGGCAATGTCCACGCGCCTCGCCGCCGGTCGGCGGATGTGTGCCCCGGCGAGGCGCACTGTGGCCACGATCACTTCTTTTCCCCTTTGGTGACAGGGAGATCGGGCGCCGAGACGTCGTACACCTGGGCATCGCGTTTCATCAGCACGCTGAGTACCGCGGCCTTCCGCTCACTGTCATCGTCGCTGCCCCAGACCACCTTCACCTTCGACCCCAGGTTGAGGGTGATCGAGTCCGGCGAGGCCGCCGAGATCGACTCGACCTGGGACCGCAGGTTGGCCGGCAGTGCTGCCGAAACCGTCACCACCGACCGGATCGTGACGTCTCGCCGGGGTCCGACCACCAGTGCCTCGGGCAGATCGTCCGGCTTGGCCGGCACGGTCTTGAAGGCCACTCCGGTCGCGTCGACCAGCTCGAAGTTGCTGCCGTCGGTGACCAGCACCACCGGCACCCGCTCGGTCACCACGATCCTCAGCTGGTCGGGCCACTCCCTGGTCACCTGGGCGTCCGCGACGGACTGGATGGTCCGTACCCGTTCGGCGATCGCGGCCAGGTCCACCTTGGCCAGCGGCGTCCCGAGCGGCGCGGCCGCCACCTGGGTGATCGTTGCCGTAGGCACCGTATCGGCACCGGCCACCTGTACACCGGAGACCGCGAGCACGGACGAGGAGTAGAACAGCCAGGCGATGAAGCCGCCGAGCAGGACGATCAGGCCGCCGACCGCCCAGGGCAGCCAGCCGCGCCAGCGCACCAACCGCTGCCGGCGCGCGAACCGCTCCTGTGCCCGGGCGAGGTCGGTGCTCTGGCTCATCCCCCGCTCACCACCGGATCGCTCCGGTTCACTCCGCGGCCGCCGCCGCGAACGCTGACCGCTCGGCCAGCAGGCCGAGCACTTCAGGCCCGATCAGCGTCACGTCACCGGCACCGGCGGTGACCACCAGGTCACCCGGCCGGGCCAGGTCGGCGAGCACCTGCGGTACGGCGGACCAGGACGGCTCGAACCTGACCTGGTCGGGCTTCAGCGGCACATGGTTGGCGATCAGCGCGCCGGTGACGCCGGGCTCGGGGTCCTCGCGGGCCGCGAACACGTCCATCACCACGACCTCGTCGGCCAGCGCGAGCGCTTCGGAGAACTCGGCCGCGAAGATCCGGGTCCGGCTGAACAGGTGCGGCTGGAAACAGGCGATCACCCGGCCCTGGCCGGCCACCGTGCGGGCCGCGGTCAGGTCGACGGTGATCTCGGTCGGGTGGTGCGCGTACGAGTCGAAGACCCGGACGCCGTCCTGCTGCCCCTTGAACTCGAACCGCCGGCCGGTCCCGGTGAAGGACCCGAGTCCTTCGGCCAGGTCGGACGCGGAGAAGCCCAGCCCGAGCCCCACGGTGAGTGCCGCCGACGCGTTCAGCGCGTTGTGCTTGCCGGCCTGCTGCAGCTTCACCATCGGCAGCTTGCGGCCACGGAAGACCGGTACGAACGACTGGTTCGCGCCGTCGGCGACGATCTCGGTGACCTGGGTGTCGGCGTCCGGCGACTCGCCGTACGTCCGGACGTCGATGCCGCGTCCACGCGCGAACTCGACCAGCTTGCGGGCGCCCGCGTCGTCGTGACAGACGACCATGAAGCCGCCCGGAACGACCCGGTCGCAGAACTGCTCGAAGGCGAGCCGGTAGCTGGCCTCGTCGCCGTAGTTGTCCAGGTGGTCGGGCTCGACCGAGGTGACGATCGACACCTCGGGGCTGTAGGTCAGGAAGGACTTGTCGGACTCGTCGGCCTCCGCGACGAACAGCTCACCGGAGCCGTCGTGCGCGTTCGAGCCGGACTCGTTCAGGTTGCCACCGATCGCGTACGACGGATCGGCGCCGCAGTGCTGCAGCGCGACGGTCAGCATCGAGGTGGTGGTCGTCTTGCCGTGCGTGCCGGCCACGGCGATCCCGCGGCGGCCGACCATGACGGAGGCCAGCGCGGCGGCCCGCGGCAGGATCGGGATGCCGGCCGCCCGGGCGGCGACGACCTCGGGGTTGTTCTCCCGGATCGCGGTGGAGACCACCACGGTGTCGGCCTCGGCGACGTGCTCGGCGGCGTGGCCGACCCAGCAGGTCGCGCCGAGGGCCCGCAGCGCGGCGAGCACCTTGCCGTCCTTGCCGTCCGAACCGGAGACCTCGATCCCGCGGGCCGCCATGATCCGGGCGATACCGGACATCCCGGCGCCGCCGATACCGACGAAGTGCACCCGGCCGAGCTTCTCGGCGGGGAGATGGCTGTCAGGTGAGGTGACGATCACGAGGAAGACCTCACCACATCGAGGACGATCCGCGCCAACCGGTCGTCGGCGTCGAGCTTGATCAGGCCTTGCGCCGCGATCGACATGGCAGTCAGACGCTCACGGTCGTGCAGAAGTTGGGGCACGGTCGCGCGCACCCAGTCCGGAGTCACCTCGGCGTTGTCGACCAGCAGACCGCCGCCCGCCTCGACGACGGCCTTGGCGTTCTGGCGCTGCTCACCGTTGCCGTGCGGCAACGGAACGTAGACGGCAGGCAGGCCCACTCCGGACGCCTCGGTGACCGCGTTCGCGCCCGAACGGCAGACGACCAGGTCGGCGGCGGCGTACGCGTAGTCCATCCGGTCGATGTAGTTGAGCACCCGGTACGGGTAGGGCCCGCTCTGCGCGACGTCGAGGGTGTTCTTCGAGCCGATCGCGTGGATCACCTGGACCCCGGCCGCGAGCAGGTCCGCCGCGGCACCGGCGAACGCGTCGTTCAGTTGCTGGGCGCCCTGCGAGCCACCGGTGACGAACACCGTCGGCGCGTTCGGGTCGAGCCCGAAGAACTCGCGGGCCTCCGCCCGCAGCGCGGCCCGGTCGAGGGTCGAGATCGCCTGCCGGATCGGCAGCCCGACGTACTGGCCGTGCGGCAGTTCGGTGCCGGGGAAGGAGGTGATCACGTGCTCGGTGCAGTAGCGGGCCGCGAACTTGTTCGCGATCCCCGGTACGGCGTTGCCCTCGTGCACGACGATCGGCGTCTTGCGCCGCCAGGCGGCGACGTACGCCGGGGTCGACACGTAGCCGCCGAAGCCGACCAGGACGTCGGCCTTGACCTCGTCGAGCACCTTGCGGGCGGCGTTCACCGAGCCGAGCATCTTGCCCGGTACGGCGAACAGCGCCGGCGTGGGCTTGCGCGGCAACGGCACCGGCGGGATCAGTTCGAGCCGGTACCCGGCCTCCGGAACGACGCGGACCTCGAGGCCGCGCTCCGTTCCGAGGGCGACGATCTCGATCGTCGGGTCGATCCGGCGTAAGGCGTCGGCGGTAGCGATCAGGGGGGAAGTATGGCCGGCGGTACCACCACCGGCCAGGACGATGCTCGGCACAGCTTTCAACGCTCCCGCGTGTTCTCACGGCCACTACGGCCAGGTGTGCGCCACGAAGACATCCACCCGAACCGGGGCCGCCGCAGTTCCTTGAGGGCGGCCTGCGCGCCGGGTTCGGCCTTCGCGAAGGACAGCAGCATGCCGATCGCGATCAGCGTCGGCAGCAGTGCGGACCCACCGTACGACAAAAGCGGGAGCGGGATACCCACGATGGGTAGCAGTCCGATCACGGCACCGAGGTTGACCATCGTCTGGGCCATCAGCCAGACGGTGATTCCGGCCGACGCGTAGCGGACGAACGGGTCGGTGTTGCGGGTCGCGATCCGGACCCCGACGTAGGCCAGCATCAGGAACAGCGCCAGCACGGTGAGCGACCCGATCAGGCCGAGCTCCTCACCGATCACCGAGAAGATGAAGTCGGTGTGCGCCTCGGGCAGGTTGCCCCACTTCTGCCGGCTGTTGCCGATCCCGACGCCCCACCAGCCACCCGTGGAGAGCGCGTAGAACGAGTGATAGGCCTGCCAGCCGACGCCGTCGGGGTCGGCCAGCGGGTTGGTGAAGTTCAGCAGCCGGTCCATCCGGTGCTGCGCGGTGCTGACGAAGTACGCCGCGATCGCGCCGACCGTGACGATCGTGGCGGCGAACAGCCGGGTCGGCGCGCCGACCACCCAGATCATCCCGATCATCACCGACATCAGCACCAGCGCCGTCCCGAGGTCGCGCTGCCCGACGACGAGCGCGATCACCAGGCCGCAGACCGGCACCATCGGGATCAGCAGGTGCTTCCACTGGGTCAGCAGTTTCTGCTTGCGGGCGTAGAGATCCGCGCACCACATCACCAGCGCGAGCTTGGCGAACTCGCTCGGCTGGATCTGCAGCGGGCCGCCGAGCTTCAGCCAGTTCGTGTTGCCCTTCACGCCGACGCCGAGTCCCGGCACGTAGGTGAGGACGAGCAGGAAGACCGATCCCAGCAGCGCGATGTAGGCCAGCATCCGGAAGTGCCGCGGGGTCATCCGGGAGGCGACGTACGCCATCGGCAGACCGACCGCGACCCAGATCAGCTGGCGGTAGAAGATCGTGAAGCTGTTGCCGTTCGCCCGCAGCGACAGCACGCTGGACGCCGACAGCACCATCAGCAGCCCGAGTACGAGCAGCAGGCCGGTCGCGCCGAGCAGCAGATGGTACGACGTCAGCGGCCGGTCCAGGACGTCCCGGATCGCGGCCAGCCACGGCCGTTCGGCCGGAGCCGGTGCCTTGGCGCCGCCGCTGGACTTGCCGGGCTTGCCCTGAGGCTGCCCGGCGGGCTGATCCGTGATCGTCGTCATGCGATCACCTCCGGATCAGCTGTCGCCCAGCCGCAGTACGGCTTCGGCGAAGGCGTCTCCGCGGGCTCCATAGTTGGCGAACATGTCCCAGGAAGCGCAGCCGGGCGCGAGCAGCACGGTGTCCCCCACCTGGGCCAGCTTCGTCGCCTCCCCCACCACGGTCTTCATGGCACCAGTGTCCGTTGCCTCCACGACGATCACCGGGACATCCGGCGCGTGTCGGGCAAGTGCTTCGGCGATCACGGCTCGGTCCTGGCCGAGCAGCACGACACCGCGCAGCCGGTCCCTGGCCGCCTCGACCAGCTCGTCGAAGGTCGCTCCCTTGGCCTGGCCGCCGGCGATCCAGACGACGTGCTCGTAGGCCAGCAGCGAGGCCTGGGCGGCGTGCGGGTTGGTGGCCTTGGAGTCGTCGACATAGTTGACTCCGGCGACCTCACCGACGGTCGCGATCCGGTGCGCGTCCGGCCGGAAGACCCGCAGACCGTCCCGGACCGCCCTCGCCGGTACGCCGAACGCCCGGGCCAGCGCCGCGGCGGCGAGCGCGTTGGCCACGTTGTGCGGAGCCGGCGGCGTGACGTCGGCGATCGTCGCGATCTCCAGCGCGGAGTCGGCCCGCTGCTCGACGAACGCGCGATCGACGATCAGCTCGTCGACCAGCCCGACCATCGAGATGGCCGGCATCCCGAGGGTGAAGCCGATCGCCCGGCAGCCCTCGATCACGTCGGCGTCGGCCACCAGTTGCTCGGTGGCCGGGTCGGCGACGTTGTAGACGCAGGCGATCTGGCAGTTCTCGAAGATCTTGCCCTTCGCCAGGGCGTAGGCGTCCATCGAGCCGTGCCAGTCGACGTGGTCGGGCGCGAGGTTCAGGACCGCGGCCGAGTGCGCCGACATCGAGTCGGTGAAGTGCAGTTGGTAGCTGGACAGCTCGACCGCGATCACGTCGTACGGCTCGGGGTCCATCACGGCCTCCAGCAACGGCAGGCCGACGTTGCCGGCCGCCACCGCGCGGTGCCCGGCAGCGGTCAGGATCGAGGTCAGCATCTGCACCGTGGTGGTCTTGCCGTTGGTACCGGTGACGCACAACCAGGGCGCCGCCGTGGCGGGATCGCGCAGCCGCCAGGCCAGCTCGATCTCACTCCAGACCGGGATGCCACGCTCGACGGCGGCCGCGAGCAGCGGCGCGTGCGGCGGAATACCCGGCGACGTGACGACCACCTCGACCTCGGCCGGCAACTCCGCGGTACTGCCCGCGCCGAGCCTGATGGTGGCGCCCAGCGTCTCGAGGATCTGCGCCTTGTCGCGCAGCGCCTCGCTGTCGCGGTCGTCGAGCACGGTGACGTGGTCGGCACCGGCCTGGATCAGCGAGTCGGCGCAGGCGTACCCAGCCGTACCGAAGCCCAGGACGACGAACCGCGTCGTCGCCCAGCCGTCGTCGGTCCGTGTCGTGAGGCTCACTGTGCCACCCATTCCGCGTAGAACAAGCCGAGCCCGGTGGCGACGCAGAGGCCGGAGATGATCCAGAACCGGATCACCACGTTCACCTGTTCCCAGCCGAGCATCTCGAAGTGGTGCTGCAGCGGCGCCATCCGGAACATCCGCTTGCCGACGCCGCCGGTCCGCTTGGTGATCTTGAACCAGCCGACCTGCAGGATGACCGAGGCGGTGATGATCACGAACAGGCCGCCGAGCAGCAGTACCAGCAGCTCGGTCCGGGTCATCACCGCGAAGCCGGCCACCGCGCCGCCGAGCGACAGCGAGCCGGTGTCGCCCATGAAGATCTTGGCCGGCGAGGCGTTCCACCACAGGAAGCCGAACAGCGCACCGGTCAGCGCGGCCGCGACCACCGCCAGGTCGAGCGGGTCGCGGACCTCGTAACACTTGATCCCCGGCGCGGTCAGGCAGCTCTGGTTGGACTGCCAGATGCAGATCAGCGTGTAGGCGCCGAAGACCATCATCGACGCGCCGGTGGCCAGACCGTCCAGGCCGTCGGCGAGGTTGACGCCGTTCGACATCCCCGCGATCAGCAGCAGGATCCAGATCACCACCAGCACCGGCGCCAGCTGCAGCCAGGAGATGTCCCGGATGAAGGAGATGAACGGTGAGGCCGGGGTCTGGCCGCGGACGTCGGGGAACTGCAGCGCCAGGATCGCGAAGGCGACCGCGACGACCGTCTGCCCGGCCAGCTTGGCCTTGCTGCGCAGGCCGAGACTGCGCTGCCGGAAGATCTTGATGAAGTCGTCCAGGAAGCCGACCGCGCCCATCCCGGCGAACAGGAACAGCACCAGCAGCGCCGACAGGCTCGGCGCCTTGCCGGTGAACAACTTCGCCACGAAGTACCCGACGATGGTGGCGATGATGAAGACGGTGCCGCCCATCGTCGGCGTACCGCGCTTGGTGTGGTGCGAGGTCGGGCCGTCGTCGCGGATCTCCTGGCCGTAGCCCCGCTTGGACAGCAGGTTGATCGCCAGCCGGGTGCCGAGCAGCGTGAGCGCCATCGACACGGCGCCCGCGAGCAGGATCGAGATCACTGCGAAGCCTCCTCGAGCAGCGCCGCTGCCAGTCTTTCCAGACCGGCCGCGCGGGATGCCTTGACCAGCACCACGTCACCGGGCCGCAGTTCCTTGCGGAGCAGCTCCAGCGCTCCGTCGATGTCGTCGACGTACGCCGACTCGTTGCCCCACGATCCTTCCAGCGAGGCGCCGAGGTGGATCGGCCGGGCCGGTTCGCCGACCGCGATCAGCCGGTGCACGTCCAGCCGGACCACCAGCCGCCCGACCCCGTCGTGCTCCTCCGTGCTGGTGTCGCCGAGCTCCCGCATCTCCCCCAGCACCGCCCAGGTCCGGGCACCGCGGGTGCGGCCGATCGCGACCAGCGCCTTCAGGGCGGCCCGGACCGAGTCGGGGTTGGCGTTGTAGGCGTCGTTGATGACCGTCACGCCGTCGGCGCGCTCGGTCACCTCCATCCGCCACTTGGAGACGGCCGTCGCGGTGTTGAGGCCGTCGGCGATCTGCGCCGGCGTGAGTCCGGCGGCCTGGACGGCGGCCGCGGCGGCGAGCGCGTTCGACACCTGGTGCTCCCCGACCAGCTGGAGCTGTACGACGTGCTCCTCGCCGTCCAGGTGCAGGGTGAAGCCCGGCCGCCCGAGGGAGTCGAGCTCGACGCCGGTCGCCCGGACGTCCACGTCGGAGGTCTCGCCCCAGGTGACCACGGTCTGCTCGGTCCGGCTCGCCATCGCGGCGACCCGCTGGTCCCCGGCGTTCAGGACGGCGGTGCCGCCCGGCAGGACGGCCTCGATCAGCTCGCCCTTGGCGACGGCGATCGCGTCCTGGCTGCCGAACTCGCCGATGTGCGAGTGGCCGACGTTCAGTACCAGCCCGATCTTCGGCGGGGTGATCCGGCACAGGTAGGTGATGTCGCCGACGTGCCGGGCGCCCATCTCGGCGACCAGGAAGCGGGTGGTCAGATCGGCCTTCAGGGCCGTCAGCGGGTGACCGATCTCGTTGTTGAACGAGCCGACCGGCGCGACCGTCGGCCCGTACGGCGCCAGCAGCTGGGCGATCAGGTCCTTCGTACTGGTCTTGCCCTGCGATCCGGTCAGCCCGATCACGGTCAGGTCCGGCAGCCGCGAGACGACGTACCGGGCCAGCTCACCGATCGCGACCTGGACGTCGGGGACCACGATGCACGGGCAGCCGTCGATCGGCCGGGTGGTGATCGAGACCGTCGCACCGGCCGCGGTCACCGCCGGGACGTACTCGTGCCCGTCCACGTTCTCACCGGCGAAGGCGACGAACAGCCCGCCCGCGGCGACCTTGCGGGAGTCGATCTCGACGCCGGCCTCGACCAGCGCGGCCGGATCCGCACCGGCCAGCTCACCACCGACGGCTTCGGCGAGCTGAGCACAACTGACGGGGATCAAAGGGTTGCCTCT
Source organism: Kribbella sp. CA-293567 (assembly GCF_027627575.1). Classification (NCBI taxonomy): domain Bacteria; kingdom Bacillati; phylum Actinomycetota; class Actinomycetes; order Propionibacteriales; family Kribbellaceae; genus Kribbella; species Kribbella sp. CA-293567. The sequence continues at coordinate 4,729,348 of NZ_CP114065.1, forward strand.
CGGGTCGCCGCGATCAGTTCGCGGACGGTCTGCCGGTCGTCGAACGGGTGGATCACACCGCCGACGTCCTGGCCGGTCTCATGGCCCTTGCCCAGCACCACCACGGTGTCGCCGGGTCCGGCCAGCTCGATCGCGGTGGCGATCGCCTGACGACGGTCGCCGACCTCCTGCAGATCAACAGCCGGTACTGCGGCGCGCGCGCCCTCGACCGCCGCGGCGCGGATCGCCGCCGGGTCCTCGCTGCGCGGGTTGTCGTCGGTGACGATCACGACGTCGGCAGCCCGGGCCGCCGCGGCGCCCATCGCGGGCCGCTTGCCCGGATCGCGGTCGCCGCCGCAGCCGACGACGGCGTACAGGCGGCCTTTCGTGGCGGTCCGCGCGGCGCGCAGGGCCAGCTCGACCGCGTCGGGCGTGTGCGCGTAGTCCACGATCACGCTCAGGCCGTCGGCCCGGGTGAAGGTCTCCATCCGGCCGGGGACCGCGGCGTGCTGCAGGCCGGCCGCGATCGCCTCGGCCGGTACGCCGATCTGCCGCAGCATCACGGTCGCCAGCAGCGCGTTGGCGACGTTGAAGTCGCCGGGCAACCCGATCTCGACGGTCAGGGTCTCGTCCGGTCCCAGGATGTCGATCACCGTGGTGCCGTGCTCCGACTGGTGCGTCCCACCGACGGTCCAGTCGGCGTCGCGGGTGGTCGAGACGGTGACCAGCGGTACGACGGTCTGCGCGGCGAGACGACGGCCGTACTCGTCGTCGATGTTCACCACGGCCAGGTCGCAGCGCTCAGGGGTGAACAGCGACGCCTTCGCGGCGAAGTACTCCTCGAAGGTCTTGTGGAAGTCCAGGTGGTCCTGGGTCAGGTTGGTGAAGCCGGCCACCGCGAACCGCGCGCCGTCCACCCGGCCCATCGCCAGCGCGTGGCTGGAAACCTCCATCGCGCACCAGTCGACGCCCTGCTCGCGCATCACCGCGAACAACGCCTGCAGGTCGGTCGCCTCCGGGGTGGTCCGGGCGCTCTTGACCGCCTCGGTGCCGATCCGGGTCTCGATGGTGCCGATCAGTGCTGCCTGGCCGAGCTCACGCAGGACGGCGTCCAGCAGGAAGCTCGTCGTCGTCTTGCCGTTGGTGCCGGTGATTCCCAGCAGGCGCAGGCCGTTGGTCGGTTCGCCGTAGATGCGGCTGGCGACGGCGCCCAGCACGTCGCGCGGCTTGTCGACCACGAGCACCGGCAGGCCGGTGGCGCGGGCCCGCTCCTCGCCTGCCGCGTCGGTCAGTACCGCGACGGCGCCGGCCGTCTGCGCGTTCGCGGCGAAAGCAGCACCGTGGGTCAGCGCGCCCGGCAGGGCGGCGTACAGGTCACCGGGGTGGATCGACCGGGAGTCGAGCGAGATCCCCGTCACCGTCGTACCGGGAAGGTCTGTCAGGGGGGCACCGGCCGTCCGGGCGACGTCGGCGAGAGCCACCGGGGAGGTTCGCTGAGGGCGGATCGCCGCAACGGCACCACCCGCAGGAGTTGGGAAGGTCACGGGCCCAGAGGTTACCTGTTCGGGCGCGTCTGACCGCATCGGCTCGACCGCTACCGCGCACACGAGCCGGTCACCCCGCTCTCTCGGGGCGGCCGCCGATCTGGGCGCTGGCCGGGTGGCCGTTCACCAGCAGGTCGTGGGATCGCGTCAGCCGCAGGTTCGCGCCGGGCCACAGGCCGGCCGTCACCGCGGCCGCCCGTCGCGACAGCAGCAGTACGACGCGGCCGCGGCGTGGATCGAGCACGCGGTCGAAGCCGGCCAGCATGCGTTCGGCGAAGGTGGCGAAGTCGGTGTCCAGTTCGTCGTACTCGCCCCAGGGTGGGTCGGTGACGATCGAGCTCACCGAGCCGGTCGGGACGGAGGGCAGCACCAGCGCGTCCTCGGCCAGCACCTTCACCCGCTTGTCGCGGCGGATCTCCGGCGGAACCTGCAGATTCGGCTCTCCCACGTCGAGGTCGGAGTAGATCGCCCGCGCGAACGGCAGCGCGATCCGGGCCCGGACGATGGAACCACTGCCGGCGAACGGGTCGAGGAAGACGTCGTCGGCCCGTGGCGCGGAAGCCTTCACCAGCAAGGTGGCCAGGTCTGCGCCGAGGCTGCCCGCGGCGCCCGCCTTCACTCCCGCGGTCAGCCGCTGACACAGCAACATCGACTTGAGGTCGCGCCGGCCGATCAGCCAGAACTCCGCACCGCCCCCGCGCGGGCTCACCCGCGCGCCGGTCGCCCTGGCGATCGCCGACTCGAACCGGTCCTTGACCGGCCGCGGCAGCCCGACCAGCTTCCCGTCGACGCTGACCATCGTGCGGAAGGCGGACATCCGGCCGAGGCCACGGAGCACCGCGGTGGAGAGGATCTGGTCGGCGAACTGCTCGGCCGCCCGCTGCAGCGAGGACCGCGGCACCGTTCCGAGGACGCTGAACGCGTTCTTCAGATAGCCGAGCTGCCCGACCTTCGACGGACTGCTGCCGGTGTCGAACAGCAGGCTGCTGTCGTCGGAGCTGACCACGGTGACCTTGGTCAGATCGCGGCGCAGCGAATCGAGCACCAGTTCGGCCAGTCCCGCCCGGAACTGGGCAAAGTAACGCATTTGCCCCACGCTATCGCAGCCCGGCCGACGGTCCGGCCGTCACCACTTGATCGGGACGACGGGCGCCTTGCCGCCGGCCGGCGGTACGACGTACTTCTGCAGCGCGTAGCTCATCACGTCCCGGAACACCGGACCGCCCTGCATACCGCCACCCCGCCCGTTCTTCGGGTCCTGCAGGACGACGTAGGTCACGAAGCGCGGGTTCTCCGCGGGAGCGAAGCCGGCGAAGGAGGTCGCCCAGCGCTTGCCGTAGCACTTGCAGACCGGGTCGACCTCCTGCGCGGTCCCGGTCTTGCCGGCGATCCGGTACCCCGGGATCGCCGCCTGCAGGGCCGTACCGCCCTCGGAGGTGACCGCCTCCATCATCGTGGAGACCTGCTTCGCGGCGTTCTCGCTGACCACCCGGCGGGGCGGCGCGGTCTCGCTGGGCACCTTGTTGCCGTTGCCGTCGATGTAGTTCTTGACCAGCTTGGGCGGCAGGTAGATGCCGCCGTTGGCGACCGCGTTGACCGCTGCGGTCATCTGGACGGCGTTGACGGCGATGCCCTGGCCGAAGGCGACGTTCGAGCGGCTCAGCTCGGGCCACTCGTCACCGGCCGGCATCCGGCCCCGGGTCTCCCCGGGGAAGTTCAGGCCGGTCGGCGCGCTGAACCCGAAGTCGTGCAGGTACTTCACGAACTGCGGGATCCGCATCTGCTGCGCGGCCATGATGGTGCCGACGTTGGACGACTTGGCGATCACGCCGGCCATCGTCAGCTGGAGCGTCCCGTGCGGGGTGGCGTCCTTGATGGTCCGGCGGTCGACCTCGATGCTGCCGGGCACCTTGAGCTTGGTGTCCAGCGAGATCAGCCCGGCGTCGGCCAGCGCCGCCATCGTGACCACCTTCTGCACGCTGCCCGGCTCGTAGGACGCCTCCAGCGCGTTGTTCTTCAGCAGACCGTTCTCCAGCGCGCCCTTGGGCAGCGGCTTGTTCGGGTCGTAGGTCGGGTAGTTGGCCATCGCCAGGATCTCGTTGGTCTCGACGTCCACAGTGACCACCGAGCCGGACTCGGCCTCCCACTCCTTGACCGCCTTCTCGATCCGCCGCTCGGCGAACCACTGCAGGTCGGAGTCCAGCGTGAGCTGCACGCCGAGCCCGGGCTTGGGCTCCTCGACGGTGTGGTCCGCGTTCGGGATCTTGTTGCCCTTGGCATCGACCTCGTACATCGCCTTGCCGTCCGTACCGGACAGCTTGTCGTTCAGCGCGTACTCCAGCCCGGCCAGGCCCTTGCCCTCCTTGCCGATCACGCCGACCACGTTGGCGGCGACGGTGCCGAGCGGGTGGTTGCGGATCGGGTCGGACTCGGTGAACAGGCCGATCAGCCGCGGCGCCTGGGCGTCCTTGGGCTTGCCCTTGTTCGCCGCCGAGATCGCCTTGTTCTTCAGCTTGATCTCGGCCTCGATGGCGTTCCAGGCCTGTGGGCTGACCTGGTGGGCCAGTTTCACGTAGCGCTTCTTCAGGGTCAGGTCGGCGTAGAACTTCGCGTACGGCGTGGTCGGGATGTGCGTGGCCAGCACGGTGGCCAGCTGGGCCGCGACCGGGGCGGTCTGGGTCGGGTCGGCGGTGATCAGCAGCGCCTCCTCCGACACCGACAGCGGTACGCCGTTGCGGTCCAGGATCGCGCCGCGACTCGCGTGCAGCACGAACGGCCTGCTGTTCTCCTTGGTCGCGGCGAGCGCGTAGGAGTCCGGGTCGACGCCCTGCAGCAGGATCAGCCGGCCGGCGAACAGCGACAGCACGAAGGCCATCACCCCGAAGGTCAGTTTCAGCCGCAGCGCCGGACGACCGAGCTTCAGCGTCTTCGGCGGCTTCTTCTCCCTCGGCTTGCGAGGAGGGCGCCGATTCTGCGGCGGCCGCTTGCGGGGCGCGCTGCCGGCAGGCCGCTTGCGCGGCGGCTCGCCACTACGGCGTGGGGCCTCACTGGCAGCCTTCACCGGCCGGGCGGCAGCCGCCTTCTTCGCCGTACGCCGGGGCGCGTCGCTCCCGCGCGGGTCAGCAACAGCCGGCCGCCGCAGCCCCGCTTTGCGAGCTGCGCCGCCGATCGCCTTGCGTGTTTCACCACTACGGCTCGCGGCCTTCCGCGGCTCACCACTGCGAGCGGGAGCCTTGCGGGCGCCGTCACTGCGGCCAGCGGCCTTCCGCGGCGCACCACTGCGACTAGTGGCCTCGCGGGGCTCACCACTACGGCCGGCGGGCTTGCCCGGATCACTAGTGCGGCTGACAGCCTTGCGAGGCTCACCGCTACGCCTGACGGGCTTGCCCGGCTCGCCATCACGGCCGACTGTCTTGCGGGGCTCACCACTGCGGCCGGTGGCCTTGCGTGGTTCCCCGGAACGGCTTGCGGACTTGCGAGGCTCTCCCGTTGCCTTGCGCGGTCCACCAGCCGTTTTACGCTGCTCGCCGGGCGCTGCCCGGCGGCCATCGGCGCCCGGTCCCGCTCGCCGGCTCTCAGCGGCGGGCCGCTTGCGGGGAGGGTCGCCGTCGGAGCGCGGAGTACCGGAGCGAGTGCTGTCCGTAGCGGACGGACGGCGCGGCGGGTTGGTTCGGCGCGGGGCGTCCCGGCCGGAGTCGCCGCCACGCTTGCGTGGCGGTTCGCTGCCCCGTCGCTCCGTCATCCGATCATCCCCCGGTCGTCGTGTTGGCCCCAGTCACCGGCGGCTTCTTGGTGGTCACCGGCGGCTTGTTCGTAGTGGCCGGTGGCTTGTTGGCCGTCACCGGCGGCTTCTTGGTGGCGACGGGCGGCTTCGGTACGACGGGCGTCGCACCGGGCAGTGCCGGTCCGAACATCGTCGCCGCGGTGCCCGCCTTGCCCTCGGCCGGCTGGCCGAGCACCTGGCCGTCGGACAGCCGCAGGAACACCGGGTTCGGGTTCGGCACCATGCCCATCCGTACGGCCCGGTCCGCCAGGTTCTGCGGCGACTCCAGCGTGCGGACCTGCCGCTCCAGCAGCTCCTGCTGGTCGCGCAGCTGGTCGGCCTGCGAGCTGAGGCTGGTCACCTGGAACGTGCCGCGCTGCAGCTCCGTGTTGAGCAGCAACAGGCCCACCAGGCCGGCCGCGAGCAGCGACACCACGAAGATGACGAACGGCATCCGCGGCGGGCGGAACGGCGCTCCGTAGACGACCCGGAGCTTCGGTTCGGCTTTCTTCACCGGCTGCGCGGGAGTGACCCGTGCCTTCGACGGGCTGAACACAGTGCTCATCAGGCCACCAACCCCTTCTCGCGTACGCGCTCGGCCGCACGCACCCGGGCCGAGGCGGCCCGTGGGTTCTGTGCGACCTCTTCGTCGGTCGGCTTCTCGGCGCCGCGGGTCAGCAGCTTGAGAAATGGTTCGTGCCCCGCCGGGATCACCGGCAGGTCGTCCGGTACGTCGCTCCTGGCGCCGGCCGCCAGCGTCTGCTTGGCGATCCGGTCCTCGAGCGACTGGTAGCTCATCACCACGATCCGGCCGTGCCGCGCGAGCGATCCGACCGCGGCGGGCAGGGCGCGGCGCAGTACCTCGAGCTCGCCGTTCACCTCGATCCGCAGCGCCTGGAAGGTCCGCTTGGCCGGGTGTCCCCCGGTCCGGCGGGCCGCCTGCGGGATCGCGTCCCGCACCAGCTCCGACAGCCGGGCGCTGGTGCTGAACGGCTCGGTCTCGCGGGCCTTGACGATCCGGTCCGCGATCCGGCGGGAGAACTTCTCCTCGCCGTACTGGAACAGGATCCGGGCCAGGTCGGCCGAGCTGTAGGTGTTCAGGATGTCGGCGGCCGTCGTCGGCGCGGTGCTGTCCATCCGCATGTCCAGCGGCGCGTCCTGCGAGTAGGCGAAGCCACGGCCGGTCTCGTCCAGCTGCATCGAGGAGACGCCCAGGTCGAACAGGATGCCGTCGATCGCCGGGATGCCCAGGTCGTGCAGCACCTGCGGCAGTTCGTCGTACACGGCGTGCACCAGGGTGGCGCGGTCGGCGTACGGTGCCAGCCGCTCGCCGGTCAGCCGCAGCGCTTCGGGGTCCCGGTCGAGCCCGACCAGGCGGATCCCGGGGAACCGCTGCAGGAAGGCTTCGGAGTGTCCACCGAGTCCCAGGGTGGCGTCGACGAGGACGGCACCGGGGTGCTGGAGGGCCGGCGCGAGCAGCGCGACGACGCGATCGAGCATCACCGGGACATGACGTCCCTCCGCTCCACGCTCTGCACCGTCGTCCATCTCGACCCTTCCATAGCCGCGGGAGCGACCCTGCCCCCGCGGGTTCTCTGTGAACTGCTGTCCTGCTGTGTGTGCCGGGGCGGTGGCGTCGGGTGGAGTGGATCTGCCGGGACGGCTGACCGTGGCGCTCCTCCGTCGGGGAGAAGAGCCACTTTCGTCCGGTCAGATCGCGGGTACGCCTTCCGGGGAAGTACCTGTCGCCTTGGCGCCGGGGAAGTGGCGCCAACACCCAGGTCGGAAGTCGGACCCGTGATCTCACCGGACGACCGGTGCCACCTCGGGACAACTCAGAAGATGCCGGGCAGTACCTCCTCGGACAGGTCGGCGAATGCCTGCTCCTGCGCCGCGGAGTACGTGTTCCAGTTCTCCGTGTTCCAGATCTCCACCCTGTTCATCGCCCCGATGACGACACAGTCGCGATCAAGCCCTGCGTAATCGCGCAGCATCGGCGGGATGGTGACCCGGCCCTGCTTGTCCGGCACCTCGTTGGAGGCACCGGCGAACAGCATCCGCAGGTAGTCCCGGGCACCCTTGTTGGTGATCGGAGCCTGCTTCAACTGCTCGGTCAACTGCACGAACTCGGCCTCGGGCCACACCGACAGCGACCGCTCCTGTCCACGTGTGATCACCAGACCCTCCGCCAGTTCGTCGCGGAACTTCGCCGGCAGGAACAGTCGGCCCTTGTCGTCGAGCTTGGGGAAGTGCGTTCCAAGGAACACGCTCCACCTCCCCGTTGCGGACTCTCCGTCTCAGGTCGAGCTTGTTGTCCACCATTTCAGTACCACTGCGCTCCACCTTACTCCACTTTGCCCCACCGTCAACCAAATTCGCCCCGTTTCGCTCCCCCGTACGCTGGAGGTCACGAAAGCGCGACAACGGGTGAGGGCAGATTCGATGGACGCCGAAACGACTGGTAACGAAACGCACGGAGATCTAGGCCCGACCCTCGCACCGGGTCAGAATGAGTCGGCCATCAACCAATGGGGAGGACCTAGGGTGAGCACCACCGCGACCAGCTCGGCCATGGATTTCGACGAGCTGACGGAGGTGGCGGGACGGGTCCGCCGAGCCATCGAGACTGTGATCGAGGGCAAACCCGATGTCGTCGAAGTAGCCGTCACCGTGCTACTCGCCGAGGGACATCTGCTGATCGAGGACGTACCGGGCGTCGGCAAGACGATGCTGGCCAAGGCACTGGCCAAGTCGATCGACTGTTCGGTCCGCCGGATCCAGTTCACACCGGACCTGTTGCCGTCGGACATCACCGGCGTGTCGGTCTTCAACCAGGAGGTCCGCGACTTCGAGTTCAAGCCCGGCGCGGTGTTCGCCAACATCGTCGTCGGTGACGAGATCAACCGGGCCTCGCCGAAGACCCAGGCCGCGCTGCTGGAGTCGATGGAGGAGCGCCAGGTCACCGTCGACACCACGACGTACCAGCTCGAGGCGCCGTTCATGGTGATCGCGACGCAGAACCCGATCGAGATGGAGGGGACCTATCCCCTGCCCGAGGCACAGCGCGACCGCTTCATGGCGCGGCTGTCGATGGGTTACCCCGAGCCGGCCGCCGAACTGCGGATGCTCGACGGGCACGCCGCCGCCGAGCCGCTGCTGAACCTGCAGCCGGTGACCGACGGGCAGCAGATCCTCCGGCTGGTGAAGACCGTGCACTCGGTGCACGTGTCGGAGTCGGTGAAGGAGTACGCCGTCGCGCTGGTCGGGGCGACCAGGCGTTCCCAGGAACTGCGTCTGGGCGCGAGCCCGCGCGCCACCCTGCACCTGGTCCGGGCCGCCCGGGCTGCCGCCGCGCTCGACTCACGTGAGTTCGTCCTGCCGGACGACCTGCAGGAGCTGGCCGTGCCCGTACTGGCTCACCGGGTGCTCCCGGCCGCCGAAGCTCACCTCGGTGGACGCGGTGCGGCCGACATCATCTCCGGGCTCGTGGCTTCGGTGCCGCTGCCCCGCACTCGTCGGGACTGAGACATGCGGCAGGCACTGCGCGGACTGACCACCCGCGGGCGGGCGTTCGTCGCAGCCGGTATCACTGCTTCTCTGTGCGCGTTGCTGCTCGGCCAGAAGGACCTGCTGCGGGTCGGCATCCTGCTGGTCGCCCTGCCGCTGGTGGCAGCACTCGTCGTCGGCCGGACCCGGTTGCGCCTGCAGGTCCGGCGCAGCCTGGCTCCGGATCAGGTCCCGGTGGGTACCCAGTCGACCGTCGAGTTGACGCTGACCAACCAGGGCCGGATGCCGGCCGGACTGCTTCTGCTGGAAGACCGCATACCTTATGTATTGGGCCACCGGCCGCGGTTCGTGGTCGACCGGGTCAGCCCGAACTGGAAACGCACCGTCACCTATCCGGTGAAGTCCGATGTCCGGGGGCTGTTCCAGGTCGGTCCGCTGATGCTGACCGTCGCGGACCCGTTCGGCCTGGTCGAGACGAGCCGGACGTTCACGCGCAGCCAGCACCTGCTGGTGACGCCGCGCGTCTATCAGCTCCCCGAGGTGCGGCTCGGCGCCGATCGCGCGGGCTCCGGGGAGAACCGGCCGCGCGCCATCGCCGCGGCGGGTGAGGAGGACGCCACCGTCCGCGAGTACCGCGACGGCGACGACCTGCGCCGGGTGCACTGGCGTTCGACCGCGCGGCGCGGAACCATGATGGTCCGCCGGGAGGAGCAGCCCTGGCAGAGCCGGTGCGCGCTCTTCCTGGACGCCCGGACCATCTCGCACCACGGTCACGGGCCGTCCTCGAGTCTGGAGTGGGCGGTGAGCGCGGCGGCGTCGGTCGGGATCGACCGGATCCGGCGCGGCTACGTCACCACTCTGCTCGGCGGGCCGACCACGCTGTCGGCGATCAGTCATCGCAGCTCCACCGCGATCCACCAGCCGCTCAACACCCAGCAACTGCTGACCGAGTGCGCGACGGTGGAAGAGCACAAGTACGCCGAGATCGGTCCGTTGCTGACCGTCGACCGGCACATCCAGGAGCCGAGTCTGGTGGTCGCGATCGTCGGCGCCTGCAACGCCGAGGACATCACCTCGCTCAATCGCTGGCGGACCAGCCAGGCGAGCGGGGTCGCGCTCTTGCTCGATGCGGCAAGCTGGTCGGTGGGCGCGGAAGGCACCGAGAAGGCTGCCCGCCTCAGCGCCGCCACAGATGCCACCGAGAACGAACTGCGCCGCAACGGCTGGCGGGTCGCCAGAGTGCAGCGCGGAGACCATCTCCCGACCGTGTGGTCCACCCTCGGACTACGCAGCGGAAGGATCGCATGACCGGCCACGTCAGGATCTCCCTCGCCGCCTGGGCAGCGACCGTACTGGGCGCCCTGGTGCTCACGCCGGTGTTCTCCGGCCCCTTCCTCTTCATCAGCGCCTTCCTCTGCGGGGCGATCACCGGTGCCGGGATCCTGCTGCAGAACCTGCGGGCGCCGCGCGTCGTCGTACCGGTGGTGCAGCTGCTCGTCCTGGTCGAGCTGGTCTCACTGTTCTTCCTCCGCGACACGATGCAGTGGGGCATCCTGCCGTGGCGGGACACCGCGCTCGCGTTCAACCAGCAGATGGTCGACGCGATGGACTCCATCAACCGGTACAGCGCTCCCCTGCCGGCCGAGCGGCACCTGCTGCTGTTCGCCTCGGCAGTGATCGGTGCTGCCGGCCTGCTGATCCACCTGGTCGCCGTGCAGATCCGGCAGGCGGCCTGGGCCGGACTGTTGCTCCTGACGATGTACACCGTGCCCGCCGCGACTGTGCACGGCGGACTGCCTGCCCTGCTGTTCATCCCGCCCGCCGTCGGGTACATCGTGCTCCTGTCGGCAGAGGGCCGCACCCGGCTCAGCCGCTGGGGCCGCCGGATCTCCGGGGTGTCCCACCTGGACGCGGCCGAGCCGATCGAGGCCTCCGCGTTGGGACAGGCCGGCCGGCGGATCGGCCTGAGCGTGGTCGCGCTGGCCGCGTTGGTGCCGGCGTTGATCCCCGCGCTGCCGGAGGGCGTGATCGGCAACGGTCTGGCCGGAGGCGGCAGTGGCTCGGGCGCCGGCGCGATCATCGCCGCCAACGACCCGATGCTGGACATGGGCAAGAACCTCAAGCGCGGCGACAACGTGGACGCGCTGACCTACACGGGCGGCCCGGCCGGCGGGACCTACCTACGGCTCACCGTCCTGGATGCCTTCGACGGCAAGGCCTGGCGGATGTCGCAGCGCGGTGAGGGCCAGAAGATCGGCAACAGCCCGCTGAGCCCGCCGTCCGGCTACAACGGCGATCTCAGCAAGGTGCCGCAGACCAAGCTGAAGATCGACGTGAGCCGGAGCTTCCGTTCGGTCTTCGCCCCGGTGCCGTACCCGCTGCGCCAGATCTCGCTGAAGAAGAACTGGAAGTTCGACCCGTCGGCACTGGACGTGCAGTCCACCAACGGCCAGGTCGTCGGCGGCCAGGACTACAACCTCTCGTGGTACGAGCTGAAGCCGAGTCCGCAGGACCTGATCGACAGTGTCACCCTGGGCGAACCCGACCAAGTCACCAGCGACTACCCCAGGGACACCAACCCCGAGCTGATCCAGCTGGCCAAGGACGTCACGTCCAGGGCGGGCGGTAACCACTACCAGCAGGCGGTCGAGCTGCAGAACTGGTTCCGGTCCGGCGAGTTCACCTACAGCACCGACACCGACAGCCAGAGCGGCATGAGGGCGCTGTCCGCCTTCCTGCTGGAGAACAAGACCGGGTACTGCGAGCAGTTCGCGACCGGAATGGCGCTGCTGGCCCGCACGCTGGGCATCCCGTCGCGGGTCGCGGTCGGCTTCATGCCACGGCCGGCCGACAACGACAACAAGCACCTGGTCAAGATGCACGACATGCACGCCTGGCCGGAGCTGTACTTCGGCGGTATCGGCTGGGTGCCGTTCGAGCCGACGCCCTCGGCCCGGATCAGCACCACGCCGGACTGGACCCAGCCGGGCAGCGCCGTCACCACCAGCCCGACGACGGCGCCGAGCACCGCGCCGACCACGCCGGGTCAGACCTTCGACCCGGGCATCGACAGGCCGGAGAACCCGCGCAACCTGCCGGGCGACCAGGGCCTGACGCCGATCAGTGGTGGCAACTGGTTCACCAACGGTGGCGCCAAGATCATCGGTCTGGTGCTCGCCGTGATCCTGCTGCTCGGCGTGCCGTGGCTGATCCGCACGCTCACCCGGCGCAAGCGCTTCAGCCGGGTGCCGAGCCGGCTCGGCATCGAAGGACTGTGGGCGGAGGTCCGTGACACCTCTCGCGACCTCGGCCTGGAGTGGTCGGAGATCTCCACCCCACGGCAACTCGGCGACTGGCTGGTCGCCCGGCTCCCGGAAGAGACGAAGCCCCAGGCCCTGCGCCTGGCCCGCGGCGTCGAAGCCATGCGGTACGCCGGGCAGGACAGCACCTTCCCCGACCTCCGGACGGAAGCCGAAGCAGTTCGCAAGGCGCTGTGGCGAGACATCAGCCTGGCCCGCCGCTGGCGAGCTCGGCTGCTGCCTCCATCCTGGCGCTGGTACCTCAACCGGGGCAGCTCCGAAGCGTCCGACCTGCTGGACGAGTTCGACCTCCTGCTGGCCCGGATCCGCTCGGCGGTGCTTCCCCGCCGGGCCAGGCGGCAGGCCGGCTAGTCAGTCGGCTCAGCCAGCTCAGCAGTCATCGGCTGCCTACCCGTCGGGGTGGGCAGCCTATCTGCTGGGTGGGCGTGATGCATGCCCAGCAGGAACCGGCTCGAGCTCGAGGGACCTGACTGTGCGATGGGGCGCTCTGCGGGGCTCTACGGCGAGCTGTGCTCGGCCTTTGCAGTTGCCGGCACCAGGGCAGGCTGCGGCGACCGAGGGGCACGTACGCAGTACGGGGAAAGACAGAACCACACCCGGCGCCGAGCGCGGGTGTGGTCCACACAGTGTCTCGGACCGTCAGAGGTCCTCGTCGCGGCGGCGGCGCCAGCGATCTTCCATCCGTTCCATGAAGCTGCCGGACGAGTCGTGCCTGGTCCGGTGCTTCTTCGACTGCGGCGGAGGCGGCGGTAGGTCGTCGCCGTCGCTCGCGTTGCTGATCCGTCTCATGCTCAGCGCCGCGACGTACAGGCAGGCGACCATCATGACGAAGCCGATCACTCCGATGATGGTGTTGGGAACGATCGCGCCGGTCATCAGAACCACGATGCCCAGCACGAATCCAACGCCGGCGAGCACTGCCCGGCGCTTGTAGTACAAGCGCACATTGGTGCCTCGCATGGCGGAAACAAACTTCGGGTCTTCCGCAGCGAGGGCACGTTCGAGCTGCTCGAACTGGCGCTGCTCTTCTTCCGAGAGGGGCACCGTCGATCCCTCCATGGTGAGCGCGATCTCGATAGGCCGAGTCCAGTCTAGGCCGACCATGCGGTCCACGAAACCCTGACCGCCTGTCCCGCGCGTCACGGTCCGGCAACTCCGTGCCGAAACCACCCGTCCGGCACCGGTTCCAACGCTCAGAACCGCCTGAACACCCGGCGTGTCGGGCTCATCGCGAACCGCGCGATTGCATGAGTTCATCGGCAAGCGTCAGGACACCGTGAGGCTCGCCGGGCGAGCGACAGCGTCGTACGAACGCTTGATGCAGTGAACCGGCCAAGTACGCCGGCAGCCGAGGTCAGCGGGTGGCGAGGATGTGGAGCTGTGAGGCCAGGGCCCGGAACGCGGGGTGCTGGCTGGCGGCTCGCTCGAGCTCTGCCAGTGCTTCGGAGGCGCCCGGCTCGGAGTCGACGAAAGCGGCCGGGACCAGATCCGCGAACGTGCGGACGCCATGCACTGTGTGGACCATGAAACCGGCCTCCGCGAGCTGGCCGATGATGCCCGCCTCGTCGAACCGCCGCGGCATCGGGTCGGTCGGGCCCCAGCGTCCGTCGGGGTCCTGCAACGCGACCCGCGCGTCGGCCAGGTGACCGGCCAGCGCCCGGGCCAGCACCACGGCGTTGCGCTGGGCAACCAACAGGCTCAGCACGCCACCCTCACGCAGTACCGACCTCATCGCCTGCAACGCCTGGACCGGGTCGTCGACGACCTCCAGTACGCCGTGGCACAGCACCGCGTCGGCACTCGACTCCCCCGCGATCTCGGGCAGCTCGGCGGCATCGCCCTGCACACCACGGACAAGCTGGCTGACACCCTCGTCGGCAGCCCGCCGTTCGAGCGAGGCGAGCGCGTCCGCGCTGGGGTCGACAACCGTGACGCGATGCCCCTCGACGGCCAGCGGGACAGCGAAGCCACCGGTACCACCGCCGAGATCGACGATGTCCAGCCCTGCTCCGGGGTCGATACGCGCCCGGCCCGCGAGCGCCACCCGCAGCGCCTCGGCGACCAGCGCCGTTCGCACCGAACGCCGACGTCGGTCGACCATCCTGAAGCCCTCCTCGACTACACCATCACTCCGGGCCACACCCTACTTGCCACCCGTCGGCCCACCTCACCACACCGCCGTCCAGGTACGGCGTACCGACTGCCGGCCAAGCCGCGCAGCCGTTTTCGCAGCCTCGTCGCGCGTCGTCTCAGGACACGAGCGCGGACGTCGCCACGTAGGTGTTGCACGCGACAGGCTCAGCGGCGTCGAGCCCCTTCATCGACCAGGCCGCATGGTTCTTGCTCGCACCGTGGGTTCGCTCGGAGTCCCATTCGTCACCCAGCAGGCCGACGAGTCGCTTCTGTTGCGAGACCCGATCAGCTGAGGGAAACCACGACGAGTTGGCTCCGAAGAAGACGCTCGCCAGGCACGACGCCTGCAGTTCATGGCGGCGAGTCTCCTCGAAAGCGAAGTCGACGCCGCTGACCTTCTGCAACAGCAGGTACTGCGCGGTGCTGATGCCCGCCAACTCCTGGAGGTGATGGGCGTACTCGTGGCTGATCAAGAAGCCCATCGAGGTCAGCACCCAGCTCCGATCCGCGGCCGTCTCGGCTTCCGCGAACGCCGCGAGCACCTCGTGCGCGTCGATGTAGATGGTGGTGCCGTCACAGTAGAACGATCGACCGTCGGACACATCGCAAGGAGACGACGGCGACTCTCCCACCGTGACGACGAGTTTCGCCGGCCGAAAGGCGAAGCCGGCCCTGCGAACGACCGGCGCCCAACTGCGGTCGAGGCACGCCAATGCCTGCTGGAAAAAGATCTCGGCTGCAGCCAGGTCCGACGGCTGAACGGCAGGCTCACGGCAACCGCTCGGGGCGACCGGGCCGGCGTCGTACAAGCGGTTGCGCGTCAGCGTCGCCGGCTGAGGAACCTGCTTGATCGTCTCGGAAGTGCTCGGCGTCGGCGTGACCGCCGACGGCAACGCCGAGCGCGCATTGATCGCCTCCGACCAGGTGGTCGAGCTGACCGGGAGTCATCGTCAGCCCGGCCGCAACCCACAGCCAGAACCGCAACCAGCACCCCAGCCACGACGAAGCGTCTACTCCACACCGCTAGACGATAGCTCCTGCCCCGCCGACCCTCGTCCGCCCAACCAGCTCTGCATGACGCCGTCCACAGAAACATTGGGCGATCGTCGTCGGTTTCATCGGCACTCCGCTTCCTGCTGCTGCGCCTTCTGCAGCCCTCGCTGGTCCTACGAACGCCGCCAGATCAATCAGACGACCTTGAGGTGCAGGCGATACGGGAGCTCGGACAGCGCACAGGGCAAGGCAGGGGTCAGCGCTCGCAGGAACGGGGGGCCTGCGAGCGCTGGACTGGGGGAAGCGGGCGGCGGTTAGCTGGCCTGCATCCAGGGTTGGGCGAGGACCGACTGGCTGTCGGAGTATTCGGGGAGGGGCGGTTGGGTGGCGAGGTGGAGGCTGGAGTCGACCAGGTCGTAGAAGGCTTCGACGGCACGGACCAGGTCGTCGGCTTCGCGGGTGGTGACGGCTCGCTCGAGGCCGGCTTCGGCGGCGGCGCGCTGGGCGGCGCCGGCGGCGAAGAAGGTGGCCCATTCGCCGAACTCGGGGGCCACCTCGGACAGCAGGACCCAGGCGTTGCGCTGGACGCGGCGGCGGGCGCTGGAGCGGACCGGGCGGGCCCGGACGGCGAGCACCGCGGCCGCGATCCGGAGGGCCGCCACGTGGGCGCTCGAGTAGCGGATCAGGTGGTCGTCGGTTTCGCGGGCCTCCGCGAGCGCAGTACGCGCCCGGGAAAGATCGCGGCTGGCCGAGCCCGCGGCCGCCGGTGCAACCGGTGAAACTGTCATCGGTCCGTCACCCTCTCCAATTGCCAGCGTCCGGAGTCGGGGTCGTGCGCGAGGTCGAACATCTCGCGCCGGCCGTGCCGGCCGCACCCTGCCTCCACTCGGTAGACCGCCCGTTGCGGCCCCCAATCTGCATCCAACACACCAACGGCCGCGGATGATCCCGCGGTGGCCGTCGCCGTGGCGGCACCGACGCCGGAACCGATCACGCCGCGCTCCCACCAGGCCGCGGTCTCCACCCAGCTGGCCTGGACCGAGCAGACCAGCCACAACCGTCCA
The DNA here is from genome assembly GCF_027627575.1 of Kribbella sp. CA-293567. Lineage (NCBI taxonomy): Bacteria > Bacillati > Actinomycetota > Actinomycetes > Propionibacteriales > Kribbellaceae > Kribbella > Kribbella sp. CA-293567. Next base: position 4,745,651 of record NZ_CP114065.1, read on the forward strand.
CGCCAGAGGAACTGCTGTGGAGTCTCGACGCCGTCCACGACGTCCGAACGCACCTCGACGGTCTCGTCGAATTCCCACATCTCGCATCGCCTCCTGTGCACGAACTTCTTCCCCTGGTCAGCGGCCCGGTGGGTGGACGCGAGGTGGGGGTCGAGGTCCACCTCGGCGCCCGGCCCACCGGGACCGCCGGTATCCGATGCGGCCGCAACTCCGCACCGGAGTCCTTCAGTTGCTTCGATCGCCGGCCACCCGTGGTCTCCCGACGAGACCGGCGCGGCGGCAATCGAACATCTGTTCGAACACTGGAAGCGTAACCCTGTCCGCCGACAATCGTCAACGGGCCGTAAGCGGTGAGGTGCCCACGGCGAGCGGTCCCGCCGCCAGACTGGAGCCATGCCGAGAAACCGTCGTCGCACCCTGACCATCGCCACGCTGGCGGTCGCCGCCGTGGTCACAGCCGTCGCACTGCCGCTCTTCCAGCCTTGGCGGCTCTTCACCGGCAAGGTGGTCGACGAAGCGCTCCCGGGCGCCGATCCGATCTCCATGACCACATCCTCCGTGGCGCCACCGACAATTTCCGGCGCCGGCCGCCGCACCCCCACCGCTCCCCCGCCCGGCACGCCACGGCCCGCCACTTCGGCCACCTCCCAGCCGACCGCTCGACCGACCAGCCGACCGGCCGCCCCGCGGCGCCTGGCGACCGGCGAGTTGATCAGCCATGAGCACCGGACCACCGGCACCGCGTCGATCCTCGAACTCCCCAACGGCTCCCGGGTACTCCGCCTCGAAGGCCTCGCCACCTCCGACGGCCCTGATCTGAAGGTCTGGCTCAGCGACGCCAAGGTGGTCGACGGACGGGCCGGCTGGCAGGTGTTCGACGACGGCCGGTACCGCAGCCTCGGCGAGCTCAAGGGAACCAAGGGCAACCAGAACTACGCGATCCCCGCCGACACCGACCTGACCGCGCTCACCAGCATCTCGATCTGGTGCGACCGCTTCAACGTCTCCTTCGGCGCCGCAACCCTCGCCTGAACCCACAACCCCGCAACCCCGCCCCGGCTCCCGGAAATCCGGAGGTGGCCGACCACTCCCCCAACTACGCTCGCCCCCATGACCCCCGACGGAGCCTTCGTCCCGGCCACCACCCTCAGCCACGGATTCCACGACGAAGTCATCCGCCCCCTGCTTCCCGAGATCCCTTACGCGGCAGCGTTGGTCGGCTGGGGATCGGACGTTCTCGGGTACGACACCGAGCGCTCGACCGACCACGACTGGGGTCCGCGGCTGCACGTCTTCGTCGACGCCCACGAGGTCGACCGGGTCACCGAGCTGATTGAGCCGGCCCTGCCCAAGCAGTACAAGGGCCACCCGGTGCAGTACGGCTCGGACACCGTGACGCCGGTGCACCGCATCACTGTCACCACTGTCGACGGCTGGCTCGAAGAGCACCTAGGCGTCCACAACGGCCGCCACCTCAGCCTGGAGGACTGGTTGGTGACCCCGCAGCAGAAGCTGCTCGGAGTGGTGGCCGGTGCCGTGTACGCCGACGACGGCCGTCTGCAGGTCGTCCGCGACGCCCTCCGCTGGTACCCCGACGATCCGTGGCTCTGGATGCTCGCCTGCCAGTGGTCCCGCGTCGCCCAGGAGGAACCCTTCGTCCAACGCACCTCCGAGGTGGGAGACGAACTCGGCTCGCGCATCGTGGCCGCCCGCCTGGTTCGCGATCTGATGCGCCTCGCCCTGCTGATGGAGCGCGCCTACGCGCCGTACACCAAATGGCTCGGTACTGCGTTCGCTCGCCTCGGCCACCCCGACGGTCTGGACCGCGACCTCGACCAGGCACTCGCCGCCCACGCCCTGCCCCAGCGCGAGCACGCCCTGACGACGGCGTACGAGAAGGTCGCGCGCAGGCACAACGCGCTCGCACTGACAGCGCCGGTCGATCCGTCACCGCGACCGTTCCACGACCGTCCGGCACTGATACTCGACGCCGGCCGCTTCGAGCAGGCCTGTCTGGACCGGGTGAGCGATCAGCGGCTCAAGGACCTCGGACTGATCGGCACGATCGACCAGTTCGCCGACAACACCGACGTGCTGAGCAACCCGGCGGCGTACCGGAGACTGATCAGCATCTACCAGAAGTAGGGTTTTGCCGTGAGCAATCATCCGAATGTCCAGCGGGTCGCCGACGCCCTGGCGACGGCCGGCGCCGCCGGTGAGATCAAGATCCTCGACGACGCCGTGCCGACAGCGGCCGCCGCCGCGGCGGAGCTCGGCTGCGAGGTCGGCGCGATCGCGAACAGCCTGATCTTCGACGGCGACGGCTCCCCGGTGCTGATCCTCACATCGGGCGCGCATCGGGTGGACACCGCGAAGGTCGCCGCCGAGCTGGGCATCAGCAAGCTTCGCCGGGCGACCCCGGAGTTCGTCAAGGAGCACACCGGCCAGGCGATCGGAGGCGTCGCCCCGGTGGGTCACCCGCGTCCCGTGCGCACGCTGGTCGACACCACCCTCGCCCAGTACGCCGTCGTCTGGGCCGCCGCAGGCATCCCGCACTCCATCTTCCCGACCAGCTACACCGAACTGCTCGAGCTGACGGGCGGCACCCCGGCCACCGTCAACTGAGCCTCACTCACCGGCACACCTGACAGCGATGAAGCCGTCCAGTAGCAGCTGGACGGCTTCATCGGCAGGCAAGGTCAGTGGGCGAGCTTCAGGTCCACGTCAGCGGCGCGGACGTAAGCCATCCGGTGACCGAACCAGATCTGGTAGTAGCGGTCCTTGCCGAGCACCTGTACGTGATCCGTCGGCGGCTGGCCGTCGAACGTACTGGCGCGGTAGTAGTCCGTCTCGATGCTCACGTCGCCCACCGGATAGGCCTGACCCGCTCCGATCGAGTACTGCAGCGGCGTAACCGCCTGGTACGGAATACCTGCCGGATAAGCGGCCTGCTCCGGGTACGCCCGCCCGTAGACCGGCACACTCGTCTTGCCGGCCTTCGGCTTCACGACGAGCCCCGGCTTGGCGAAGGCGTCAGGCGCGCTGCGAGGACTCTTGAACCATGCCTTCGCCCCCAGGTACCAGATCGCCACCCAGTCGCCCGAGCGCTCAGCCACGACGTACTGCGAACCGGCGGCGGCCCGGGCGCCGATGTCGGAGACCTGCGTGGTGCTGTCGGCGCCGTCCGGCCGGAGGCCGAGGTCCTTGACCAGCGGTGCAGCGTCGTCCGGCGCCTGTCGCAGGTAGACGAAGTTGGTGCCCTGCGGCGTGCACGGCGTCCCGGCAGTGGTGCAGCCGATCATCACCTGCTGGTTGTCGTCGAACCCAGGCTTGACGGTGACGATCGTGCCGGCCTTGACCGGGAACACGCTGTGTCCGTAGATCGGCGCGCCGAGCAGGTCGAAGTAACGCTCCCAGTCCCAGTACGGTCCCGGGTCCCAGTGCATGCCGCGCACCGTGCTCGGCAGCGTGCCCGGCACCTGGTCGTGGCCGATGATGTGGGCCCGGTCCAGCGGGATGTTGTTCTTCTTCGCCAAGTACTTCACCAGCTTGGCGGAGTTGCGGTAGAGCGCCTCGGTGTACCAGGTCGCGCCCTGGGCGGCGAAGCCCTCGTGCTCGATCCCGATGCTGTGCATGTTCACGTACCAGTTGCCGGCGTGCCAGGCGACGTCCTCGGAGTTCACGTGCTGCCAGGTGTAGCCGTCCGACGAGCGCATCGTGTACTGCCAGGAGACGTACGTCGGGTCCTGCACCATGTTGAGCGTGCCCTGCCAGCCACCCTCGGTGTCGTGGATGACGATGTAGTCGATCTTGCCCGTCTTCGGCCGGTTCGCCTGGTCGTGGTTGCCGTAGTCGCCGTCGGTCCCGTTCAGCTGGTACGGCGCCGGCAGCCACTCACATGCGAGGTCGGTCGGGCACTGCGCACCCCCCGCGGTCTTGCGGGCCGGGCCGGCCGGCAGCGCGGTCTTGGCCAACTGTGCCTTGTCGGGCGTCACGTTGACCGGCGGCATGACGAGCTGCTGGCCGGTGTTCGTCGTGCGGGCAGCACCGCGAGCCAGGATCGAGTAGACGTCGTCCGCGAAGGCACCGGCGCTGGTCCGGTCTGCAGCACCCGCGTAGGTGCTCACAGCGCCGTACCACTCAGCAGGAGAGGTGGTAGCGCCGACAGGCAGCTTCATCGATCGCTGGTACGACGCCAGCAGTGCGGCGCCACCCTCGATGTTGGCCGCGGTGTCGTTGCGCAGCGCAACGGGGTCGATCCCGGTCAGGTCGGACGCCTGATAGAGCGTCCGCAGCGACTCGGTCCTGCCCAGCTTCTGACCGATCGACCGCTCCACCACCGTCCCAGGGGCCACCGCGGTGAGGTGCATCGGGCCGAAGCCGCCCGACGTGCTCGACTTGCCCTGGTGGTCGTCCCACCGGGTCTGGGCGTAGGACACCGCCAGCAGCACGGCCTCCGGTACGCCGTACTTCGCTGACGCGGAACGGAACGCCTCAGCCGCCTCGGCGGACGGAGCCGCCGGGGTGGCAGCGGTCGCCGCGGACGGCCCACCGGCCGACACGCCGGTCAGGCTGATGGGCAGCGCTACCACTGCCAGTGCGGCGAGAATCTTCGGACGACGACGCATGTTCTGCTCTCCCTGGACCGATGGGGCGACGGTCACGCAGACCGGCAACCCGTTCACTTTGGGTCGCGGAGTTCCCGATGTCAACGGTTAACCATTTTTGAGGTCAGAGTGTTCGATTCTGACGACAAGTGAGGGGCCATGGAAGCGTTGCCGTTGGCGTTCACGACGGGCTGGGCAAGCGGCATCAACGCCTACGCGTGCGTGCTGATCCTCGGGCTGCTCGGCCGGTTCGCCGGCGTCGACGAGGTGCCGAGCTCGCTCACCGGCACCGGCGTCCTGATCGCCGCCGGAGTGCTGTTCGCGTTCGAGTTCGTCGCGGACAAGATCCCTTACGTCGACTCGGCCTGGGACGCGATCTCGACCGTCATCCGGCCGACGGTCGGCGCTGTCCTGGCCGCCCTGCTGGCCGGCCAGGCCGACACTCTGCAGCAGGCGCTGATCGCGACCACCGGCGGCGTCACCGCCCTGGTCTCCCACCTGATCAAGTCGAGTCTGCGGCTGGCGATCAACACCTCGCCCGAGCCGGTCACCAACATCGCCGCCTCGTCCGGTGAGGACGTCGCGGTGGCCGGGGTCGTCACCCTGGCCGCGTTCCACCCCACCGCCGCCCTGATCGTCGCCGGCGTTCTGCTGGTGATCGGCCTCATCTCGGTGTACTTCGCGTTCCGCGCGATCCGCCGGGGACTGGCCAGGTTCCGGGCCTGGCGGGAGAAACGAAGCAATCCAGCAACTGGGAGCAGTGCAGTCTGATGGCCCGCGTGATCGTCATCGGGGCCGGCCTCGCCGGTCTCGCCACCGCCGTACGGCTGGCCAAGCTCGGCCACCAAGTGAGCATCTGCGAGAAGGACGACCGCCTGGGCGGCGCGTTGGGCCGTGTGGAGGCCGACGGCTTCAGCTGGGACGCAGGAGCAGCCAGTACGACGCTGCCGGCCGCCCTGCGGGACCTGTTCCGCAAGAGCGGCCGCCCGATCGAGAGCCTGGCCCAACTGGAGCCGATCAGCGAGCCGAGGCGCCACCTGTTCGGTGACGGCTCCGTGCTCGACCTCCCCGTCGGCGACCGGGCCGCCCAGGCGGAGGCTTGGACCGATCTGGCCGACGACAAGACGGCGAAGCAGTGGACCGAACTGGTCGACAAGTACGGCGAGACCTGGCAGATCCTGCGCAAGTCCTCGCTGGAGCCGCCACTGATGGACAAGCTTCCCCTGCAGGCCATCCGGAGCCTCAAGCCCTGGCAATCGCTGGAGCGGACAGCCCAACGCGGCCTGAACGACGAGCGTGCCCGCGCAGTACTGCGGTACTACGCCATCCAGCACGGCTCCGATCCCAAGCTGACCCCCGGCTACGTCGGCGTCTGGTCCTACCTGGAGCGCACCTTCGGGCGGTGGACCGTCGAGGGCGGATTCGGCGTCCTGGCCGACGCACTCGCGCAGCGAGCCAGTGAGCGCAAGATCGAGATCCACACGCAGGCCGAGGTCGTCGGGGTCGACACCGACCACGGCCAGGTGACAGGCGTCCGGCTGGCCGACGGCAGGACGCTGCCGGCCGAGATCGTGGTCAGCGACATCGATCCGCGGGACCTCTACGGACAGCTGGTCGACGACCCCCAGGCCAAGAAGGTGCGCCGCAGGGTGCTCTCCACCCACCAGGCCCAGGCGGCGTACGTCGTACATCTCGGCCTGCGTGAGCCGCTGCCGTCCCTGCCGTTCGAGACCGTCCTGCACGGCAGCCCGACTGTTGTGGTCCGCACTGGCGGACAGGCACCGGCGGGACACCAGGCATGGTCGGTACTGGTCCACGGCTACCCCACCGACGACGTAGTGGACCTGCTGGTCGCCAGAGGGCTCCACATCCGGGACAAGGTCGTTTCGCGGCAGACGTCGCCGTCGTGGTGGGCCGGAGTGGCCTGGGAGGGCTACAAGACCGCCAAGCGCCGGGCGGCCAACGCCTCCCCCATCAAGGGCCTGTACTGCGTCGGAGCGGGGGCTCACCCAGGCGTCGGAGTACCGGCTACCACGCTCGGTGCGGCCATTGTGGCGGACGCCGTCGGCAAGGCTTGATCGCCGCGCACTAAGATTGATCGTTCATGTGTTCGTGTCGGGGATGTGTGCCCGGCAGTAGAGAGGACCCCGGTGGATCAAACCCCCAACTCGGCCGACCTGGAGAACGTCGAGCGGGCTGAGCTCGAAGCTGAGCAGCAGCACGTCGACCGGGTCTACTCCCGGGTTGCCGAAGCCGCCCGGTCAGCGTCCCGGATCGCGGTCGACGGGCACCAGCGCGGTCAGGCCCAGAACGTCGGCCGCGTCCGCGACGAGGAGCAGACCGGCCTGTACGAGCGCGACGTGCTCGTCTTCGCCGCCGCTCGCCGGATCGCCGAGCTCGACGCCGAGCACGAAGGCCTGGTCTTCGGGCGGCTCGACTCCGACCTGGGTGACGAGACCGAACCGGTAGCGGCCGCCGCGGAGCTGGAGAGCCTCTACGTCGGCCGGATCGGCGTGCGCGACGCGGAGTACGAGCCGTTGGTGATCGACTGGCGCGCGCCCGCCGCCGAGCCGTTCTACCGCGCCACGGCGACCAACCGGCTGAAGGTCGTCCGGCGCCGGGTACTGCGCAACAAGGGCCCGCGGATCGTCGGCATCGAGGACGACCTGCTCGGCCCCGAGCGCGCGCCCGCGGATCTGCCGGTGATGGGCGAAGGCGCCCTGATGGCCTCCCTGTCGCGGGCACGCGGCCACACGATGCGTGACATCGTCGCCACCATCCAGGCCGAGCAGGACCAGGCGATCCGGGCACCTGCCCGCGGCGTCACCGTCATCGGCGGCGGTCCGGGCACCGGCAAGACCGTGGTGGCGCTGCACCGCGCCGCCTACCTGCTGTACTCCGACCGCCGGCGGTTCGAGCGTGGCGGGGTGCTGGTGGTCGGCCCCTCGGCCGCCTTCATGGCATACATCGAGCGGGTCCTCCCCAGCCTCGGTGAGAACACGGTCTCGCTGCGGGCGGTGGGTGAACTCGTGGACGGCGTGCGGGCCACCGCAGTCGACGACGCCGACGTCGCCGCGATCAAGGGCTCCCTGCGGATGCGTGGCCTGCTCTCGAAGGCAGCACGCGATCGGGTGCCCGACGCGCCTACCAGCCTGCGCGTCTTCGTCAACGGCGCCACCGTCGAGCTCGACATGAACCAGCTCGACAACGTCCGCCGCAACGCCCTCCGTCGTACGCCGCGCAACCGAGCCGGTTCCGAAGCCCGCAAGGGCCTGGTCGCGGCGCTGTGGCAGCGCTTCCCCGACGACCTCCGCAACGGCGTGTACGCCGACCGCGAGTCGTTCGGCGACATCGTTACCGACCTGCCCGCCTACAAGCAGTTCTTCGCTGCCTGGTGGCCCATGCTCTCCCCCGGCACCGTACTGCGCTGGCTGGGCGACTCCCGGCGCCTGCAGCGTTGGGGCCGTGGAGACTTCACCCCTGCCGAGATCGACCAATTGTCGGCCGCGGTGGCGAGCACGGACGAGTTCACCATCGCGGACGTCGCGCTGCTCGACGAGCTGAGCACACTGCTCGGCAGGCCGCCAGCGATCGAGGCCGGCAAGGACGAGGAGTTCGACTGGCTCGAGGGGCTGTCGGACGGGGTCAATGAAGTACTGACCACGTCGGAGCGGCGTGCTCGGGCAGTGGCGGCAGCAGACGCCGACGAGCCCGACGAGTACGCCCACGTGCTGGTGGACGAGGCACAGGACCTCTCCCCCATGCAGTGGCGCATGGTGACGCGTCGCGGCCCGCAGGCGAGCTGGACGATCGTGGGTGACCCGGCCCAGAGCTCCTGGCCCGACCCGGCCGAGGCACGCGCCGCGATGGACTCGATGCTGTCGCACCTCCAGCGGCACACCTTCCGGCTCTCGACCAACTACCGGAACTCGGCGGAGATCTATGCCTTCGCCGGCCAGGTGATCCGGCAGCAGATCCCGGACGCCGACCTGCCGAACGCGGTCCGGGAAACCGGCGTCGACCCGGAACACCGGATCTTCGACGCCGGCAAGGTGACCGAGGCCGCGGCCGACGCCGCCGGTGAACTGCTGCGCGTGGTCGAGGGCACCGTCGGCGTGATCGTGTCCCCCAGGCTCAGGCCGGCGATCGACGCGGTGCTCGCCGAACTCGGCGATCCCCGGGTGGTCGCGCTCAGCCCGCTGGACTCCAAGGGCCTGGAGTACGACGCCGTCGTGGTGGTCGAGCCGGACCAGATCGTCAGCGACACACTGGGCGGCGTACGGGCTCTGTACGTCGTACTGACCCGAGCGACCCAGCGGATGATCACCATCAACAGCAGCACCCACTGGCTGCCCGGATAACAGAGTTCGCCGCTCAGCGCCATCACTGCCGCTGCTCATCGAAGGCTGCGCGGCCGGCCCTGCCGCCATGGCTTGCTTCCATCGTCTCTTTCGGACTGAGTGATGGGAGCAAGACATGAGGTTCAAGGCACGAAGGATGATGGCGGCGACGGCGATCGCGGTACTGGGGATCAGCGGGCTGTCCGCGCAGACGGCTTCGGCGGACCCACCCTGCTATGCCGGTGAGGTCTGCGTCTACTACCAGGGTTCCCTGGTCTCCAAGTTCGCGCCGGTGAGCTCCGGCAGCTGCCGCTACCTCTCACACTCGTACGACCGGCTGTGGAATCGCTCCAGCTTCAACCAGCGCGCCTGGTCCGGCACGAACTGCAGTGGCCGCAACCAGCTGGTGGTTCCCTACGAGAACGCCAACATCAACTACTTCTGGAGTGTCGGCGGGTACTAGCCGCGCGGGATCACGTACTCGACGAGGTCGGCGTCGTCCGCGGCGACGTCGGCCCAGCGAGCCGTGTGGTGCAGCACGGTCAGGCCTGAGGTCGGGTACTTCTGGGTCAGCTCGATGCGGTTCGGACTGGTCCCGTCGAGGGCCAGTTCGTCCGCCAGCCAAGGGATTCCGGGGGCGTGTCCGACCATCACCACGGTCCGCACCTCGGCCGGGACGTCGCGGATGACCGCCAGCAGCTCGTCGGTGCCGGCGCTGTAGATCCGCCGGTCGTACCAGATGTCGGTGGCGATCGCGCCGGCCTCGGCGGCGTACTGCCAGGTCTCCCGGGTGCGGATCGAGGGCGAGCACAGGACCAGCTCGGCTTCGATGCCCTGGGCAACCAAGTAGCGGCCGGCCGCCGCCGCGTCCGCCCGGCCGCGATCGGCGAGCGGGCGTTCGAGATCGGGCATCGACTCCGGCGGCACCGCCTTCGCGTGCCGGAGCAGTACCAGGGTGCGGTCGATCAGCAGGTCCGACGAGTCAGCCATCGGCCCAGGATAGGGCCAGGGCCCGTGGACGCGCGCTAGACGACCGTCGACTGCAGGTTGCGGTACACCTGCCGCGTCGCGGTCGAGCGGTTCAGCGTGATGAAGTGGATGCCGGGCGCGCCGCCCTCGAGCAGCTTGTCGGACAGCTCGCTGGCCAGCTCGATGCCGACCGCCCGCACCGCCGCGGGGTCGTCCGCGACCGCGTGCAGCCGGTCGGTGACCAGCTTGGGCAGGGCCATGCCGGTCAGCTCGGCCATCCGCTCGATCTGCTTGAGGTTCGTCACCGGCATCACGCCGGGCAGGATCGGGATCTCGCAGCCGAGCGCCGAGGCCCGGTCGACGAGCCGGAAGTAGTCGTCCGCGCCGAAGAACATCTGGGTGATCGCGTAGTCGGCACCGGCTGCCGCCTTCGCCGCCAGCACCCGGGCGTCGGCCTCCAGGTCAGCCGCCTCCGGATGCTTGTCGGGGAAGGCCGCGACGCCGACGCAGAAGTCGCCCAGCTCCCGGACCAGCTCGACCAGCTCGACCGCGTGGTTCAGGCCTTCGGGGTGCGCGACCCACGGCTGCGACGGACCACCGGGCGGGTCACCGCGCAGAGCGAGCACGTTGCGGACGCCGGATCCGGCGTACGCGCCGATGACGGAGCGCAGTTCGTCGCGCGAGTGCGAGACACAGGTCAGATGGCCGAGCGGGGTCAGCGAGGTGTCCTGCGCGACCCGCTCGGTGACCCGGATGGTGCCGTCCCGGGTGGTGCCACCGGCGCCGTACGTGATCGAGACGAAGGTCGGCCGCAGTTGCTCGATCTCGCGGATCGAGCGCCACAGCACCTCCTCCGCCTCGGGCGTCTTCGGTGGGAAGAACTCGAAGGAGAAAGATGGCTCCGGGGTGGAGAGCAGTTCACTGATCGTCGGCGTGGTGCCTGGGAGCGTGGACGGAAGACCGGTTGCCATGGGTTCAAGGCTACCGGGACGTGGGCCTCCGCGTCAGGACCGACTACCCTCCGAGACGTGTATGCCGACGCAGACATCCCGACCGAGATCCAGGCCGCGCTGACCAGCTTCCTGGACATCCAGCAGGAGCGGCTCGCCGCGATCGGACCGGAGCTCGAGGAGCAGGTCCAGGCCGCGCGCGACGCGACCAGCGGTGGCAAGCGGCTGCGACCGTCGTTCTGCTACTGGGGTTTCCGGGCCGCCGGTGGCGATCCGGACAAGCAGCCGATCCTGAAGGCCGCGGCGAGCCTGGAGATGCTGCACGTCAGCGCGCTGGTGCACGACGACGTGATGGACTCGTCCGACGTACGCCGCGGCGCGCCGGCCGCGCACCGGCGCTTCGAGGCCCTGCAGCGGGCTCGCTCGGAAAAGTCCGGCCACGGCGGCGACCCGGTCGGCTTCGGGATCGGCGCGGCCATCCTGCTCGGCGACCTGTGCCTGATCTGGGCCGACGAGATGCTCAACACGTCCGGTTTCGACGCGGGCTCGCTGGCCGCGGCCTCGAAGTTCTTCGACGCGGTCCGGGTGGAGGTGACGGCCGGGCAGTACCTGGACCTGGTCGCCCAGGCCTCGGGCGAGGCCGACATGGACCGGGCCCTGCGCGTCCTGCGGTACAAGGCGGCCACCTACACGGTCGAACGCCCGCTCCACATCGGCGCCGCGCTCGGTGGCGGCGGACAGCACCTGGTCGACTCGCTGTCGGCGTACGGGCTGCCGCTGGGTGAGGCTTTCCAGCTGCGTGACGATCTGCTGGGTGTCTTCGGCGATCCGGCGCTGACCGGCAAGCCGGCCGGTGACGACCTGCGGGAGGGCAAGCGGACCGTACTCACGGCGTACGCGGTCGAGCACGCGTCGGAGGTGCAGTTGACCGAGTTCGACCGGCTGTTCGGCCGGCCGGACCTGGACGACGACGAGATCCAGTTGCTCCGCGAGATCCTGCAGGACAGCCGCGCGGTGCAGGCCTGCGAGGACCTGATCAGCGAGCGCACCGAGGACGCCCTCGACGCGCTGGAGCGGGCTCCGATCGACGACGACACCTCCCGCAAGGCGCTCGCCGACCTGGCCATCGCCGCCACCTCGCGGCACCTCTGAGCCTCACGCCTTGGCGAGCAGGCCGATCGTGCGCAGCAGGTCGGCCGTCACCTCGGGTTCGCCGAGGATGATCACCTTCAGCGTGCCGCGGTCCTCGTCGTAGGCGGTCTCCACCCGCAGCCGGCCGAGGCCGCCCTGGTTGACCGCCGCGTGCAGGTGGGTGCTGATCCGGTCGGCGCCGGCCCGGTCGATCGCGTCGACCTGCACGATGCTCGACACCTCGACATGCCGCCCGTCCAGGTCGGCCTCGGCGGCCGGGAGGCCGGTGAAGGCTTCGAGATCCTCCCGGGAGATCCGGTACTGCTTGCCGATCCGGACCGCCTTCAGCCGGCCGTCGCGGACGTAGTTCCGGATGGTCCGCACATGCAGCCCGAGCTGCTCTGCCACCTGCTCGACCGAATACAGCATGCTAGATCCCTGTCGTCTATCTTAGAATTCCCTATAAATGTGCTTGTAGGGGAAGGATAGAGCATCTTGAGGACATATCAGGCGACCACGGTGATCAAGAGCGACACGGACGCCGTCGACGTCATCGCGGAAGCGCACTACGGGCACGACGCCGAGTGGGTGGTGGTGCCGGTCGAGCTGCTGCCGGCCGAGTTCTTCCGGCTGAGCAGCGGGCTGGCCGGGGCGATCGTGCAGAAGTTCGTCAACTACCGGATGGGACTGATCGTGCTGGGCGACGTCTCGGCGTACGCCGCGGCCAGTACGCCGTTCCGTGACTGGGTCCGGGAGGCAGGCCGGGGTCGCGAGCTGAAGTTCGTGCCGGATCAGGCCGCGCTAGATTGCCTTCATGCTGGAGGAGATCTCACCGCGGGCGCCTGAGCTGCTTCGGCCGCGCATCCTCCGGCAGGCCTGGCGGGACCTGTCCTTCATCCACTGGGCCGTCGAACCGGCCGCGGTCGCGCGCTACTTTCCGCCCGGCACTCGGCCGGACACCTTCGAAGGCCGGACGTACGTCGGCCTGGTGCCCTTCCGGATGGTCATGTTCGGCTCGCTGCTGGAGACCAACGTCCGCCTGTACTCCGTGGACGGCACCGGACGGCGCGGAGTGATCTTCCTCAGTCTCGACGCCACCCGCCTGTCGCTCGTCGCAGGTGCCCGCGGCACACTCGGCATCCCCTATCGCTGGGCGCAAATGCAGCACCACGTCGAAGGCAACCAGCACATCTACGTCACCTCAGCACTGCGCTGGCCGCGGTTGACCGCCGGCAGCACGATCCAGGTGCGCGTCGGCGACCAACTGGAGCCCGGCCCGCTGGAGCACTTCCTGACCGCGCGCTGGGGCCTGCACCTCACCAGGGCCGGCCGCACTTGGTACATGCCCAACGAGCACCCGTCCTGGGTCCTGCGACACGCAGAACTGGAGCACTTCGAAGACCGTGGGCTGCTCGCCTCGGTAGGACTGGGAGAGCTCAGCGCCCGCCCGCCCGACCACGTGGCCTTCAGCGCCGGCGTAACGACCCTGTTCGGCCTGCCTAGAGGACCGGTACCTCACTGAGCAGGCCCGGTACGTCGTCGGCCTCGCGCAGCAGCACTCGCAACTGACCCGACTCGTTGGCGTCCTCGGTGAAGATCTGCAGCGCCACGTCGACCGTGTCGTGGTCGTCGTTCAGCAGGTTTCGCCAGCCCTCCCACAGCACCACCTCGGGCTCGCCCGTCGACCGATCACCCAGTGAGTCGGCCAGGGCGTCCCAGTTCCGCCCGAACCAGCGCGGCAGGTCGAAGGCGGTCGCGCAGACGTCGAGGAAGCCCGCCTTGTCGTGCACGCTCGTGGTGTCGAGCAGGACGAAGTTCCAGCCGGCCTTGGTGACGGTGCGGCGTGCCTGGTCGACAGTCAGCTCGGACGGCCACCGGTAGACGCCCGGACGCAGGCCCTGGCCCAGCAGCGTGTGCAGGTCCGTCATCCGCCTGTCCCCCCGTCCGCCTGGATCCGGCGGAACGACTTGTAGTGGTCGTCAGTGTAGTAACGCTCGTCGCCCTGCCCCGTCACGATCCGGCGCGCGCCGCGGTCCCGCTCGCCCGGCGTCTTCACGGTGAACTCCCGGTAGTAGCCACGGTTCTGCTTCGGCAGGATCTTCTCGAAGTTGCCGAAGGTGGCACCGTCCTTGCCGTACGGGTACGGCCCGCCCTTGTCGATCAGCTCGAGCGTCTGCTGCCCCTCCTTCGGGAGGTCGGCCACGGCCACATAGGGCAGGCCGCTGACCGGATCCTTCGTGGGCCTGTCCTGGGTCGCCGTACCGGACGGACTGCAGCCGATGAGCGACGCGGCCAGCGTGATCACCATCAGCGCGATCACGACAACCGCGACCGCCCGGACCACCTTCGGGTTGTTCATCATCCGGCGCGCCGCAACCGCCGGCTGAACTCCCCCGCCGCTTCGGCCGGGTCGTCCGCGTCGGTGATCGCCCGTACGACGACCACGCGGGTCGCGCCTGCCTCGACCACCTGGTCCAGCCGGTCGAGGTCGATCCCGCCGATCGCGAACCACGGCTTCTCCGTCGGCCGGCTCGCGGCGTACGAGACCAGCTCGAGCCCGGCGGCGCTGCGGCCGGGTTTGGTCGGGGTCTCCCAGGTCGGGCCGACACAGAAGTAGTCCGAGCCCTGCTCGTCGACGGCGGCGTTGACCTGGCTGAAGGTGTGGGTGGAGCGGCCGATCACCGGTTCCATCCCGGTGACGGCCCGCGCGGCCGGCACCGGCAGGTCCCGTTGGCCGAGGTGCAGGATGTCGGCGCCCGCGGCGAAGGCGATGTCCGCGCGGTCGTTGACGGCAAGGAGCTTGCCGTGCCGCCGGCACGCCGCCGCGAAGACCTCCAGGGCCGCCAGTTCGTCAGCGGCCTCCAGGTTCTTCTGCCGCAACTGGACGATGTCCACACCACCTCCCAGGGCGGCGTCCAGGAACTGCTCGAGATCGCCCTGCTGCTCCCGGGCATCCGTGCACAGGTAGAGGTGGGCGTCGGCCAGCCGGTGCCGTAGTCCGGCGTCAACGGTGTGCTCAGTCACAGGACCAGCCTGCCATGTGCCCCTGCTTCGGTGTGTCCGGCGTCGTAGTCTTGGCGCCATGGCCGAGCGAACCTGCGACGTCGTCATCATCGGTGCGGGGCTGATCGGCCTCGCGACCGCTTGGCGGCTCGCTGTAGACAATATCCAGGTGACGGTATGCGACCCCACCCCCGGCGGCCAGACCTCGTCGGTGGCCGCCGGCATGCTCGCCCCCGTCACCGAGGTCGAGTACGGCGAGGACGCCCTGCTCGCGCTCAACCTCGCCAGCGTGGCCGCCTGGCCGGCCTTTGCGGAGGAGCTGGAAGCCCTCACCGGTGAATCCGCCGGGCTGCACCGCACCGGAACCCTCTCGGTCGCGTACGACGCCGATGACGCCGCCGCGATCCGCCGCCTCGCCGAATACCAGCGAAGGCTCGGCCTGGAGGTCGAGGAACTCACCAGCCGGGAAGCCCGCAAGCGAGAGCCGTTGCTCGCAGCCGGCGTCACTGCCGGCGTCTGGGTGCCCGGCGATCACTCCGTGGACAACCGCCAGGCCGTCTCGACTTTGCTGGGTGCCGCCGAGCTGAGCGGCGTCCAGGTCGTCAGGCAGCGAGTACGCCGCGTCCTCACCTCCGGCGCTACTGCAGTCGGGGTGGAGCTGGAAGACGGATCGGCCGTTCATGCCGGCCAGGTCATCGCTGCGACCGGCCCGTGGTCTGCACAGCTCGAAGGCATCCCGCCGGAACTGCAGGTGCCGGTCCGTCCAGTCAAGGGTGAGGTACTGCGCCTGCGGGTGCCCGAGGCGTACCGGCCGGCTCTGAACCACACAGTGCGAGCGACAGCCCGAGGGTTCTCCGTCTACCTGGTCCCCCGCCCAGGTGGTGAGCTGGTGGTCGGCGCCACCACGTCGGAACTCGGCTACGACACTCGTGTGCTGGCTGGAGGAGTGTTCGCGCTTCTGCGGGATGCGCGGATGATCCTGCCCATCACCGACGAGCTGGAACTGGTGGAGGCAGTGGCCGGATTACGGCCGGCCACACCCGACAATGCACCGATCCTGGGGCCCTCCGGCCTCGACGGACTGCTGTGGGCGACAGGGCACTACCGCAACGGCGTACTGCTGACTCCTGTCTCCGCACAGGTCCTCGCCGACACTGTCCGTACCGGAGTCCTTCCCGAGCTGGCAGCACCCTTCCTGGCCAGCCGTTTCGCCGAAGTTAAGGTGGCGCCATGAACGTGGTCGTGAACGGTAGCGCCGAGCAGATCGCAGCCGGAACCACAGTGGCCGAGGTGGTCGAGCGCTGGGCACGCACGCCGGTCGGGGTGGCAGTAGCAGTGAACGAGGCCGTGGTGACCCGGACAGAGTGGCCCGGGACGACACTGGCCGAAGGCGATCGGGTGGAGATCCTCACCGCGGTCCAGGGCGGTTGAGGAGAACCCGATGAGTGACGACACGTTGGTGATCGCAGGACGCGAGTTCACGTCCCGGCTGGTGATGGGGACCGGCGGTGCGCCGAGCCTCGAAGTACTGGAGGAGGCACTGGTCGCCTCCGGGACACAGCTGACCACTGTGGCGCTCCGGCGGCTCGACCCGAACCAGCAGGGGTCCGTCCTGGACGTACTGCGCAAGCACGACATCGCAGTACTGCCGAACACCGCGGGGTGTTTCACTGCCGGTGAGGCCGTGCTGACCGCCCGGCTTGCCCGGGAGGCCTTGCAGACCGACCTGATCAAGCTGGAGGTGGTTGCCGACGACCACACCCTGCTGCCCGATCCGGTGGAGCTGCTGGACGCCGCAGAGACCCTCGCGGCGGACGGCTTCGCCGTGCTCGCCTACACCAACGACGACCCGATCCTGGCCCGCCGGCTGGAGCAGGTCGGTTGCGTCGCGGTGATGCCGCTTGGCTCGCCCATCGGCTCGGGACTGGGCATCCGCAACCCCCACAACATCAGCATGATCGTCGAGGCGGCCAAGGTGCCGATCGTGCTGGACGCGGGCATCGGTACGGCGAGTGACGCCGCGCTGGCGATGGAGCTCGGTTGCGACGCCGTACTGCTCGCGACCGCGGTCACCCGGGCGGAGCGGCCGGCGCTGATGGCCGCCGCGATGCGTGATGCCGTCACGGCCGGGCGAGGCGCGCGGCTGGCCGGACGCATTCCCCGCCGGTACCACTCCGCCCAGGCCTCGTCACCGCTCGACGGGCGCGCGTCACTTTAGATGCCCTCGGCACCAGTTGCCAGGAGCAAACATCGATTGTGAACCACAATCATGTAGTTCAGCCTTTAATTGTTACCTTTCGATCACAGCCGTAACAAATGACCCACCGGTACCTGTTGTCACATCTGTACCACCACTTACCGTCAAGGGACGTTCACACGGGGAGATGGAAAGATGGGCAACACGTGGAGAAAGGTCCTGCGGGTATCGACTGGTTTCGCGGTTCCGCTGCTCGCAGCCGGAGTCATCACCGCCGGATCACCGGGCTTCGGGCAGTACAAGGTCAAGAACGGTGACACGCTCAGCCACATCGCGGCGGCGTACGGCACCGACGTCCGCACGCTGGTCTCGCTGAACCAGCTGCCTGGCAACGGCAACGCCATCTACGCCGGCGACGTGCTGAAGCTACCGGGCAAGGCCCCTCAGCGAGGCGGATCCCAGCAGCCGGGCCAGGCCAAGCGTTCGCAGCTCGGCCGGGTCGTCTACGTGGTCAAGGCCGGCGACACGATCGGCCAGATCGCGCGGCGCTACCACTGCTCGCAGGCCAACCTGCTGGCGGCGAACGGGTTGCGGGCCGGCGACCACATCTATGCCGGCAAGAAGATCCTGGTGCCGGTCAAGCTCAAGGCCACGCCGGTCGCGAAGAAGCCGGTCAAGAGCACCCGGAAGAAGACCAAGAACAACACCTTCGCCGGCCGCACGTACGCCGACCACATCGTCTCGGCCGCGGACCGCAACCGGGCCGCGCTGCGCAAGCGCAACCTGCCGACGCGGGCCCAGATGCGGACCCTGATCATCACCACGGCCAAGCGGTACGGCGTCGACCCCGAACTGGCGCTGGCCATCTCGTGGCAGGAGTCCGGCTGGAAGCAGCGGGTCGTCTCGCCCGCCAACGCGGTCGGCGCGATGCAGGTGATCCCGTCGACCGGCCAGTTCACCTCGAGCATCGTCGGCCGCAAGCTGGACCTGCTCAAGCCACAGGACAACGTCACGGCGGGTGTGGTGCTGCTCAGCCGGCTGACCAGAGCGGCAACGCTCGACATCGCGGTGGCCGGCTACTACCAGGGTCTGGGCGGCGTCCGGCGAAACGGCATGTACCCCGACACCAAGCTGTACGTGAAGTCCGTGCTGCGGCTCAAGGCGCAGTTCGAGAAGGGCTGGAGCCCGCTCTGAGCCAGGCTGAGAGAGCGCTTCCCCGGGTGTGACGAGGTGGTCACCAGGGGTGGTCCGGCGCGGCGACGGACCGGCTGCCTTGCACCTTATTTACACTCTCAGGGCAGACAGCTTCGAGAGGCGGCTCACCGCAAGTGACGGAAGACGTAGGCACCCAGGTGGGCGACCGCCTTGTCGGGCGAGTGCTCGACGGGCGGTACCGGGTGGGCTCGCGGGTCGCCAAGGGCGGCATGGCGACCGTCTACGAAGCGCTCGACATGCGGCTGGACCGGATCGTCGCCCTCAAGGTGATGCACCTCGGGATGGGCGACGACGCGGAGTTCGGACGGCGGTTCGTGGCCGAGGCCCGGGCCGCCGCCAAGCTCTCGCACCCCAACGTGGTCGCCGTCTTCGACCAGGGCGACGACCACGACACGCTCTTCCTGGCGATGGAGTACGTGCCCGGCCGTACGCTGCGCGACGTCATCCGCCAGCAGTCGCCGATGCCGCCCGCGCGGGCGCTCGACCTGCTCGCGCCGGTGCTGTCCGCGCTCTCGGCCGCTCACGACGCGGGCATCGTGCACCGCGACATCAAGCCCGAGAACGTGCTGATCTCCAACGACGGCACCATCAAGGTCGCGGACTTCGGACTGGCCCGGGCGGTCACCACGACCGGCAACACCGCGACCCAGGGCCTGCTGATGGGCACGGTCTCGTACTTGGCCCCCGAGCTCGTGACCGACGGCCGCGCCGACGCCCGATCCGACGTGTACTCCGCCGGCATCCTGCTGTACGAATTGCTCACCGGCCGCAAACCCCATACCGGCGACACCCCGATCCAGGTCGCCTACGCCCACGTCCACGCCGACGTGCCTCCGCCTTCGCAACTCGTCCAGGGCATCCCGCCGTACGTCGACGCCCTGGTCCAGCGAGCCACCGCCAGAGAGCGCGATCTCCGGCCGGCCGACGCGCGGGTGTTCAGCCGTCAGGTCCACCGGGTGCGCAACGCGATCGAGGAGGGGCTGCCCGACGATCCCGAGCTGACCGGCGACCTGACCGTGCCGATCCAGCAGATGCGTCAGGACAACGAGTACGACGACGGCTACACGCGAGGCAGTGGGTATGCCGAGCACCAGCCACGCAACGACACCATCGTCGTACCGTACGAGCCGCCGACGAGCCGGGTGCCGCAGCAGTCGCTGCTGCGGCCTCAAGGTGCGACTCGCCAGGCGGCGACTCCCCCGGTGCGGCAGGTGCCCCGACAGTCGCGGGGACGTGGGTTCATCGCGTTGTTCGCCGTACTGGCGCTGGCGCTGGGAGTCGGCTCGGCGGCGTGGTTCTACGGCGTACACCGGTACACCGAGACGCCGTTGCTGCTGAACCTGACCGCCGCTGACGCCGGTACCAAGGCGGGCGAACTGGGTCTGACCACGAATCTGGCGAACCAGGACTTCTCGGAGGACATCCCCAAGGGGGAGGTCATGAAGACCGACCCCGAGCCGGGCGCGCGGATCCGCAAGGACGGCGAGATCGCGCTCACCGTCTCCAAGGGCCCCGAGCGGTATCGCGTGCCACAGCTCGCCGGTCTCGACGAGGAGGCCGCGCGACGCGCGCTGGAGTCGGTCAAGCTGATCGTCGGGCAGGTGAGCCAGTCCTACAGCGAGTCGGTGCCGACCGGCCGGGTGATCGTGTTCTCGCCGAGGTTCGACTCGGTGATGAAGCCGGGCGAGACGGTGAACCTTGCCATCAGCAAGGGCAAGAAGCCGATCGCCGTACCGGACCTGACCGGCAAGTCGGCCCGCGAGGCCACCCGCACGCTGAAGAAGGCCGGCTTCGCGGTCGGCCGCACCGACCAGTACGACGAGAAGATGCCCGAAGGACGGGTGATCAGCCAGACCCCCAGCAACGGCACCCTCTATGCCAAGGACAAGGTCCAGCTGGTCGTCTCCAAGGGCCCGGCACTGCGCGAGATCCCCAGCGTCCGCAGCAAGAAACTCGCCGACGCCCAACGCATCCTCACCGCGGCGGGCTTCCAGGTGAAGGTGGTCAAGGCCCAGTTCAACCTCGGCCTCAACCTGGTCGCCGCCCAGTCCCCCGGCGCGGGCACCAAAGCGAAGCCCGGCACGACCATCACCGTCACCGTCCTCTAGCTCGCGCGGACGGCGAACGCCGCGGCTAGCCGATCTCGCCCTTGATCAACTGCACGACGAAGCCTGCTACGCCGCCCGTGGCGGCGGTGACCAGGATGAACTGGCTGAAGGTCATCCCGCCGAGCTCCTGGCAGAGTCCCGCGCCCCGGACCAGGCAGTCCGTTGCCTCGGTGGCGGCCTGGCTGAAGACGGCCCAGCCGAGCAGACCACCGATCAGAGCTCCGATTCCCGATGTTGCGAAGTAGCCCTGGATCGCGCCCATCACTCCCCCTCACGTCACCACGTCCGGCACGGTGGCTCCGGCTGGCCGTGGTGAGGTGTCCCACCTGCTACATCGGCCGGCCGCCGGGACTGTTACCAAGTGTGAAAAGGAGGTACCGAATTTCACTCTCTGTGCTGCAGGGTCTCCCCCAGGTAGTGGCCGGTCAGGCTTTCGGTCACCTGTGGGAGCAGGTCCGGGGTGGTCGCGGCCACGATCCGCCCGCCGTCGATGCCGCCGCCGGGGCCGAGGTCGATCACGTAGTCGGCGTTGGCGATCATGTCCAGGTCGTGTTCGATCACGATGACGGTCGCGCCCGCGTCGATGAGGCGGTCGAAGACCTTCAGCAGAACGCGGATGTCGGCGGGGTGCAGGCCGACGCTCGGCTCGTCGAAGACGAAGAGCGTGCCCTGCTGCCGCTTCTCCAGGTCGGTGATGAGCTTCAGGCGCTGAGCTTCGCCACCCGAAAGCGCCGGCGTCGCCTCGCCGAGCAGGACGTAGCCGAGTCCCACCTCGTCGAGCGTGCGCAGCCGGGCCTGCATCTTTCGCAGGCCGGTGAACTTCTTCCGCGCCTGCTCGACGGTCAGCGCGAGGGCGCCGGCCAGGGACAGGCCGTCCAGGGTGATCGCGTCCGCCTCCGGCGCGTACCGGCGTCCTTGGCACAGTGAGCAAGGAATGTCGACGTCCGGCAGGAACTGCACGTCGAGCGAGATCTGCCCAGTGCCTTCGCACTGCGGACAGCGCAGACTGCCGGTGTTGTACGAGAAGTCGGCCGCGGTGAGGCCACGGGCGCCGGCCTCGTCGGTGCCGGCGAAGGCGCGCCGGAGCTCGTCCAGAACCCCGCTGTACGTCGCGACGGTGGAGCGCACGTTCCGCCCGATCGGAGCGGCATCGACGATGACGGTACGGTCGATGCCGCCGGCATCGAGTCGCAGGACGTGCCTGGGGTTCTGACCGGTGAGCGCGGCGGCGAGGCTGTCCAGTACCAGGGTGGTCTTGCCCGATCCGGACACTCCCGTCACGGCCGTCAGGCGCCGCAGCGGGAACTCGGCTTCGAGCGCCTTCATGGTGAAGCGGGGCCCGGTCTCGATCCGGATCCGGCCGTGCTCGAAGAGGTCGCCGAGCGGCACCCGCCGACGGACCACAGCCGGCTCACGTCCGCTGAGGAACCCTCCGATCAGCGACGTGGCCGACTCCTCCAGGTCAGAAACGGTGCCAATGGCAACGATCTCGCCACCGTGCCACCCCGCGCCCGGACCGATCTCGATCAGCCAGTCGGCCTGCCGGAGGACCCGGACGTCGTGATCGACCAGGACGACGGAGTTGCCGGTCTCGACCAAACGGCGCGCGACCGTCATCAACGCGTCGATGTTGCTGGGATGCAGCCCGATCGACGGCTCGTCGAGCACGTACAGCAGGCCTGTCGCGCTGCTCCGCAGGGTTCGGCTGAGCTGGACTCGCTGAAGCTCCCCCGTCGAGAGCGTCCGCGATGCCCGGCCCAGGGACAGATACCCGAGCCCGAGTCCGAGCAGGTGCTCGGCGGTCGCGGTGAACGCCTGCACGATCTGGGTGGCCATCCGGCTGAGCTCGGCCGGCGCGGTGGAAGGCAGCTCCCGGACGAAGCTGGTCGCGCGGTCGAGACTCCAGGTCGACACCTCGTCGAGCGTGACGCCGTCGAGTGTCACCGAACGGGCGCGCTCGTTCAGCCGGGAGCCGCCACAGGCCGGACACCCGGCGACGTGGACGAAGCGATCGAGCCGCGTGACGGCCGTCTCGCTCTGCGCGTTGCCGAGCGCGTCCTGGATCACCCGGTTCGCGTTGCGGTACGTCGCGTTGAGCTCGAACGCGTTGCCTTTCTTGCTCGTGACAACGACCGTGCGCTTGGTCTCCTCGCCACTGAACACGATCTCGCGCTCGGCCGGTGTCAGCTCCCGGAACGGCACATCGACCCGCACGTCGAGCTGAGCCACCACCTGCGGCAGCAGACCGGCGCCGAACGAGCCCCACGCCGCCACCGCGCCCTCCTGGATGGTCAGCGACTCGTCCGGTACGAGCGCGTGCTGATCGATCTGCCGCGTCTCCCCGGTCCCCGTGCAGGTCTCGCAGGCGCCGTCACTGTTGAACGCGAACGCCTCCGCGCCCGGTACGGCGAAGCGCACTCCACACACCGGGCAGGTGAGTTGCGCGGTCGAGGCGATCTCGATGGTCGGCTGCACCCGGTGCCCGTTGGGACACAAGTGCGCACCCAGCCGCGAGTACATCAACCGGACCGCGTTGAGCAGTTCGGTGGCCGTGCCGAAGGTACTGCGAACCCCAGGCACCGCGGGCCGCTGGTGCAGCGCGATCGAGGCCGGTACGCCGTCCACCGCATCGACATCCGCGCGGGCAGCCTGTGACAACCGCCGGCGCGTGTACGCCGACAACGCCTCCAGGTACCGCCGCGACCCTTCCGCGTACAGCACGCCGAGAGCGAGCGACGACTTCCCCGACCCCGAGACACCGGTCAATGCCACCAACTGCCGAAGTGGCACGTCGACGTCGACACTCTTCAGGTTGTGGACCCGGGCACCCCGTACCGCTACCTGCTCGCCCCAATGCATGCAGCCATCGTAGGGACCCCCGGCCGAGGGCGGACCGCCGCCGCGACGCGGACATGTCGTTGCACCCGGCAAACATGCGGCCGACGGCCCCGCACTCACCGGGACGGATTCCCGTGGCACGAACTGCCGGCCAGCTCTGGACACGCAGGGCCCCGACATGGTCCGCTTCGCTCTGCCACAATCTACATCGTTGGAGAACCGCCCCCTCCAAGATCGGAGTTCCGTCGTGCGGACGAGAACAGCAAGGACTTTCCGCCGGGCTCTGGCCCTCACGCTGGCCGCGACCGCGGTGGCCGCAGGAACGGTGGCACTGCCTGCCGTGGCCGAACCCGACCCGCAGACCGTCGTTGCGGGCAACGCTCGTTTCCAGGTGCTGTCCCCCACGCTGATCCGGACGGAGTACGCCGGCGACGGCAAGTTCGAGGATGCCGCGACCTTCAACGCCGTCGGCCGGAGCGACTTCGGTCGCGTCCCGTTCACCAGTTCGGTGGCCGACGGAGTCCTCACCCTCCGGACCAGTGCGGCCACGCTGACCTACCGCCTCGGCTCCGGACCGTTCGACGCGAGCAACCTGCGGGTCCAGTTCGAGACCGCAAGCGCCACGGTCGATGCGACGCCCTGGCACCACCTGACCTGCGCTGCCGGCGCGCTGTGCGAAGGCGAAGACCTGGCTGCCGACGGGCTGGGAACCGCCAAGGACCACACCGGCTACACCGGCGGCGGGTTCCTCGCCGGGTTCGAGAGTGCCGGCATGCAGGCCACCGCCGACGTCCTCGTGTCAGAGGCAGGGACGTACTCGTTCACCGCGCGGTACGCGAACGGAACGGGAGGCGACGGCAAGCACGAGCCCCGCACGCTCAGTCTGTCGGTCGACGGCGGCCCGGCTCAGCGCGTGACCTTCGCCCCGACCGCCGGCTGGGACTCCTGGGCGCTGGCCTCGGCACAGGTCACTCTTGGCGCCGGCCACCACGTCGTACGACTGGGCCGGACCGCGGCCGATTCCGGCAGTATCAATGTGGACAGCTTCGCGCTGCTCAAGTCCGGTGCCGCTTACCCGCCCGCCTCGGCCCGCGCGTACGGCGACTGTGGATTCGGGGTCAGCTGCGAGGCGGAGTCCGGGCTGCCGGGTGGATCGGCCATCGTCGCCGCCAACCATCCCGAGTACGCCGGTCGCGGGTTCGTCGCCGAGCTCTCCAACGGGTCAAGCCTTACCCAGCGAGTCGTCGGCGTCCCCGCCGACGGCACCTACCAACTGCAACTGCGCTACGCCAACGGCACCGGCGCGGACGGACGCCATGAAACGAGGACAGCCAGTGTCACCGCCGCAGGCGTGACCCGTACGGCGTCGTTCCCCGTGACCGCCGACTGGAATACCTGGGGCGCCGCGTCGGTCCCGGTCGACCTCAAGAAAGGCACCAACGAGATCGTCCTGGGCTGCCCTGACGCAACGAGTTGCCACGTGAACCTCGACACCGTCGCGGTCACCCCGACCGGTGCCGCCGCACCGCAGCCGCACCTGGCGCTCGGCGGATACCGGCGCGGCCTCGACGGTGTCAACGCCGACAACGGCGCTCCCAGCACCACTGCGGGTCTTCTCCATCGAGACGGCTGGTATCTCCTCGACGACACCAGTTCGGCGCAGTACGACGTCCGGACCAAGCAGGTCACGCAGCGGCCGTCGCGCGGCGGTCATCAGTACCAGGACGGCTACCTCTTCTCCTACGGCCATGACTACAAGACCGGCCTGCGGGACCTGAAGTCACTGACCGGGCCCGCGCAACTGCTTCCCCGCTGGGCCTACGGGGTCTGGTACTCCGAGTACATCGATCGCACCGCCGCCGACTACAAGGCGATCCTGGCCCGCTTCCGCGCCGAAGGCGTGCCGCTCGACGTGCTTGCCATCGACACCGACTTCAAGGCTCCCGACACCTGGAACGGGTGGCAGTTCGACACCACGAAGTTCCCCGATCCCAAGGCGTTCTTCGACTGGTCGAAGTCCCAGGGACTGCACGCCAACCTCAACATCCATCCCAGCATCATGGGCAGCGACCCGCAGTTCGCCCGGGCGATGGCCACCGCCAAGGGCAAGCTGTCCAAGGCCGGCTGCGGCACCGACTGCTACACCTTCGACTGGGGCGACCCCGACCAGCTCGAGGCCTACCTGGAGCTGCACTCGGAGATGATGGCCCAGGGCAACGACTTCTGGTGGCTCGACTGGTGCTGCGACAGCTCGCGATCCAGCCTGCCCGGTGTCACTCCGGACGCCTGGATCAACCAGCAGTACGCCGAGCTGGCGGCGCCGGCCACCGGTCGCGGGTTCGTCATCTCCCGCGCCTACGGCTCGCTCCAGGCGGGTGGCTACGGCAATCCTCTCCCGCTGGCCACCGGTCCCTGGGCCGACAAGCGCAGCACCCTGCACTTCACCGGCGACACGGCATCGAACTGGAGCACGCTCCGGCTCGAGGTCGGTGCCACGCCGGCCGAGTCGGTGGCCACCGGCCTGTCGGCGATCAGCCACGACATCGGCGGCCACAACGACACCACCGGACTGCCCGGCAGCGAGACCTACCTGTCCGGCGGGCAGCAGCGGCGGACGAACAAGCTGCCCGACGACATGTACGCACGCTGGGTCCAGCTCGGCACGTTCCAGCCGATCGACCGGCTGCACAGCAACCACAGCGATCGGCTGCCCTGGCAGTACGGAACCGAGGCCGCGAAGTCCGCGACCAAGTTCCTGAACCTGCGCGAGAACCTGGTGCCCTACACCTACACACTCGCGCAGCAGGCGACGGCGACCGGCGTACCGATGGTGCGGCCGATGTACCTGGAGTACCCGGAGGAGCAAGCCGCCTACGCCACCGCCGGCAGCCAGTACCTCTACGGTCCGGACCTGCTCGTGGCCCCCGTGACGACACCCGGAACGCAGTCGACCACCACGGTCTGGTTCCCGCCGGGTCAGTGGACCGACTACTTCACCGGCAAGGTCTACGCCGGCGGCACCACCCAGCAGATCACCAGCGACCTCGGCACCATGCCGGTCTTCCAACGCTCCGGCGGCATCACCACCACCCGCAGCACGAACGTGACCAACGACGTCCAGAACCCGCTGACGAAGGTCACCGCGACCATCGCGACCGGCGCCTCCGGGCGCTTCACCCTCTACGAGGACGACGGCACGACGACCGACCAGACCCTGAACGCGACCACGAACCTCACCTACCAGGAGACTCCCGGCCGTCACCAGTTGACGATCGACGCGACCCAGGGCCGGTTCCCCGGGCAGGTCACCGAACGCGAGTGGACGGTGAAACTCCTCGGCGTCACGGCCGCGCCGGAGCGCATCAGCCTCAACGGCCAGCGGCTCGACCCGCAGAAGTGGACCTGGGACAGCGCGAGCCGGACCCTCACGATCAACGCGCCTTCCCAACGAACCCGGACTCCGCTCCGCATCTCCTACTGAAACCGCGACCGGACACCTCGCCGCTTCCCTGCGGCGAGGTGTCCGGTCGATCGGCGTGACGCCTACTCCTTGGTGGCAAGGTTTTCGATCGGTGGGGTGCGGAGAAGTTTGCTGATCGGAAGGATCGTGGTGGTCATCGCGAGCAGGCTGGCTCCGCCCAGTACCGCTGCCCAGCCGAGCGGCGGGATGTACGGAACCGGATCGCCGGTCAGGGTGGCTACCACGGCCACCAAGGTGACTGCGGCGATGGTCGCGCCGATCGCCAGGGCGACGCCGAGCAGGCCGGCTTGCTCTGCGTGGATCATCCGCTTGACCTGACGACGGGTCACGCCGCTCAGCCGCAGCAAGGCCAGTTCCCGGCGCCGGGCCAGCGCGGCCATCACCATCGTGTTGGCAGCAGCCAGGGCGGCGTAGCCGACCATGACGCCGATCAGCAGTTTGTTCAACCAGGCGCTGAGGGCAAGGTCGGTGGCCAGTGCGCCGGTGACATCGCCGGCCGCCAGCAGCGTGCTGCTGGGGTAGCGGGCCGCGACCTTGGCCAGCGCTGCATCGGCGTCCGCGCCGGGGGCAGTGCGGATCAGCACCTCGTCGAGGCCCGCACCGACGGTCTCCCGGCTGAGGATCACGTCGCCGAATCCGAGGCCCCGCTGGTAGATCGCGGCCACCCGCAACTTCTTCGCGGTACCGTCGCCAAGCCAGACCTCCGCCTGCTCCCCCACCTTCCAGCCCTGGGAAGACGCCCGCAGCCCCGAGACCGCGATGCTGTCGCCGCGGAGGTCGCTCAGGTTGCCGTTCTCGACCTTCAGGTCCATCGTCGACGCGGCGTCGCCGGGGTCGATCGCGCGGGCACTGACGACTTCGGCGCCGTCCATGATCCTGACGATCACCGAGGTACGCCGTACGCCGGTGACCGCCTCGACCCCCGGCACACCGCGCAGTTCGCCGACAGCGTCAGCGGGCAGACCTGCCGGGGCGGTCAGCACGTGTTGCGCGAGCATCCCGTCGCGGCTCTGGTCGAGGGTCGCCCGCTCCAGGTTGTCCTGCAGGAACCACACCGAACCACCGAAGCCGACCGACAGGACCAACGCGGTGAGCACGGTCGCCATCCCCTGCGCGTTCGCCTTCAGGTTGGCGGTCGCGAGAAACCCGCTGGTGCCCCAGAAACGCTGCAGGACAGGCGCCAGCAACCGGGCAGCGAACCTGTTGATCCACGGCGCGAGCAGGCCGACCGCGATGACGAACAGGTACAGCATGCCGATCGCGGCCGCCAGCGCTGTCTGGCCGCCCAGGCTGACAGTGGCCACGCTCGAAGACAGCGCACCCACCAGCGTCACCAGACCGAACCCGAGGCGGATCTTGCTGTTGCCGGCCGACTCGACAGCCGATTCGCCGAGCGCCTCGGTGGGCCGGATGGCGGTGATCCGCCGAGCAGCGATCAGGGTCGCGAGCACCGCGAAGACCGTGGTGACGATCACCGCTGCCAACGCGGCCAGAGCGCCGTTGGCCATGGGGAAACCAGCGGGAACGAAACCCCGGCTGGTCAGTTCGCCGACTGCCCAGCGCGTCGTGAGGAGACCGGCCGGCACTCCCATCACCGCGGCGGCGGCACCCGTCAACGCCGCCTCAGCCATCAGCATCCGGCGTACCTGACCTGGCTTGGCGCCGATCGCCCGCAGCAGTGCGAGATCGCGGCGACGGTGCCGGACGGACAGGCCGACCGTGCCGGCCACCACGCAGATGATCAGCAGGACGATGTAGCCACCGAAGGCCGCACCAACCTGAATCAGAAGATCACTCGCTTGACCAGCGGCGCCGGACTCTTCGGCTTTCGCCCGATCGTCCCCGGTGTAAGCCTTGGCCGAAGCAGGCTCCGCGAGCCGGCCGACCGCGGCCGCGACGGCGGGCTGATCAGCATCGGGGGCCGTGATGACGCCGATGGCGTCCACGCGGCCGGGGTGCGGCGCGAACGCCGCGGCCTGGGAGTCGGTGAAGAACGCCGCGGCCGGCTGGCCGTTGCCGGTCGTCTGCTCGGCGAAGCCGCTGACGCGAAAGCGATGCGCGGTACCGGCGATCGTCAGCTCAACCGACTGGCCCACGCGCAACGCCGTACCGGCCAGCCGCCGGTCGAGGACGATGTCGCCGGCCTTGCTCGGTTGCGTCCCACCAGTCAGCCGGTACGGCGTGAGCGCGGCGCTGCTCCAGCCGCGGCCGAGTGCCGCGCCGAATGCCTGCGCCTGGACCGGAATGGAGTGATCGGGGACGGCAGCCACCACTCCTGGTACCTGCCGGATCTGGTCGACCAGCTCAGCCGGCACCGTGCCGCCGTCGGGCAAGGTCACCGTCGTCTTGTACGGATCGCCGCCGAACTCCTTGCCGGTGAAGGTGATGTCGCGATCGGCGACCACAATGGCGGCAGCGGCGTACCGCTGGGTCTCGGGCCGGTACCGAAGACCCGACTCGACCAGCATTCCCATCGTGGTCAGGATCATCACGCCCACCGCAAGGGCGAGCAGAGTCGCGACGACGCTTCCTGGGCGTCGGCGAAGCATGCTGAAGGCAAGGTTCGTCATCGGTCAGCCCTCCCGGCTCAGCCGCGGGCGGCGACCGAGGGAGGCCAACTGCTCGGCGATCCGGTCGGCGCCGGGCTGCGGCAGGTCGGCGACGATCCGGCCGTCGGCGAGCACCACGACGCGATCGGCGTACGACGCGGCCACCGGATCGTGGGTGACCATGATGACCGTCTGGCCGTGCTCGTCGACCGTCGATCGCAACAGGCCGAGGACCTCGGCCGCGGTCTGGGTGTCGAGCGCGCCGGTCGGCTCGTCGCAGAAGATGACGTCGGGACGCATCGCCAGCGCTCGCGCGATCGCGACTCGTTGCTGCTGGCCCCCGGACAGCTGGGCCGGCCGATGCCGCAGGCGCGAACCGAGATCGACCCGCTCGACCACCTCGGCCAGCCAGCGACGGTCGGGGCGCGCACCGGACAGCCTCAGCGGCAGGGTGATGTTCTCCTCGACCGTCAGCGCGCCGATCAGGTTGAAGGCCTGGAAGACGAACCCGACCTTGGTCCGGCGGAGCTCGGTGAGCTTGGTCTCCGACAGCCCGGACAGCTCCGTGTCGCCGATCCAGACCCGGCCGGAGCTGGGGCGATCGAGCCCCGCGGCGGTCTGCAGCAGGGTGCTCTTGCCGGAGCCCGACGGTCCCATCACGGCAGTGAAGGTGCCTCGGTCGAAGGTGGCCTGGACGCCGTCCAGCGCGGTCACCGGCTGGCCGCCGGCGGCGTAGACCCGGGTGAGCTGCTCGACCCGTACGGCGGCTGGGGTGGTGGGGACGACGAGCAGTTCGCGGTCCGGTGTCGCGGTGAGTGAAGGCATACCAGAACGCTATGGCGATCGGGACGCCCGCAACATGCAGCCTTCGGGTCAACGGAGGTGGTGCAGGCACCACCTCCGTCACCGGCGCTGGCTGCCGTCCAGGTAGCGCAGTACGGCGGTCACGCGGCGGTCGGCGCTGTCGTCGGGCGCCAAGTCGAGCTTGGCGAAGATGTTGCGGATGTGCTTGTGCACGGCGCCTTCGGTGACGAACATCCGCTCGGCGATGACGGTGTTGCCGAGCCCTTCGGCCATCAGGGCGAGGACATCGCGTTCGCGCGGGCTCAGCCGTTCCAGCGTGCTGTCCGGACGGCGTCGCGCCAGCAACTGGCCGACGACCTCGGGGTCGACCGCCGTCCCACCGTCCGCGACCCGATGCAGTGCGGTGAGGAACTCGTCGACCCGGCCCACCCGCTCCTTCAGCAGGTAGCCCAGCCCCACTGCTCCCCCGGCCAGCAGCTCGGTCGCGAAAGCCTGCTCGACGTAGGCGGACAGCACCAGCACCGCCAACCGCGGATGCCTGCGCCGCGCCTCCACCGCTGCCACGATCCCTTCGTCGGTGTGGGTGGGCGGCATCCGGACGTCGACGATGGCCACGTCAGGCTCGTGTTCGTCGACAGCGATCAGGAAGGACTCCGGCGAATCGGTCGTTGCGACCACGTCCAGCCCTTCGGCGCGCAGCAACAGCGCCAGCCCCTCCCGCAACAGGGCGTCGTCCTCGGCGATCACGATCCGCATGGCAGCTCCACTCGCAGTACTGTCGGCCCGCCGGCCGGGCTGGTCAGGGTCAGGCTGCCGTCGAAAGCCTCGACCCGCCTCCGGATGCCGGTCAGGCCGGAGCCACGGCGCTCGTCGGCACCGCCGCGCCCATCATCCTCGATGACGATCACCAACTGGTCGCGCTCCCTGCGGACGGTGCCTGCCACGCTCGTCGCGGCGCTGTGCTTGGCAACGTTGGTCAGTGCTTCCGCGACGACGAAATAGGCCGCGGCCTCGACCGAGGCGGGGCACCGGCCGGCGATCTCCACCTCGAGCTCGCACGGTACGCCGGAGCCGGCGGCGAGGCCCGCCAGGGCGCCGGCCAGGCCGCGGTCGGCGAGCACCGGCGGAAGGATGCCGCGGGCAACAGTGCGCAGCTCGGCCAGCGCCAGCTCGGCGGCGTCCTGGGCCTGCGCGAGGACGGCGTCCGCGGTCGCGGGGTCGCGGGCCAGGGCGCGGCGCGCCGCTCCGAGGAAGACGTTCACGGCGACCAGCCGGTTCTGCGCCCCGTCGTGCAGGGACCGCTCGATCCGCCGCAGTTCGACGGCGTGCGCGTCGAGGGCCGCCGCTCGCGACGAGCTCAGCTGGGACACCCGCAACGACAGGTCGACCTCGGCCGACGGCGCCAGCAACCGTCGTCCCGGCCGGGCCTGCAGCCTCGCCAGCACCGGGTTGATCGCGATGGTGACGAAGAACCAGCCCAGCCCGGTCAGGCCGACGACCAGCGCGTCGCCGATCCCGTCGATCCGCCAGAACGACACTCCCGGTCCGGTGGAGCCTGGAGGCAGCAACTCGAACCACAGCGGGAAGCTCAGACTCTGGACGGCGTACAACGGCAGCCCGAGGCCGAGCAGCCCGATCGCGAAGCCAAAGGTTGCGTGCAGCAACAACCAGCTGAGCTCACGGCGTACGGCCGGATCGCGGAGCGCCTGCCATCGGCCGTCGGCAAGGGGTTCCGCGCCGATCACGTCGGGTCCCCAGCGAGTGAGCCGGGCGCGTTCACGATCCGCGATCGCGCGAGTCACCTGCAGGGCGGACGGAATCAGGAAGACGCCGACCCCGAGCACGGAGAGGACGGCGACGACGGCCGTCCAGAACAGCGCGGCCAGGGCCAGCATCGCGGTCCCCAGGCCGCCGACGAGATGCTCGAGCGCATCGACGGCGAGCCCCAGCCGGGACAGCAGGAACCCTGCCTTCCGGGGACGCTTCTCCTGCTGCGCGACGGTCATGTCACCTCCTGCTGACGACCGTAAGGCACACCGGGAGGCGATCGGCCTGGCACGCCAAAAAGTACAGCCTGCTGTACCGTCCGCCGGCCTGTTGGCTGGATGGTTCGCCGACGGCCCGGAACCTAGCGTTGTGACCACGCCGACCATCACCCCGAGGAGCCACCATGACCGACCGGTACCGAATCTCCAGCACAGTCGAGAACCAGCACGTCGCCGCACCCGCCGAGACCCGCCGTACGCCGCTGCGCACCGCGCTGTGGATCGGCCTGTTCGTCAGCGCGGCGGCCAACGCGACGCTGTCCTCGATCGGCGTCAGTCCGTTCATCGGCGTCGGTTTCGGCTTGGTCGCCCTCGGCTGCATCGCCGGGCTGATCGTGCATCACTACAAGTCGCCCCGGCACTGAAATCCCCGGTCCTGCTGATCAAGGAGATCCCATGTCATCGCCTCACAGCCCGTCGCGTCGCCGCCTGTTCGGCCGGCGGTTCACCCTGGCCGTTTCCGCCGTCGCCGCGATCACCGGCCTGAGCGCCGGCGCCGCCCTGTCATCGGCAGCGCCGGCGACCGGCTCCCCGGCAGGCCGCCCGAACAGCGCCGTACAGAAGAGCCTGAACGACCTGGTGAAGGGACCGAGCTTCCCGGGCACGATCGCCACCGTGCGGGACCGCTCCGGACGCGTGCGGACCTACACCGCCGGGGTGGCGGACCGGACGACCGGCGAGTCGCTCGATCGCGACAGCCGGGTGCGGATCGGCAGCAACACCAAGACCTTCACCGCCGTCGTCGTGCTGCAACTGGCCGGTGAAGGCAAGATCGGCCTGGACAGCCCGGTCGAGAAGTACCTGCCGGGTCTGGTCCGGGGCCAGGGCATCGACGGACGGAAGATCACCGTGCGGCAGCTCCTGCAGCACACCAGCGGCATCCCCGACTACGACGACATCGTGCTCGACTACCTGCCGATGCAGCACACGTACTGGGAACCGCGGCAGATGGTCGATGTCGCGTTGCGGAAGAAGGCCTCGTTCGCGCCGGGCAACGGCTGGGAGTACAGCAACACCAACTACGTTCTGGCCGGGCTGATCGCGCAGAAGGTGAGCGGTCGCCCGATCGGCGAGGAGATCACCCGCCGGGTGATCGACCGCGCCGGGCTCCGGGACACCTACTGGCCCGGTGTGGGCGACGAGCGGATCCTCGGCGAGCATCCCCGCGGTTACTACAAGACCACGCCGGACGGGAAGGAGACCGACGTCACCGAGCAGGACCCGTCCCTCGGCTGGGCCGCCGGCCAGATGATCGGTACCCCCGCCGACCTGAACCGCTTCTTCACCGCACTCGTCCAGGGCAAGCTCCTCCGGCCCGCTCAGCTCAAGGAGATGCTGACCACGGTGCCCGCGGAGGACTTCGATGTGGTCGGCGGTTCTCGCTACGGACTCGGGATCGCCCAGCTGAAGCTCTCCTGCGGCGGCACGGCCTGGACCCACGGCGGCGACATCTTCGGCTACGAGACCCGCAACGCGGTCACCGCCGACGGTCGCGAAGCAGCCTTGGCCGTCACCGCGATGCCGACGACCCTCGAGGACGCCAAGCGAGTGGCCAAGTCACTGGACACCGCCCTCTGCAGCTGACCACCAGCAGCACAGCCCGTCCCGCCACCGGTTGGGACGGGCTGCTCGAGGTTCGCGCTCTGCTCGCCGAGGTCCCCGCCGACCGAGGACTGCCCGGGCCGGACCGAATAGTCTGGTGACATGACCGACCGAGGGATGCAGGAGCTGGCGCTGCTGTTGCTGACCGCGCTCGCGAACGAGTCCCGGCACGGCTACGCGATCGCCCAGGAGGTCAAGGCGATCACCGACGGCCGGGTCGCGCCGCGCACCGGCGCGTTGTACGGCGCGCTGGACAGGCTGCTCACCGAGGGCCTGATCGAGGTGGTGCGGGAAGAGGTCGTGCGCGGCCGGGCCCGCCGGGTCTTCGCCCTCACCTCCACCGGCCGGGAGCGCCTGGAAGCCGAGGCGGAGAGACTGGACGCCGCCGCCCGCGAGGTACGCCGCCGCCTGGCCGCCGGGACAGCGCCTGCGACATGAGCGACCCCCTTCTCCGGCTGTACCCGGCCGCCTATCGGGCCGCGTACGGACGCGAGATCCTCGACGTCCATCGTGAGATGACGATCGATCTCCCCCGCTGGGCCCGGCTGCGTGCCGACGCCGACCTGGTCGCGCACGCGGTGCGGGTGCGGCTGAGGCTCGACTCCGCGGCGGCCGGCGGACGCTTCTTCGCTCTCGCCGCGCCGTTCGCGCTGGCGGTCGCCGCGGCGTACGGCGGGATCCAGCTGATGAGGTGGTACGCCGGCCTCGCGATCTCGCCAGGATCGACCTGGAGTCACCTGGTGACGATGGATCTCGCGTGGTCGCTGAACGTGGGCTTCCTCGGGCTGATGTCGGCCGGCGCGATCATCGCTCTGCTCAGGTGGTGGGTGCCTGGTGTGGTTCTGGCGGTCGCGGGACTGCTCGGGTTCGCCGTCCAGTGGACCTTCGCGCCGAGTTTGTACGGCGATGGGCCGTTCGAGGCGATCGCCGCGGCGCTGACCGCGCTTGTCATACTCGCGTGTCCCCCGGATCGCCGCAGCGACCGGCGGCTGTCCGCGGTGGCCGGAGCCGCGGCCGCTGTCGCGTGGTTTCCCATCGCTCTGGTCCTCACCCGCAACTTCATCGTGAGCACGGACTACGGCGTCTGGCCGCTGCTCGTCCTTGCGCTCACGGGTGCTGCTCTCGCCTTGCACGCGCGGTCGTCCGGACTGCGTGAACTGGGCGCGATGGTGGTGGCCGCACCGCTTTTCCTCGCCTACGCCGCTACGAGTGGCTGGTTGGCGATACTCCGTTGAAGTGAGTATTGTCTGATTCGGACCATTCATGTGGCGCGAAGCAGAGGACGATCGAAATGCCCTTCACCCTGGCCCACCCCGCCGCGGTGCTGCCTCTGCTCCGCCATCCCTTCGTGCCGGCGGCCCTGCTGGCCGGCGCGATGGCGCCCGACGTCCCGTACTTCGTGGACACACTCGGTCCAACGACCAGTGCCGGCGATTGGTACGAGCCGTTCCTCAACGCGACGCACTCCCACACGCTCACCGGCGTACCGATCGCCCTCCTGTACGCCGTCGCTCTCGTGATCGCCTACCGGCTGCTGCGCGCACCACTCACCGCGCTGCTTCCAGCCGGACTGGCCCTCCCGACCTCCGCGCGCCGAGCGCTCGTTTCGTACCTGCCCTGGTTCGCACTCTCCGCACTGATCGGCATCGCGACCCACCTCGCGTGGGACGCCCTCACCGACGCCGAGGTCGTCCCTGCTGCCCGGCTGCTGCAGCACGCGAGCACTGCTTTCGGCCTGGCCACGGTCGGCTGGTTCCTCTGGACGCGACGCGGTCGACTCCGCCGTCCGGACGACAAGACCCACCACCTCGGCCCCACGATGCGGCGGGTGGCGATCACCCTGCTGATCGCCGCCCCGCTGCTGGGTGCTGCCGCACTCGCTCACGACGACTACACCGACTTCCGCACGGTGACGGTGGTCGACTACGACCACCCAGTCATCGTTGACGAAGGCAACGGTGTGATCAGCACCAGCTACCCGACCAGCACAGTTCCGGCCTCCTGGACCAGCCTGGCCGAAGGCGTGCTGACCGGAGCAGCGAAGCGCGCCGGCGCGGCGGCGGCGATCGCGCTGCTGCTCTACGCCGCCGGCTGGCAGGTCGCCACCGCTGTGAGGTAATTGCCACCGCCACCCCGAGCGATAACCCGACACACATCGAGCGATTACCCAGCGTGCGGGGGTGCCGCCGGCGGCGTACCGTCCGAAGCGGACCGGAACGGTGAAAGGGGCAACAAATGGCCAGCGAATTCCAGCGACGCAAGATCGCGGCGGTGTTCCACGCGATGGACGCCGACAGCAACGGTTACCTCGACGAGTCCGACTTCGAGAGCCTGACCCAGCGGTGGGTGGGCCTCCGTGGCTGGCAGCCCGGGACCGCCGACCACGAGCGGATGCGGACGATCATGATGGGCTGGTGGTCGGCGATCTCGACGATGTCCGACGGCGACCGCGACGACCTGGTGTCACTCGACGAGCTGATGACGGTCGTCGACCAGTTGCCGGCCATGGACGACGCGATCTACTCGACCGCCGACGCCATGTTCGACGCCATCGACGAGAACGGCGACGACCGGATCGCCCTGGAGGAACACAAACAGGTCGTCTACGCCTGGAAGGGCTCCGACGACGGCCTCGAGCAGGTCTTCCCCAGTCTCGACCTGAACGGCAACGGCCACCTGTCCCGCGAGGAGTTCCGCGGCCTGTGGTCGGACTTCTGGCGCGGCGACGACCCCAAGTCCCCGTCCCAGTGGGTCTTCGGCCCGTACTGACCCCAGCCGCACCGGCCCGCCGCCGGCTGGTGGCGGGCCGGCCAGGGACTGATTCGCCGAACCTGTCAGGTGTCTGAGAGGCTTTGGTGGTGAATCGGTCGCGTGTTGCGGTGCTGGCCCTGCTTGCGGTCGCGGCGGCCTGGGGGTCCACCTTCTTCCTGACCAAGGACCTGCTCGACCGGATGGACGTCGCGGACTACCTGGCGCTCCGGTTCGCGATCGCCGCGGTGGCGCTGATCGCCATCCACCCGCCCGCGATCTCCAAGCTCAGCCGCCTCGACCGCGGCCGGGGTGTCGCGCTCGGCATCACCTACGGCATCGCGCAACTGGTGCAGACCGAGGGACTGCGGCACACCTCGGCCAGCGTGTCCGGCTTCGTCACCGGCATGTACGTCGTCTTCACTCCCCTGCTCGCCGCCGTGATCCTGCGGCACAAGATCGGCCGCTGGGCCTGGGTCGCCGTCGTCCTGGCGACCATCGGCCTCGCCGTACTCTCGCTCCGCGGCTTCAGCATGGGCACCGGCGAACTGCTGACGCTCGCCTCGGCCTGCCTCTACGCGCTGCACATCATCGGCCTCGGTGCCTGGTCCACCCCGGAGAACGCCTTCGGTCTGTCCGCCCTCCAGATGGTCGTGATCACCGCCGTCTGCGCCGTCGGCGCGGTCCCCGGTGGCTTCTCGCTGCCCACCGGTTCGGGAGACTGGATCGCGGTCATCTACATGGCGCTGGTCGCGGGGGCGCTCGCGTTGATCGTGCAGACCTGGGCGCAGGCGCACCTGACGCCGACCCGGGCGGCGATCGCGATGACGATGGAACCGGTGTTCGCCTCCGCGTTCGCCGTCCTGTTCGGCACCGACAGCCTGACCGGACGGATGCTGCTCGGTGGCGCGCTGGTGCTGTCCGCGATGTATCTGGTCGAGCTTGCGCCACGGCGTAAGTTCGAGGCCGAGGTCCAGCACCTCGGGCAATAGGGAGGGTGAGATGCGCGACGACAGCGCGCGGCGGGTGCGGTGGTTCCCGTCCGCCGTGATCGTGCTGCTGCTCGCCGTCCTGGCCACCGGTACGGCAGTCAACCTGCACCTCAACCCGCAGCCCCAGTTGGTTGCCGAGGGCATCACCGGCCGCTCCGGCCCGGCCGGGATCGAGCCACCCGTCGACTCGGCCGACCTGGCCCGCCCCGAACTGATCCGCGACGCCCTGGCCGATCTGGACGCGCTCACCCTGCCGGACGGCGCGACCTTGGCCGGCTGGGACGGCCCCTGGCGCTACGTCTGGCCTCGCGACGCGTCGTTCGTCGCCGCCGCCCGCTGCTCGGTCGGCCAGTACGCCGAAGCCGACAAGGTGCTCGGATTCCTCAACCGGACCAGGCCGTCCTCCGGCCGCTGGGGTGCCCGGTACTCCGCTCCGGAGGGCAAGGAGGTCGCGGACGGGCGTGAACCGCAGCTCGACGGCTCCGGCTGGGTTCTCTGGGCCACCTGGTTCTGCGCCGAAACCAAGCTGCGTACAGCAGGCCGATCCGGTGTCGAGGCCGCCACACCCCCAGCCGGTCAACCCCTCGCGGAGTACTGGGCGATGGTGAAGGAGTCCGGCGATCAGATCGTCGCCGAACTCGGCGACGACGACCTGCCTGCCGCCTCCCCCGACTACTGGGAGCGGCCCGAGTCGGACGTCACGCTCGGCACCATCGCGCCGCTGATCACCGGGCTCAGATCCGGCTTGAAGATCGCCGCAGCACTGGACCGCAGTACCGAAGTCGCTACCTGGCAGCACGCACTCGACAGGCTGTCCAGAGCAACCGATGAAACCTTCGGCCCCGACTACCCGCGCACCCCCGCCGAAGCGGTCAGCTTCGTCGAGCCCGGGATCGAGCCGATCGGCATCGGCGGCGCCGCGGACGCGATCGTGACCGTCCTCGGCCCGCCGTTCGCTCCGGCCCGCGACGTCGTGACGGCAGCGATCGAAAGCACCTTCGAGGCTCTCACCCAACCCAACGGCGGCGTCACCCCCGGCGAACAATGGCGCACCGACGGAGTCTCCTGGACACCGCAGACCGCGTTGTTCGCGCTGAGCGCCGCCGCCCGCGGCGACCGCAGTACGGCGCAGGAACTGCTTGCCTGGCTCAACTCGCACCGCACCGCCACCGGTTCGCTGCCGGAGAAGGTCAACCGCGACCTCAAGCCCGCCGGCGAAGCACCGCTCGCCTGGACGACGGCTCTCGTGGTCCTCACCGCCTCGGCGCTGGACCACCCGCTACCGGTGCCTTGAGCAACTAACAGATCTCCATCACGTCCTGCGTCGGCGCCTCGGGCCGCGTTGTGCTGGTCGCGGTCGAGTAGAAGAACGCCGTCGACGCGATGTCGTCCTGCAACGGCAGATAGCGGCCGCCGGACCGCCACCCCAGGGCCTGGACCTCGACCCGCAACCTCTCCCGGAAGCGGATCGGATCAGGCAGATGGAAGCGATACATCCCGAACCGCTGCTGGCTCTGGTAGAGCCCGTCGGGCCGGATCACCTGCGGCATCCCGAGGTACGGCGTACTGAACTCCGCGTAGCCACCACGATCCGGCCCCAGATCGAAGTTCCAGGCGCCACCGAAGTAGTCCTCGGTCCCGGTCCCGCAGATGGTCGGGAACTCGTCGTCATCGTCGAGGTAGAACTTGACCTCCCCCTCGCCCCACCAGCCGGTGCTGTTCACTCCCCACGCCAGATAGGTCCCGACGTAGTGCCCCGGCCCTTCCACCCCGTCGAGCAGGGTGTGAACCGTCTTGGCAGCAAGCGGATTGCTCCGCCGCCACTGCGTGTGCAGGTACGCCGAGTCCTGCGCGACCTCGCCCAGCCAGTAGTCCACCTGGAAGTAGACGACCACTGCCGAGTCATGGGTGTTCTCCAGCGTCAACTGCGCCTGCGAGCGAAACGGTATCTCCCAGTAACAGTTGAACCCGCCGTTCGGATTGACCGCGACCGGCAACGAGCTGACCTGCGCGAACCGGCCCCAGCCCGAACAGAAGAAGTCCCCCACCGGCGTCTCGATCGCCGGCGCCTCGTCGCCGTCCCAGTGACCGCGCAGCACCAGGCGCCGCCAGTGGTCGCTGTGGGTGGTCAGCCAGATGTGCGTGACGCACCCCGGCCCGGCGATGTCGGCCAGCGTCACGGTCTCGCCGGCCGCGATCTCGATGGACGGCGAGACCTTCCACCCGACCCCGAGATCACGAGCGGCGTTCGCCCCCGTCCCCTCGGTCCGCCGACCGCCCTGACCGGGCTCGCCGGTCGGATTCTCGGGACTGATGGAGCGGGTCCGAACATCGACGACCGCGCTGATCCCGGACAGCTTCGGAAGAGTCATACTCCGACCCTAGGTTGCGGCGCCCACTGGCACGAGATCTGGAAATCGATTTCTCACCATCTGGTCGAGGTGGCTCAGCAGGGCCGGATCTTGGCGTTCTGCCCTTGCTCGAAGGTGAGGCAGGCGCGGGGGCGGCCCTGGTCCTTGGTGGCGCGGAGGATCAGCGGGTAGGCGTCCGCGCCGCGGATCTCGGGGGTGCGTCCGGTCTTCAGGGAGCCGACCGCGCCGCCGCGGGCCTCGGCGGCGGCCTTGACGTCTTCCACGGTCACGACGCTGCGCGCCTGTTTCTGGGCGCCGGCCGCGGCGTCGTCGGCGACCGCCAGGGCGAACTTGATCTCCGGGGGCTCCGACCAGGTGGTCGAGCTGACCGGGATCACCAGGCCGAACATCAGCACGCCGACGAAGCCGATGATCGACCGGAGCTTGCGCCGCGAGTCGGTCCACAGCACGCCCGCGCAGCCGAGCGCCAGCACCAAGGTCAGTCCGCGCAGCAGCCAGTGCCGGTCGAGTCGCCCGTCCACGGCCAGTGCCGCGCCGATCGCGATCACCACACAGGCTCCGGCTGCTGCACACGCCCGGACCGCCGGCGGAGGTACTTTCATGCCGCAGACAGTAGCCGACCGCCCGCCGTCGCTCCGACTCCCGCTGCAGGCCCGGCAGGCCGTCGGGATTCCGACATTTCTGCACGGCATCTTGCAGTAATCAACATTAGCTCCTACCGTGAGCGCGACTTGGTGTGCCCGCCCGTTCACCTTTCGTGAGGAACCGCCGATGCTGAAGCTGCTCTCCGCGCTCCTGCCCTTGACCTTGCTGACTCCGCTCACGCTTGCGGTCGCGGCCGTGGACGGCGACCAGACCTGGGTCCTGCCCGGCGTCGAAGGCGTCGGCGCGTCGCTGGAGTCGGCGAGCGGCAGACTGAAGCTCAAGGTCAGCTCCAGGGCTACCGAGGTGGTCAGCGTCGCGGACCTCGGCCTGATCACCGCGGCCGGCGACCTGTCCAAGGATCTTGCCCTGACCGCCGAGAGCCACCGGACGCTGCGGTCGTCGTACCGGATGACGACCGGGAAGCAGCGCGACCGCAGCGTCTTCCAGCAGGAGAGCCGGCTGACGTTCGGCAACGCGAGCGGTTCGTTCGCGCTGGTGGTGCGGGTGTCCGACGACGGAGTCGCGTTCCGCTACGAGCTGCCTGGGCCGGTGACGGTCCAGCGCGAGACCGGCGGCTACACGTTCGCCGCCGACACGACCAACTGGCTCCAGCCGTACAACGCGCAGCACGAGAACGAGCATGCCCAGGCGACCGCCGCCACCGCCCCGACCGGACAGTTCGGGCATCCCGCGCTGTTCCGGGCCGGAAGCAACTACACGCTGCTCGCCGAGGCCGGTGTCGACGGCCGGTACTCCGGCGCGCGACTCACCCATACCCAAGGCTCCAGCCGGTACGACGTCCAGCTGGCCGATCCGCAGGTGGTCTCTTCCGGGCCCTTGGCAACAGCCTGGCGGACGATGATCGTCGGCGAGCTCGCCGACGTGACCGCGTCGACCCTGGTGGACGACCTCGCCGACCCGGCCCGCTTCACCGACACCAACTGGATCCGGCCCGGGTTGTCGTCGTGGTCCTGGCTCGCCGAGAACTCCAGCCCCGGCAACTTCGAACGCCAGAAGGACTACGTCGACGCGGCGGCCAAGAACGGCCTCGGCTTCGTCCTCGTGGACGAAGGCTGGAAACCGGCCTGGCTCCCGGAGCTGACCCGGTACGCCCGGGCCCGAGGTGTCGACGTCCTGGTCTGGTTCCACTGGACCAACCTGCAGACCCAGGCACAGCGCGACGAATGGCTGCCGAAGCTGGTCGGCTGGGGCGTCAAGGGGGTGAAGGTCGACTTCATGGAGTCCGACACCCAGGCGCGGTACCAGTGGTACGACGCGATTCTCGCCGACACCGCGAAGTAC
Organism: Kribbella sp. CA-293567; assembly: GCF_027627575.1. Taxonomy (NCBI): domain Bacteria; kingdom Bacillati; phylum Actinomycetota; class Actinomycetes; order Propionibacteriales; family Kribbellaceae; genus Kribbella; species Kribbella sp. CA-293567. The sequence goes on from NZ_CP114065.1 coordinate 4,787,549, forward strand.
CGGCTGATGATCAACTTCCACGGCTCGACCGTGCCGCACGGACTCGCCCGGACCTGGCCGCACGTGATGACGATGGAAGGCGTGCGCGGTGAGGAGAACGGGCTGAACGCGGCCCGCAACACGATCCTGCCGTTCACCCGCAACGTGATCGGCTCGATGGACTACACGCCGACCCGGTTCGCGACGGCGGCCAACCCGAAGCCGGAGACCACCAATGCTCACGAGCTCGCGCTGCCGGTCGTCTACGAGTCGGGCTGGACGCATGTCGTCAGTACGCCCGAGGAGCTCGCCTCGCAGCCGGAAGGTGCACGGTACCTGGCGCAGTTGCCGACAGCCTGGGACGAGACGCGGCTGATCGCGGGAGTGCCTGGCGAGCAGGCGGTGATGGCACGGCGGAGCGGAACGCGCTGGTTCGCCGGTGGGATCACGGCGGGTGCCGCGGGCACGATCGCAGTACCGCTGTCGTTCCTCGGTGGGAGTCAGCAGTGGCTGGTCGAGGTCGTGACGGACAACGGGCGCCTGCTGGCCAGGTCCTCCTCGGTACGCCGGGCGACGGACGAACTGTCCCTTGCCGTGGGCAACCATGGCGGCTTCGCCTTGCAGGCCTGCCCGTACGCCACCGGCTTGGTCACCTGCGACAAGCCACGCACGGCAGTGCCCGGTACGACGGTGCTGGTGGACGCGTCCGCCGACCAGATCGTCACGGGTGGGACGGTGAAGGTGCAGGGCGTCTTCGTCGCGCGGACAGGTGGCCCCGTGCGGAACCTCACCCTGGCTCCCGAGGTACCGGCCGGGTGGACGCTGGTCGCCGGTGCGCCGGTCACCAGGAATCGCCTGAACGACGGCGAGAGCGTGAGCGGGAACTGGACGTTGCGGCTCGATGCCGGTGGCGCCCGGGGCAAGCTCGAACTGGTTGTCGCAGGCAAGTACACGGCGCCGGACGGGCGGCTGATCCACTCCGCCGGAGCGGCGCCGATCTTCGCCGAACCGCTGCCGCCGCGCGGGGCGACGTACGTGAGTGATCTGCCGTGGACCGATGAGGTGAACGGCTACGGCAGGCCGCAGCAGCGCGACCACAACCACGGTGGCGACCGGCCGCCCGGGACGCTGACGATCGCGGGCAAGACGTTCGCCAAGGGCATCGGTGCGCACGCGGCGAGTTCGCTGACCACCTGGCTGGGCGGAGCCTGCACGCGATTCGTCGCGGACGTCGGCGTCGACGACGGTACGGAATCGGATGACGGATCGGTCACCTTCGTGGTGGTCGGCGACGGCCAGACACTGGCCGATACCCCGGTGATCCGGGCCGGCGAGGCCGCCACCCACCTCGATCTCGACGTCACCGGCATCAAGAGCCTCACGCTCGCCACCACCGACGGCGGCAACGGCAAGAACAGCGATCATGCCGACTGGGGTGGCGCCGCGCTGACCTGTGCCGGCTAGGGAGACCCTGCTAGGAAGACGCGCCCTAGAGCTCGGCGGCCTTGAGGATGCGCTGTCCGAGGACCTGCAGCGCCTCCCGCAGTTCAGGTGGTTCGACGACCGAGAAGGTGTGTTCGAGGGCGGCGAGCCGGTAGGCGTACCAGTCCGGCTCGTCGGTGCTGCCGATCAGCCGGGTGTGGGTCTCGTCGATCGGCTCGAGCCGCCCGAGCTTGCGGGCCAGCACGATGTCGGCGAGCGGAGCGTCGATGATCACCTCGATGGCGTAGCGCCAGCCCTGGGCGAAGTGGTCCTCGATGGCGGTGACCGGATCGAGGCCGTCGATGGGGGTGAAGGTCTCGGGCAGCGTCTCGGTCGTGGTGACGCGGTCGACCCGCAGGACGCGTTGGGCGTCTTTGGTGTGTGACCAGCACAGCAGGTACCAGAGGCCCTGCCGCACCGAGACCGCCCAGGGGTCGACGTCCATCGTCACCGGGTCGCGATCGCCTCTGCGGTAGCCGATCCGCAACCGGCGCCCCGCGGCACAGGCCTGGACCAGGGCCGCGGTGGTCTCCGGATCGGGATAGGTGCCGTCGGCCGCCTGCCGCGGAGTGATCAGCCGGCGCATCGACTCGGCCGGTTCGGCGACCGGCTTCGGAAGGACCCGGATGATCTTGCTGAGCGCGCTGCCTGCCGGGTCCTCCGGGTCCGACGCCTGATGGTGGCCCTCCAGCGCGGCCATCATCAGCCCGAGTGCCTCAGCGGTCGAGAACATCAGCGGCGGCAGCCGGAAACCACGGCCGACCCGATATCCGCCGTACCGGCCCGGGCTGGACTCGATCGGGATGCCCGCCTCCCGCAGGATGCCGACGTACCGGCGGGCGGCCCGGTCGGTGACGCCGAGCCTGAGGCCCAGCCGCTCCCCCGAGATCCCGGGGCACTCCTGAATCAGCTCGAGCGCCAGCAACGCCTTGGCCGTCGGGCTCAGCTCGTCCACGATCACAGTAAACCGCCCTATCCGGAAGCTGATCGTCCGCAATCGACACTAACCTATCGGCCGTGAACGAGACCCTCGACGACAAGTTGACGTTCAGGCCGGCGAACGAGGCTTCGTGGGAGGACCTGCAGGCCGTGCTGGGCAAGAGCGACGCCGGGCAGTGTCACTGCCAGCGGTTCAAGACCCGCGGCTGGATGTGGTCGGTGACCACCGAGCCGGAGCGCGCGGGGCTGATGCGGGAGCAGACGAACTGTGACAACCCGGCGGCGAAACAGACCAGCGGACTGGTCGGCTATCTGGACGGCGAGCCGGTGGGGTGGTGCGCGGTCGAGCCGCGGACGGCGTACCCGCGGCTGCTCGGGCGTACGCCGGTGCCCTGGAAGGGGCGCCAGGAGGACAAGGACGACGACTCGGTCTGGGTCATCACCTGCTTCGTGACGCGACTCGGCTACCGCAGGCGCGGGGTCAGTTACGCGATGGCCCGCGCGACGATCGAGTACGCCCGCGAGCGTGGCGCGCGGGCGCTGGAGGGGTATCCGATGTTGCCGGCCGCCGGCAAGAACGTGCCGTGGGGTGAGCTGCATGTCGGGCACTACAGCGTCTTCGAGGAGGCGGGCTTCCAGGAAGTCAGTCACCCGACACTGCGGCGCTACGTGATGCGGATCGACTTCGAGGACAGCTAGAAGGGCAGTTTGGGCTGCGGCGGCGCGTGGGTCGGATCGACGCCGTCGAACAGGCTGCTGACCGACTCCCCGTCGTGGATCCGCTTGATCGCCTCGGCGAACAACCCGGAGACCGAGCTGACCTGCAGCTCGGGGAAACCGTCGGGCCGCGGCACCGTGTCGGTGCTGATCACCTGGGTGATCGACGGATGCGACCGCAACCGCTCGACCGCCTTGCCGGCGAACAGCCCGTGCGTGGTCGCGACCGCCGCCTGGACGCAGCCGCGGTCCTTCAGCCGGTCGAGCAGTTCGATGATCGAGCCGCCGGTGGCGATCTCGTCGTCCAGCACGATCGCCCGCTTGCCGGCCACGTCGCCGACGATCGCGTCGATCACCACCCGGTCGTCGGCCAGCCGCTGCTTGCTGCCCGCCGCCACCGGCAGGCCGAGCAGCCGGGCGAACTGGGTCGCGGTCTTCGCGTTGCCGAGGTCCGGGCTGACCACGACGGTGTTGCTGAGATCGGTTCCGCGGAAGTGCTCGGCCAGGACCCCGATCGCGGTCAGGTGGTCGACCGGTACCGAGAAGAAGCCGTGCACCTGCGGAGCGTGCAACGCCATCGTCAGCACCCGGTCGACGCCGGCGGCAACCAGCAGGTCGGCGACCAGCCGGGCACCGATCGAGATCCGCGAGGCGTCCTTCTTGTCCGAGCGCGCGTACGCGTAGTGCGGGATCACCGCGGTGATCTGCGCCGCCGAGGCACCGCGGGCCGCGTCGATCATCAGCAGCAGCTCCATCAGGTGCTCCTGCGTCGGCGGCACCAGCGGCTGGACGATGTAGACGTCGCGCTGCCGGCAGTTCACCTGCAACTGGACCTGAAGGCAGTCGTTGCTGAACCGGTGGATCTCCACCGGCGACAGCTCCACCCCGAGATCAGCGCAGATCTGCTGAGCAAGAGTGGAATGGGCGTTTCCGCTGAACACGACGATCTCTCGCACGGCTCTCCCCGAACGCTGTGACCCGACAGCCCGCAGCCTAGCTGCCGGCGTCCTGAACTTTGAGCTCGAGGGCCTCCGGCGGCCCGGCGGTCGCCTGGCCGTCGATCACCATCGCTTCAGCTGAGCAGGCGAGCCAGGATCTCCCCCGCGGTTCTGCAGTCCGCCGCCGAGGCGTCGAGGTGGGTGACCACCCGCAGCTGGGTCGCGCCGACGCCACCGACCCGCAGACCGGCGGTCGCGGCGGCGGCCACCACTTCGGCGACCGTCTTGCCGGTGCCGGCCAGGTCAGCGACGACGATGTTGGTGTCGACCTGGTCCGGCTTGACCGAGCCAGGCGCCGCGTCGGCGAGTATCTCGGCGATCCGGCGCGCGTTCGCGTGATCCTCGGCGAGACGCTCCACGTTGTTGCGGATGGCATACAGCCCGGCGCCGGCCAGTACGCCGGCCTGACGCCAGCCCGCGCCCAGTCGCTTGCGCCAGACTCGCGCCTCACGGACCAGCTCGGCCGACCCGACGAGCACGGAGCCGACCGGAGCACCGAGTCCCTTCGAGAGACACACGCTGGCCGCCGCTGCTCGTGACGCGTACGCCGCCAGCGGTACGCCGGAGGCCACCGACGCGTTCCACAGCCGGGCTCCGTCGAGGTGCAGCGGGAGACCTGCCGCATCGAGCTCGTCGGCGAGGGCGTCGTACGAGCGCTGGATCGCCCCGCCACCGAAGTTGTGGGTGTTCTCGACCGAGACGGCCGCCGTCTGGACGAAGTACGGGCCGAGGTCCGGGGCGATCAGGGCGCGGATCTGCGCGAGGTCGATCTGCCCGCCGGGCGCGCTCCACGTCCGGGTGGTGATCCCGCTGACCGCCGCGTGCGCACCCAGCTCGGCGCGCGCGATGTGCGCACTCGCCTCGCAGAGCACTTCGGTGCCGGGCGCGGCGAGCGCCCGGACGCCGAGGATGTTGGCCAGCGAACCGGTCACCGTGAACAGCCCGGCCTCGTGCCCGAGCAACTCCGCGACGGTCTCCTCGAGCTCGGTGACCGTGGGGTCCTCACCGTAGACGTCGTCGCCGAGGGGCGCGCTCGTCATTGCCGCCAGCATGCCGGCGGACGGTCGCGTCACGGTGTCCGACCGCAGGTCGATCACGATGCCTCCACTTCGGCCGCCGGACATCGCGGCGGCGTCGTTGCGGCCGCCCGGCACGCCGGGCGGCTCTTCGTCAGGAGCGCGCGCCGCGCAGGCGCTCGGCGACCAGGAAGGCGAGTTCCAGCGACTGGTGCCGGTTCAGCCGCGGGTCGCAGGCCGTCTCGTAGCGGTTGACCAGGTCCTCCGCGACCAGTGCCTCGCCACCACCGAGGCACTCGGTGACGTCGTCGCCGGTGAGCTCGATGTGCATCCCGCCCGGCCAGGTACCGACCTGCTCGTGCGCGTCGAAGAAGCCCTGCACCTCGTCGATCACGTCGTCGAAGTTGCGGGTCTTGTAGCCGTTCGGCGTCTCGTAGGTGTTGCCGTGCATCGGGTCGCAGACCCAGGCGACCGGCGAGCCGTGGTCGCGGACCGCCTCCAGCAGCGGCGGCAGGCCGGCCCGGATCTTGCCCGCCCCCATCCGGGTGATGAAGGTCAGCCGGCCCTCGATGCCCTTCGGGTTCAGCTTGTCGATCAGGGCCCGGATGTACTCCGGAGTGGTGGTCGGGCCGATCTTCACCCCCAGCGGGTTGCTCAGCGTCGACAGGAACTCGATGTGCGCGCCGTCCAGCTGGCGGGTCCGCTCCCCCACCCAGAGCAGGTGACCGGAGACGTCGTACGGCTGCTCGGTGCGCGAGTCGATCCGGGTCAGGGCGTGTTCGTACTCCAGGATCAGCGCCTCGTGCGAGGCGTAGAAGTCGACCGTCCGGAACTCGTCGGCGGTCGCGCCGCAGGCGCGCATGAAGGCGAGCGCGCGCTCGATCTCGGAGGCGAGCCGCTCGTACTTCTGCCCGACCGGCGAGGACCGGACGAAGTCGGTGTTCCAGGCGTGCACCTGGTGCAGGTCGGCGTACCCACCGGTGGTGAAGGCGCGGGTCAGGTTCAGCGTGGCGGCGGCCGCGTTGTAGACGCCGCGCAGGCGCTGCGGGTCCGGGATCCGCGACTCCTCGGTGAACTCCAGGCCGTTGACCGCGTCGCCGCGGTACGACGGCAGCGTCACGCCGTCGCGGGTCTCGTCGCCGGAACTGCGCGGCTTCGCGTACTGCCCGGCGATCCGGCCGACCTTCACGACCGGCACGCTCGCGGCGTACTGGAGCACGACGGACATCTGCAGCAGCACCCGGAGCTTGGCCCGGATGTTCTCGGCGGTCACCCCGTCGAAGGTCTCTGCGCAGTCGCCGCCCTGCAGCAGGAACGACTCGCCCCGCGCCACCGCCCCGATCCTGGTGGTCAGGTCGTCGCACTCACCGGCGAACACCAGTGGCGGCAACGTCCTGAGCTGGCCGATGACGTGGTCCAGAGCCTGCTGGTCCGGCCACTCCGGCTGCTGCAGCGGCTTCATGGCCCGCAGCTCGTCCAGAGTCGGAACTCCAGGCACTTCCCCCGCACTCAAAGTCGCAAATTGCATACCCCAACCCTATTGCAGCCGGCCGGCCCGCCGCCTGCCCGTCTCACCCCCGCCCCCTCCCTCCCCCTCTCCCGTGGGACCGGGGAGAGAAGTACGCCCGATCCGGTGCAACTTCTTCCCCAGAAACCGGCGTAGTCATTTGGCGCGGGTTGTCCACAAGGAGGCGAGTGGGGGGCGGGATGGTGGTCGGGTCGGTGCATCTTGTCGAGGTGGAGACCGAGGAAGAACGGATTCGATCGTTCGTGGAGCTGCGGCAGCGGCAGTACGGGGCGTTCAGCCGGGCTCAGGCCCTGGCGCACGGGATCACCGACAAGGTGCTCCAGCGACGGTGCCGGGCGCGGCAACTGCAGCGGGTGACCGAAGGAGTCGCTGGGGCAGCTACCGGGCCGCGACGTGCTCCGGCAGATCCTGCGCGACGCGGCCGACGGGGTTCAGTCGTTCCTCGAGCAGTGCTATCTCCGGCGGGTCGAGTGCGCTCACGGCTTGCCCGTTGGCGAGCGGCAGGTGCGCGTCGTCACCGTCGGCTCCTCGGACGGCTCAGCGCGAAGGGTTGTCCATCGCGACGTCGAGTATCCGCCGTACGGGTTGATCGTCGAACTCGACGGCCGGCTCGGTCACGCCGACGCGCTCTCACGGTGGCGCGACATGAGCAGAGACAACGCCGCCGCGATCAGCGGGAAACCGACCCTGCGGTTCGGGTACCAGCTGGTCAGCCGGCCCTGTGAGACCACCACGCAGGTCGTCGCTGCGCTCCACCACCTCGGTTGGACCGGCTCGCCCCGCCCCTGCGCCCCCACCTGCCCACTCCGCCCCAGCGGCGGGGAGGTTCTTGCCCCGATCCGCGGGCAGAATCCTCCCCGAGTCAGCCCAGCGAGCTGAGGTCCGGGGGGACGTCGACGGCGTGGTCGCGCAGGACCGCGAGCGGGATGGTCTCCAGGGACCGGGCATGGGTCGAGGCCAGTACGACGGGTGCCGCCGCGCCGGCGTGGTACGCCTGCAGCCAGCGGGCCGCGACCACGCACCAGCGGTCGCCCGGGGTGAGACCGGCGAAGCCGAACTCGGGCCGCGGCGTACTGAGGTCGTTGCCGACCCTCGCCTGGTGGGTCAGGAACTCGCTGGTCATCACCGCGCAGACCGTGTGGCTGCCCACATCCTCCGGACCGGTGCTGCAGCAGCCGTCGCGGAAGAATCCCGTGACCGGGTCGGTCCCACACTCCTGCAGGGCCTCACCGAGGACGTTCAACTCGCTCTCCATGCGCCCATCCTGCGCCACGGCGACCGGTTGCGGGCTCAGGAGGCCTTGGTGTCGCCCAGCCGGGGCTTGATGTGGTCGTCGACCGACTCGCCCGCCTTGATCAGCTCCTTGGCCTTCTCGGCGTACATGTCGACGTACTCCTGGCCGGACAGCTCCATCATCGCGTACATGATCTCGTCGGTGACCGAGCGCAGCACGAACCGGTCGCGCTCCATCCCCTCGTACCGGGAGAAGTCCAGCGGCTTGCCGATCGAGACGCCGGGCCGGATCAGCCGCGGCAACCGGCGGCCGGGCTCGCGGATCAGGAACTTGGGCCAGACCGAACCGGGCGGGTTCAGCTTCTCGGTGTCGATCATCGCCACCGGGATCACCGGGACACCGGCCACGATCGCCATCCGCGCCACGCCGGTCTTGCCCTTGTAGAGCCGGCCGTCGGGTGAGCGGGTGCCCTCGGGATAGATCCCGAACAGCTGGCCCTTGGCGAGGATCTCCAGCCCGGTGTTCAGCGCGGCCAGGGACGCGCGGCCGCCGGAACGGTCGATCGGGATCTGGCCGATCGAGCGGAAGAAGGTCGCCATCAGGCGGCCCTTCAGCCCGGGCGCGGTGAAGTACTCCGACTTGGCCGGGAAGACGATCTGCCGCGGCACCGCCACCGGCAGGAAGACCGAGTCGGTGAAGGCCAGATGGTTGCTGACCAGCAGGGCCGGCCCGGTCGAGGGAATGTTCTCCAGCCCCTCGACCCTGGGACGGAAGAGGAGCTTCGCAATCGGTCCGACGAAAAACCGCCTGAGGAACAGGTACAGCACGCCATCACCTCCGTCACTCGGCCGACACACTACGGTCCACTGTCCTCTTCAAGCAACGTGACCGCCAGGAATAGGCGGATCGCACACCGTGTTGGCATCAGGTTGCAGACTGGGTGCGATGTCGGTCACGAGTGGTTGGCGACACCCGCGCCGGGGTGGGCGGGTGGCCCCGCGGCTGCGACCATTGGCGTTCCGAGCTGTAGGCGACCCGTCGAGGAGTACCCGTGCCAGTGCAAGCTCACGCGGAGGAGTTCCGCAACCCAGGATCCGGTGCGAACGCCGCGACCGGGGTGCTGCTGAGCCACGGATTCACCGGCTCCCCCCGCGCGATGCGGCCGTTCGGTGAGCATCTGGCGGCGGACGGGTACGGCGTCGCCGTACCGCGGCTGCCGGGGCACGGCACTCGCTGGCAGGAGCTGAACAACACCCGCTGGCAGGACTGGTACGCCGTCCTGGACAACGAGCTGGAGCGGCTCCGCAAGGAGCACGATCGGGTCTTCGTGGCCGGCCTGTCGATGGGCGGCTGCCTCGTGCTGCGGCTGGCCGAGCAGCACGGCGCCGACATCTCCGGGGTGATCCTGGTCAACCCGTCCGTGCGGACCGACGACAAGCGGCTCGCCGTACTGCCGGTGCTGCAGCGGGTGGTGCCGTCGTTCCCGGGCATCTCCAACGACATCAAGAAGCCGGGCGTCGACGAGGGCGCGTACTCCCGGCTGCCGCTGCGGGCACTCCACTCGCTCTCGCAGCTCTGGACGATCACCCGCGCCGACCTCGCCAAGGTCACCCAGCCGGTATTGCTCTTCCGAAGTACCGTCGACCATGTCGTGGAGCCGAGCTCGGGCCGGGCGATCCTGGCCGCGATCTCGTCCCGCGACGTCACCGAAACCCTGCTCGAGGACAGCTATCACGTGGCCACTCTGGACAACGACGCTCCCCGCATCTTCGCCGACACCACCGCGTTCATCGACCGGGTCGCCGCCGATGCGTGACAACGGCCTGACCGCGTCGAAGTACACGTCGATGGGCGGCATCGACCCCCGCATCGCAGAGCCCGTCCTGAAGGCACTGGCCGAAGCAGGCATCGCCGCGTACGCCGGCAAGCCGGACGACGCCACCACCGAGCCGAGCGAGGCGTCCACCGGACGAACAGCCGAACCGACCGGACAGACGCCCACCGCACGCGCAGCTGAACCGACTGGACAGACGCCCACCGCACGCACCGCCGAACCGACCGGAGAGACGCCCACCGCACGCACCGCCGAACCGACCGGGGAGACGCCCATCGCGCGGGTCACCGAGTCGGCCGATGGCGTAGCCGAGGCGGCGGGCGCGCCCTCCTCTTCTCCCCAGCCGAGCGGCGCCGAAGGCGACGCGAAGGCGGACGCGGCCACAGCGAGCGAGCCCGTGCTGTCCGACCGGAAGCCGGCGACGCGGATTCCGGCCGGACTGGACGAGATCTTCGTGGACGCCGAGTCCGAGGTCCGGGCCCGCGGGGTGATCGCGCGCAGTACCGAGGACGCCGAGTGGGCATCGTTGGTGGAGCAGTTCGGGAAGCCTTCGGCGGAGGGGCACGACGCGACTCCGGTGCCCCGCTGGCCGGTCAGTGAGGACGTCGACGAGAGCAGCTACGAGCCGCTGATCGACGTACCGGCTGGACTGATCGTCGGAGACACCGATGAGGAGCCGCCCGAGGAGCCACCGGCGAGGCGCCGCGAGGACCACCACGATCACTACGTACCGCCGGAGCCGCCGCGCGGACCGAAGCTGGACTGGATCAGCCGGGCGGCCTGGCTCGGGGTGATCGGCGGGCCGTTGCTGCTGATGGCCGCCGCGCTCCTCGACTTCGGCACCGGCCGGATCACCACGATCGCGGTCATCGGCTTCATCGGCGGCTTCCTCACCCTGGTCGTCCGGATGGGCGACCGGCTGCCCCCGGAGGACACCACGGACGACGGGGCGGTCGTTTAGCGTTAGGCTGCGGATCGTCGGACAATCCGACGAGATCAGCTGAATCAACGAGCAAGGGGAGGCACCCGTGCAGGTGACCGAGACGGTCGAGATCACCGGCCACCTGATGGACACCGGGCTGCTGTCCCGGGTCCTGGACGACATCCGCGGGTACGGCGGTGAGTACACGCTGGACAAGTTCGATCTCGGCTACGACAAGGACGATCCGTCGACCGTGCGGATGACGGTGGGCGCCGAGGACGAGGAAGCCCTGCAGCGGCTGCTGATGCGGATCCAGACCAAGGGCGCCAACCTGGTCGACCCCGGTACGCCGGAGATCTCCGAGGTGCTCCAGGACGGCGTCTTCCCGGACGGTTTCTACTCGACCACCAACCTGCCCACCAGCGTCCGGCTGAACGGCCGCTGGGTCGGGGTCCGCAACCCCGAGATGGACTGCGGGCTGCTGGTCGAGGGGGACGCCGTCCGCACCATCCCGATGTCGGAGGTGAAGGCCGGGATGCGGATCATCTCCAGCGCGCAGGGCGTCCGGGTCACTCCCCCGATCGTCGCGCACACCGAGGAGTCCTTCGGCTTCATGGAGTCCGAGGTCTCCAGCGAGAAGCCGCAGCGGGTCCTGGTCCAGCAGGTCGCCGACGGCATGCGCGAGGCGAAGGCGGCCGGCCTGAAGGTGCTCTGGGTCGGCGGCCCCGGCATCGTGCACACCGGCGCCGCACCGGCCATGGTGGCGATCGTCGAGGCCGGATTCGTCGACGTCATGTTCGCCGGCAACGCGCTCGCGACCCACGACATCGAGTCCTCGCTCTACGGAACGTCACTGGGCGTCGACCTGGCCCGCGGCCGGGGCGTGGAGCACGGCCACGAGCACCACATCCGGGCGATCAACACGATCCGCAAGGCCGGCTCGATCGCCGAGGCCGTCGAGTCCGGCGTACTGACCTCGGGCGTGATGCACGCACTGGTCAAGAACGGCAACAAGTTCGTCCTGGTCGGCTCGGTCCGCGACGACGGCCCGCTGCCCGACGTCTACACCGACGTCCTCGAGGGCCAGCGGGCGATGCGGGCCGAACTGGAAGGCGTCGGTTACTGCCTGATGGCCGCCACCATGCTGCATTCGGTTGCTACGGGCAACATCTTACCGGCGGCCGTCCCGCTGACCTGCGTCGACATCAACCCGGCCACCGTCACCAAGCTCGCCGACCGCGGGTCGTCCCAGGCCCGCGGCATCGTCACCGACGTCGGCCTGTTCATCGAGCACCTGGCCCGCGAACTCTCCCCGTCGTACGCCGACACGGAATAACCGGGCTCGTCGCCGTTCTCGGTGCCATCGTGGATCCATGGCACTGAGAACGAAGGCACACTGGTTCGGCGTCGCGCTCAACTCCCCCGACCCGCGCGCGCTGGCACGCTTCTACCAACGACTCCTCGGCTGGGAGCTGCACGCCGACGAGCCCACCTGGGCGACCCTCGCGCCGTCGAAGGAGGCCGGCTACAACCTGGGTTTCCACCTCGAGGAGCTCTATCAGCGCCCCGTCTGGCCGGCCGAGGAAGGCAAACCCCAGATGCAGGTCCATCTCGACCTCGAGGTGGACGACCTCGACCAGGCGGTCGAGCACGCCATCGACGCGGGCGCCGAGCTGGCGGCGTACCAGCCGCAGGAGCGGGTTCGTGTGATGCTCGACCCAGATGGTCATCCGTTCTGCCTCTATCTGGACTGAGCAGGCAGGATGTGTGCCATGACGGAACTGGTGCACCTGACCGAGACCGACGGCGTGGCGACGATCACCCTGGACTCGCCGCACAACAAGAACGCGCTCTCCCAGCAGCTGACGGGTGAACTGCTCGATCACCTGGCGACCGCCGACGCCGACAACGCCGTCCGGGTGATCGTGATCCGCTCCGCGCTGGACGTGTTCTGCTCCGGCGCGGACCTGTCCGAGGCGACCACGGTCGGCATGGGCGTCGGCGCGCAGCGGATGGTGGACGTCCAGCGGGCGATCGTGGCCAACACTAAACCCGTCGTGACCAGGGTGGCCGGACCGGTACGAGCCGGCGGTATCGGGATCGTCGCCGCCTCCGACCTCAGCGTCGCCGGCCACAGCGCGACCTTCGCACTGACCGAGGTACGCCTCGGCCTCGCCGCCGCGACGATCTCGCTGACGGTCATCCCCCGCCTCACCGACCGCGCCGCGGCCCTGACCTTCCTCACCGGCGACAGCTTCGACGGCGCCGAGGCCGCGAGCCTCGGTCTGGTCACCACTTCGGTGGCCGACGCCGAGCTCGACCGGGCACTCGACGCGCTCCTGAAGTCCCTGCTCAAGGGCGCGCCGCAGGGCCTGCGCGAGTCGAAGAAACTGCTCAACCGCGAACTCCTCGCCGACATCGATGCCCGAGGCACCGACCTGGCCGAGCTCTCCGCCGGCCTCTTCGGCTCCCCCGCCGCCCAGGAAGCCATGCTCGCCTTCCTGAACCGCAAGAAGAAGTAGCCGCTAAACCAGTTGCCGCTCGCGGTGGCGCTTGGTGCACTGGGCGTCATGACGATCACCGCGACGATGCGCAGGACGTTCCGCGAGCAGGGTTTCGTGGTGGTGCCCGGTGTGCTCACCGACGAGCAGCTCGCGACCGGGCGGAAGCTGGTCGCGGCGGAGCTCGAGAACACTCCACCGGCGCCGGGGCACGTGGGTATCCACTTCACCTGGCCACGGTTCGAGGACGGTTCGCATCCGCTGCTCGACCTGTACCGCGAGGCCGTCGCGCCCCTGGCCGCCGAGCTGGTGCTGCCCGAGCTCGGTGTCGACGAGCCGGACTTCGCCCAGATCGCGACCACGATTCCGCCGTGGCCGCACCGTCCCGGCGCACCGCATGTCGACGGGGTGACACCGTTGCCGGACGACGGTGTGCCGTTCACGTTCTCCGTGCTGGCCGGCATCTGGCTGACCGACCAACTGGAGGAGTACAACGGCAACCTGCACGTCTGGCCCGGCACGCACCGGAGGTTCGGCGAATACCTGGCCGCGCAAGGTGTCGATGCCCTGGCCGAGTTGTCGAAGGACACCAGCGGGGCGCCGTACCCGAGGATCGAGTTGGGTGAGCAGGTCCAGACCTTCGGAACGGCCGGGAGCGTACTGTTCGCGCACTATCTGCTCGGGCACAACATCGGCGGCAACACCGGACCCGATCGGCGCGAGACGATCTACTACCGACTGCAGGCCGGTGGGCATCGGGGGCGGTGGCGCGAGGTCGTGGCCGATCCGCTGAGCGAGTTCAGGACGGAGTAGTTCGCGGCGCGGTGATTTCGAGCAGCATCGGCAGGTGGTCGGAGGCGGCGACCAGATCTTCGCGGGTGACTCCCTCGATCGAGTCGAGGGGGATCACTCGGCCGGTCAGACCGGGTGAGAGGTGCGCGCCGTCGATTCGTTTGACCGGGTTGTCGGAGTGGAAGGTCGGTCCGGCGTCGACGCCGAGGTCCGTCAGGCCTTCGGTGGCCAGGCGGTCCCAGACCGGACCACCTGGTTCCTCGTTGAGGTCGCCGACCAGCAGGTAGGGCAGGTTGAAGGACTTGCAGCCGCGCAGGACCTGCTCCAGCTCGCGCTGGCGGCCGCCGATGTGCAGTCCGAGATGGCAGACCACCAGGGCCAGCCCGACTCCGCCCAGGGTCGTCCGGCCGCCGACCGAACCGCCGGGCAGCTGGGTGGCAATGAAGCGGAACCGGCGGCGGACGAACGGCCGCCAAACCCTCCAGTGCAAGGGATCCGCGACCTCGATGCCCTCGGCAACCAGAATCGCGTTGCGGGCCGAGGCGGCGATGTAGCGGAGCCCGAACGTCGCGGCCATCGCCCTGCGCTTGCGCCGCGTGCCCCACCAGGTCGGTGCTTCCTGGATCAGCGCGATGTCGGGCGCGCAGGCACGCACCACCCGGGCCAGTGCTTCCCGGTCGTCACCCCAGCGGTGCACGTTGTAGGACAGCACCCGCAGCGACGGGCTGCCGGTCATGCCTCCGGATCACCGTTCAGCTCGGCGGTGGCCGGCTCGGTCAGCGGCTCGGCCGTCCGCATCCCCGTACGCCGTCCGACCGACTTGCGCGCCGCCCGCTCGAGCCGGGTCGACCGTCCACTTCGCCCGGCAGCCGTCTTCGCCGTCACCGCGGTCGTCTTGACCCGCACCCGGCGCAGCCAGGTCGCCTCTTCGCGGGCCAGATCCGCCGCGCCGACCATGCCGGCCTCAGGACCCAGTACCGCGCGTACGATCCGCGCCTCGGGCCGGAAACCGCGGCCCGTCAGGGTTCGCTTGAACGCTTCGCGCGCCGGAGCCAGCAGAAGCTCCCCCGCGTCCGAGACCCCACCGCCGATCACGAAGGTGCCGGGATCCAGCGCGGCGGCCAGGTTGGCCAGCCCGATACCGAGCCAGCGACCGACGTCCTCCAGCAACTCGACCGCGACCGGGTCGCCGTCCTTCGCCAGGGCCGTGACCAGCTGACCGTTGATCCGGCGCGGATCTCCGTCGGCCGCCCGCAGCAGGTTGTGCGCGACCGGCGAACCGGACAGCGCCAGCTCACGGGCCTCCCGGGTCAGCGCGTTGCCGGAGGCGTACTGCTCCCAGCAACCGCGGTTGCCACACTCGCACCGGTGTCCGCCCGGCACGACCTGCATGTGCCCGAACTCGCCGGCGATGCCGAACTTGCCGCGCTGCAAGGCGCCGTCGTTCAGGATCGCGCCACCGATACCGGTGCCGAGCGTGACGCAGACCAGATGGCTCTCGCCCTGTCCGCCACCGAACCGCCACTCCGACCAGGCAGCGGCGTTGGCGTCGTTCTCGACCACCACGGGCAGGCCGAGGCGGCGCTCGACGGCGTCCCGCAGCGGCTCGTGCCGCCAGGCCAGGTGCGGCGCGAACAGCACCGACGACCGGGTGCCGTCGACGAACCCGGCCGCGCCGATGCCGACCGCGATCACGTCGTGCCGCGACTCGAGGTCGTGCACGATCTCGGCGATCGCGTCCTCGGTCTCCCGCGGGTCCTTGGTGGGCGTGTCCCGGCGCAACCGGTCCAGGATGTTGCCCTCCGGATCGACCACCCCGGCGGCCACCTTGGTGCCACCGATGTCGATGCCGATCGTCAACGCCTGCGTCAGAGCCATCGCACGACCTCCTTCGCCGTACCCCCTACGCCTCCTGAAACGGTACTGGAGCCCGCGGTCACCGCGAGCTCTCCAGCGTGGGGACCGGCCGGCGGGCAACGTCGGCGGCCCCGATCAGGCCCGCGTCGTTGCCGAGCATGGCCAGCCCGAACGCCGGGTGCGGCCGGTTGGCCTTGGCGGGCAGGTTCTTCTCGAAGGCCACCTGGGCCGACCGCAGCAGCAGTTCCTTGGCCGCGCTCACGCCGCCACCGATCACGATCGTGCTCGGGTCGAACAAGGTGGCGATGCTCGCCAGCCCCTCGCCCAGCCAGCGGCCGAGGTCGTCCAGCAGCTCGACCGCGCACGGGTCACCGGCGGCTGCCGCCTCGGTGATCATCGGACCGGTCAGCTCGGCCGGATCGGTGATCCCGCAGACGCTCAGCATCTGCGCCGCGGCCAGCGAACCGGACTCGGCCTGCGCCCGGCCCTCGCGGACCAGCGCCCGCCCGGAGGCGTACTGCTCCCAGCATCCCCGGGCACCGCAGCCGCAGCGGTGGCCGCCCGGCACGACCCGCATGTGCCCGAGCTCCGCCGCGACGCCGTGCGCTCCGCGGAGGAGTTGCCCGTCGATCACCACCCCGCCGCCGATCCCGGTACCGACCGTCACGCAGACCATGTGCTCGACGTCCTTCGCGGCGCCGAAGGCGAACTCGCCCCACGCGGCCGCGTTGGCGTCGTTCTCCACCACCACCGGGATCTTCAGTGCTTCGGCCACCCGCGCGCCGAGCGGCTCGTTGCGCCAGGCGAGGTTCGGCGCGAACAGGACCGTCGAGCGGTCCGAGGAGACGAAACCGGCGGCGCCGATGCCGACCGACTCGACCTGGTGGTCCTTGATCAGTTCGGCGGCCGCTTCGACGATCGCCTGCGCCGTGGCGTCCACCGAGTCGGCCGGGGTGTCGCGGTGCGTCCGGGCGACGATGGTGCCGTCCGCGTCGACGACGCCCGCGGCGATCTTGGTGCCGCCGACGTCGATGCCGATGCTCAATCCCATGGTTCGGGGTCCTCACTCACGTCGATCCGGTCCACGCGGGGCCGGGCGGGCCGTTCGGGTTCCTGCGCCTTGGCGGTCCGCGACTCTGCGTCCTCCCGGGCCTGCCGCGCGGCCTCCGCGGCAGCTTCCAGCAGCGACCGTACCGATCCCAGTACGCCGGCCGCCGCCGTCGACAGTTGCTCGACCGTCTCGGGGCTGGTGGTGCGCACCTTCGCGATCAACTGGCAGACGGGACACCACTGGCACTCCGGCCCGCCACTGCGCGCAGTACCGTGATCGTGCTCTTCGGCTACCGGTTCGTCAGCGACCTCTTCGGCTGCCGGCGGTTCGTGGTCGTGCCGGGCAGCCTGCTGGAGTACGGCGAACAGCTTCGCGGCCTCCTCGGCCACCGAGCCCACCGGCTCCTTGCTCATCTGGTGCCCTCCGAGATCGCCGTCGGCTCGTGGTCGAACTGCTGGCTCATCTGCTCACGAATCTCCTGCGCCAGCCCCTCGACCGAGTCCAGCGAGCCGTTGGGAACAGGGCGGTCGACCGGCCTCGGCAACGGCTCGCGCGGCGCGAAGCGGATCTGCAGCCGGCCGTCGTCCAGCCGGGCCCCCGCCACGACACCGCGAGCCAGCGCGGCCGGCAACGGCAGGACGCGACGGTAGGAGCCGACCGTGATGATCAGCTCGTCGCCGTGCCTGGCAAGCTCCAGATCGCTCGCCGAGGCCAGCGGCAGCGGCATGGTCAGCGTGTAGGTGCGCCCGTCGGTGTCGATGTGCCGGTCGACCCACAGCGACGTCTCGTCGGTCGCGCGGGTGAACGGATCGTCCTTGCCGTACATCTCGACCGCGAAGGCGGCCAGCTCCTCCACGCCGACCGGCTCACAGGCGCGGTACGGCGACTCCCAGATCGGCAGCGGGCGGAACGAGTCGGCGACGTCGTCGAGGATGCCGCGCTGAGCAGCGACCCATTGCCGCCGCCAGTTGTCGGCACCGGCGGCCGGGAAGACCCGGTTCGCGATGACGCCGTCGACGCGGTACCCGAACAGGGAGAGCGTCGTCAGCGAGCGCCGGGCTTCGGCGACCACGACGGCCTCGGGCGTCAGCACCAGCCGCACGGAGGCGTCGGGACCGGTCAGCAACGTGCGGATGTCGGCCAGGTCGCTCTGCAGCCGGCGCATCGCGTCGAAGACGGTGTCGTCGGGCATCGGCAGCCCCGACGCCTTGCTCAGCAGCGGGCGGAAGGTCCGGACGACCTTGCGCTCGGCGTTGAAGATGCGGCCCAGGTACCAGGTGAGGGCGTCCGGCAGGGCGAGCAGCCGCAGGGTCTCGGCGGTCGGCGCGCAGTCGACGACGATCACGTCCCAGCGGCCGGACCGGACGTGGTCGCGCACCTCCAGCAGCGCGAGCACCTCCTCGGCACCCGGCAGTACGGTCAGCTCCTCGGCCTCGATCGGGTCGACGCCGATCACGTTCAGCACCGACCGCAGGTAGGCCTGGATGTCGCCCCAGGACCGCTCGAACCGGCGCTGGGCGTCGATCTGCTGGACGAACAGCAGGTCGTCGATCTCGGTCGGCTCGCCACCCACCTCGCTGTCGAACGCGTCCGACAGCGAGTGCGCGGCATCGGTCGAGAGCACCAGCGTGCGCAGCCCGCGCAACGCGGCAAGCGTCGCGGTACCGGCGGCCGACGTGGTCTTGCCCACGCCACCCTTACCTGTGTAAAGCAGGATCCGAGTCACTGAGATCAGAGCGTCCCGAGTCGGGGAGTGTTCGAGTGCCCGCGGTGTCCAGGTGCGTGCATCGGGGCGCCGGAGGGGCGCCCTCGATGCGGAGCATCGTGGGTGTTCGTCCGGTGCCGCGAGGTGCGTGCCTGGGCGCCGCGGGCACCGAGCAATCCCCGACTCGGGATGCTCATGACTCGACGCGCTTCTTGAGCCCCTTCAGGGCTGTGTCGATGATGACCTTCTCGGCCTTGCGCTTGAGCAGGCCGATCATCGGGATCGCCACGTCGACGGCCAGCCGGTAGGTGACCTCGGTGCCCTGGTCGCCCAGGTCACGCAGGACGTACGAGCCGTCCATCCCCTTGACCATCTTGGCCTGCACCAGCGTCCAGGTGACCTCGTTGCGGGCCCAGACGTAGTCCAGCGTGTACTCGTCGGAGATCGCCCCGGCGTCCACCTTGAAACGGACCTGTTTGGGCCGGCCCGCCTCGTCCGTGGACAGCACCTGGGTCTCCCGCATCGAGTCGGCCCATTCCGGATACGCCTCGAAATCCGCGATCACCGCCATGATCGCCTTCGGGGTCGCGTTCACGACGATGGTCGAGGTGGTCTGCTCTGCCATCGATTCACCTCTTCGCTGCCGGGACGGGTTCTGCCGGGGCCCTTCCGCGGTCGAAACTGCCGAGGTCGCTCGCGCGACCTCAGGGCCCACGCGAGAGACTATCGCGGGTTCGTAGCCCGGCCTGACCTCACCTGCGGCGCGGCCCTGTTCGAGTTCGTCCTTCAGCCGCCAGATGCGCTGCCGGTACCGCGCGACGTACCGCTCCTGGAGCCTGCGCAGCCGGCGCGGCCCGGCCGGCCGGGCGGGGTCGACCCGGAGGTACCAGTGCACGACGACGCCGTCGCGGACCTCCTCCAGCCACCACTCCGCAGTACCGATCGCGGCGCCGGTGACCGCCCATCTGACCCCTTCGAGGCCGCGGCGCTCCGACACGGTCAGGGTCAGCTCGGGCCACCACTCACGCCAGAGGGGGTCAGCGCCGAGCCGGGCGGCCACGTAGGCTGGATCAGCAACGACCAAGTCGTCGCAACTGATGTCGAGCGCCGGCATGCCTGAGTCCTAGGTGTCCTGTGTCCCGTGGGTCACACAAATCTGGCTACTTGTGGGTAAGTGACTGTAGCGTGCGCCGGAGTCGACCCGTCTTGACCGACACAGCGTGACCGACTGAGGAGACGCCGATGCGCGAGTACACCACCCCTGCCGTGATCGAGCCACCGACCACCGGCGGCTTGAGCGATCCTGTCTGGGCGAACGCGTCCTCCCATCCTGACACCCCCGTGTTCAGCCGGCGGGTCGAGGGCGGCTGGCTGGACATCACGGCGGCCGAGTTCGCTCACCAGGTGAGCGGGGTGGCGAAGGGCCTGATCGCGGCCGGGGTGAAGCACGGCGAGCGGGTCGCGCTGCTGAGCGCCACGCGGTACGAGTGGACGTTGATCGACTACGCGATCTGGAGTATCGGCGCGGCCACCGTGCCGATCTACGAGACCTCGTCGGCCTCGCAGATCCAGTGGATCCTGACCGACTCCGAGGCGGTCGTGGCGGTCGTCGAGAACGCCGCGCACGGCGCTGTCGTCGAGTCCGCCAGGGCCGAGGCGCCGGCGCTGCAGGAGGTCTGGCAGCTCGAGTCGGGGGCCGTCGAGCAGCTCACGGTGCTCGGCCAGGACATCTCCGACGCCGAGCTGGACAAGCGGCGTACGGCGGTCGTGCCCGGTGACCTGGCGACGCTGATCTACACCTCCGGCACCACCGGCCGGCCGAAGGGCTGCAAGATCAGCCACGCCAGCTTCATGGACGAACTCGGTACCGCGACGAAGGTGCTGCCGGACCTGTTCCGGCTGGAGGGCGCGTCGACGCTGCTGTTCCTGCCGCTGGCGCACGTGTTCGCGCGGATCATCCAGGTCGGCTGCGTGATGATGCGGGTCAAGGTCGGGCACACCGCCGACGTGAAGAACCTGGTGGCCGACCTCGGGGAGTTCAAGCCGACCTTCATCCTGAGTGTGCCGCGGGTGTTCGAGAAGGTGTTCAACACCGCCAGCCAGACCGCGCACGCGGCCGGCAAGGGCAAGATCTTCGACGCCGCGGCCGCGACCGCGATCGCCTACTCGGAGGCGCAGGACAAGGGCGGACCGGGCCTCGGACTCAAGGCCAAGCACGCGTTGTTCGACAAGCTCGTCTACGGCAAGCTCCGCGCGGTACTCGGTGGCGAGGTCGACTACGCGGTCTCCGGCGGCGCGCCACTGGGTGACCGGCTCGGTCACTTCTTCCGCGGGATCGGCGTACCGGTGCTGGAGGGCTACGGCCTGACCGAGACGACGGCCGCCGTCGCCGTGAACCTGCCGAACGACATCCGGGTGGGGACCGTCGGCCGGCCGCTGCCCGGGGTGACGGTCGCCGTCGCCGACGACGGTGAGCTGTGCTTCAAGGGTGGCCAGGTGATGCTCGGCTACTGGAAGAACGACGAGGCCACCGCGGCGGCGATCGACCCGGACGGCTGGTTCCACACCGGCGATCTGGGCGAGTTCGACGCGGACGGCTTCATCAGGATCACCGGCCGCAAGAAGGAGATCCTGGTGACGGCCGGCGGCAAGAACGTCGCTCCCGCCGTCCTGGAGGACCGGATCCGGCTGCACCCGCTGGTCAGCCAGTGCATGGTCGTCGGCGACGGCAAGCCGTTCATCGCGGCGCTGGTGACGATCGACCCGGAGACCATCGGCGCCTGGGCCACCAAGCACGGCAAGCCCAACGAGATGTCGTCCCTGGCCACCGACCAGGACCTGATCGCCGAGGTGCAGAGCGCGATCGACGAGGCCAACACGGCGGTCTCGAAGGCCGAGGAGATCAAGAAGTTCCGGATCCTGGAGCACGACTGGACCCAGGAGAACGGCGAGCTCTCCCTCAAGCTCTCACTGCGCCGCCACATCGTGATGGAGAAGCACGTGGCCGACGTCGAATCGCTCTACAGCAAGTAGCCGAACCGGACGTCGGCAGGCCGAACCGCTGTAGTCAAAGGGGTTTCAGGAAGCGCGTGATGGTGCTGATGCGGTCGCCGCTGACGGTCAGGACGAGTTGGCCGGTGTCCGTGCGGTGCGAACCGTTCACGAAGTAGCAGCTGTACGCCGGGTGCAGGTTGGCGCCGGCGGGCTCCAGGACCAGGGTTGAGATGCGGGCGGAGGCGCTCGCTTCTAGGAACGCGGCGATCGCCGAAGGACCGACGTACTCGTGCGGAGCAGGTGGCATGGCCAGCCAGGCGTCGTCGGTGAGCAGGGTGGTGATGGTCGCGATGTCGTCGGCCATGAAGGCTTCGGCGAAGCGCTCGGCGACCCGGCGTTCGGTTTTGGCGTCGCGAGGTGCCGCGGGGGTGCGGACCGAGGCGCGGGCTCGTTGCAGAGCGCCTTTGACTGCGGTCGGGGTGGTGTCGAGCAGATCGGCAGCCTCGGCGACGGGGAAGTCGAGGACCTCGACCAGGATCAGCGCGGCGGCCTGGCGTGGGGGCATCCGCTGCAGCGCGGTGATGAAGGCGAGCTGGATCGTCTCCCGCCGGACGAGCAGCTCGTCCAGCAGCGCATCGGGGTACGGCTGGAGCCAGGTGACGTCGCCGCGACGCGAGGGTTCGGGTGGTTCGAAGGGTGGCAACGGTTCGGCGGGCGGGCGGCGTTTGCCGTCGCGGATGGCGTTGAGGCAACGGTTGGTAGCGATCCGGTAGAGCCACGTGCGCAGCGACGCGCGGCCCTTGAACGAGTCGAGGCCGCGCCAGGCGGCCAGCAGGATCTCCTGCAGTACGTCGTCCGCGTCGGTGACCGAGCCGAGCATGCGATAGCAGTGCAGGTGCAACTCGCGCCGGTACGGTTCGACCAGTTCCTCGTAGGTCTGCTCCCCCATCGCCACATCGTGCCAGCCGACCGTTCCGATCGGCGGCCGCGCGGTGTCTACCCGAGCATGACGAAACCACTCGATGTCGTGCTCGCCTACCACCAGGCCTGGACCACCCAGGACTTCGACCGCGCGATGACCTATCTCGCCGCCGATCTCGTCTGCCACGCGCCGGCGGGCCGGCTGGAAGGCGCCGAGGCGTTCCGGGCGTTCATGGAACCGTTCTCGCGGATCCTGATCAGCTCGCGAATCATCGGGGCCTTCGGCGACGAGACCGCCGCGATGCTGATCTACGACACCAGCACCCACCCGGTCGCCGACGCCCCCGGCGCCGAGTTCCACACCGTGCGCGACGGGAAGATCGCCGAACTGCGCATCATTTTCGACCGCCTGCCCTTCGAGCAGGCCAGGGCCGTACACAGCGACAGGCAGTAGTCCACGCGGTGCCGGGTCGCCGAGCGCGCTTGCCGCTCAGCGACCCGGCCGGACAGCGACTACTGCCTGTCGTTGTGTCCGGTCACTCAGCGGCTCAGAAACTGGTCGAAAAAGTGCTCAGTTGATGAGCACTTCTGGGTCGCATGATGGTGTCAACGAGGTGGACGACCACCCCGACACCGACCCAGGGAGTACCCGATGTTCCGCGGATTCGCCACCATCAGCTTCTACGCCGACGACCTCGCCGCAGCCCGCGACTGGTACGCCGAACTGCTCGGCCAGCAGGCGTACTTCGCGTTCCCGCCCGCGCCCGCCCCGCCGGCGTACCTGGAGTTCCGGGTCGGCGACGACGCCGACGAACTCGGCTTCATCGACCGCAAGTACGCCCCGCCCGGCGCCTCCAACGCCCCCGGCGGCGCGGTGATGCACTGGCACGTCGACGACCTCGCCGGCACCTTCGAGAAACTGCTTGCGATGGGCGCCAAGGAGTACCAGCCCATCACGAAGCACAGCGACAGCGACTTCACCACCGCCTCGGTCGTCGACCCCTTCGGCAACGTCCTCGGCATCATGCACAACCCGCACTACCTGGAGATCCTCGAAGCCCGCGCGACTTCCCAAGCAAGCTGACGCAGCATGCCCGCGTCCGCCTGCTGAATCTCCGCCTCGACGCCATGTAATGGGTGTGACATGGTTATGCCCATGTACAGGTTCCCGGTCGTCACGGTCGGGTGAAGTGGGTGGGAGGTGGCATGGGGATGGCGCAGGATGCTGCTCGGACCAAGTCCGTCGGGCTCGGGTTCGCTGTGTTCTCGGCGATCACTTTCGGCGGATCGGGGCCGTTCGCGAAGGCGTTGATCGGTGCCGGGATGTCGCCTCAACAGGCTGCCTGGCTGCGGATTCTCGGCGCTGCCGCCCTGCTCGTTCCGTTGGTGCTGATCTTCCGTGGCCGTTCCGGGCTGCGCTCCGCCCGGGCCAGCTGGCCGCAACTGGTGCTCTACGGCCTGACCGGGATCGCAGGCTGCCAGACGCTGTTCTTCATCGCTGCCAGCCGGCTGCCGGTCGGCATCGCGATCCTGCTCGAGTTCAGCGGTCCGGTGCTCGTCGTCGGGTGGCTCAAGTTCGGCCGCAAGGTGGCCGTACCGAAATCGGCCGCGCTCGGCGTCGTCATCGCGCTCGCCGGTCTGGCCGTGGTGGTGGAGATCTGGTCGGGGCTCCAGCTCGACCTGATCGGCCTGCTCGCCGGGCTGGGCGCGGCGGCCTGCCAGGCGACGTACTTCATCCTGATCGACAAGCTCACCGGCCTGGCCGATCCGCTGGTGATGACCGCGGCCGGCAGCGTCGTCGGCGCGCTCGTGCTGACCGCGATCTCCGCGCCCTGGTCGATGCCCTGGCACACGCTGACCGACACCATCGCGATCGGCGAGCGATCCGCGCCGGGCTGGATCTTCGCGACCTGGCTGATCGTGGTCAGCACCGTGGTCGCCTACCTGGCCGGCGCGGCCGCGGTGCAGCGGCTGTCGGCGGCCGTCGGCGGTGCGGTCGCGTACGTCGAGGTGGTGGCGGCGAGCGTCTTCGCGCTGCTGCTGCTCAACGAGAAGCTCGACACCAACCAGATCATCGGCGGCGTGATCGTGCTGCTCGGCGCCTTCGTGGCGCAGTCGTCCGTCGGCAAGGTCTCACCGCCGGCCATCCCCGACGATGATCGGCCACCGACCGTGGATGATGAACTTCATGGACTCGATCGCGGTGACATCGTCGGGGCATCTCCGGGGCACGACCACTGACGGGATCACTGCCTACCTGGGCATCCCGTACGCCGCCGACCCGGCCGGCCCCAAGGCCTTCCAGGCACCCGAGCCCGCGCCGGCCTGGGACGGCGTACGGGATGCGACGGCACTCGGTGCGACCGCGCCGCAACCTCCCTACGAGCGGCCGTACGACGTACTGCTGACCAACCCGCTGACGCCGGGCGCGGCGTTCCTCAACCTCAACGTGTGGACGCCGGGCGGCTCCGGCTTGCCCGTACTGGTCTGGCTGCACGGCGGCGCCTTCCGCAACGGCTCGAACGCGACCCCGGCGTACGACGGAACCGCCTTCGCGCGGGACGGCGTGATCCTGGTGAGCGTCAACTACCGGCTCGGCGTCCAGGGCTTCGGCGTGATCGAGGACGCGCCGAGCAACCGCGGACTGCTCGACCAGTTGGCCGCGCTGCGCTGGGTGCAGGACAACATCGCGGCCTTCGGCGGTGACCCGGGTCGCGTGACGATCGCCGGGCAGTCGGCCGGCGGGATGAGTGTCGCGACGCTGATGTCGATCCCTTCCGCGCAAGGGCTTTTCCAGCGCGCGATCGTGCAGAGCGGATCAGCGGCGGCCACCGCGCTCGCGGCCGACGGCGCGGTGGTGACCGCCGAGGTGGCGAAGCGGCTCGGGGTGGCGTCGTCCGTGGCCGGGTTCTCCGGTGTGGCGATCGACGACCTGATCGCGGCCCAACGGGTGGTCGCGCTGGAACTGCGGCAGAACCCGGATCCGGCCCGCTGGGGCGCGACCGTGATCAGCGCGGGCGGCGGCATCATGCCGTTCTTCCCGGTGATCGACGGTGAGCTGATCCACGAGCGGCCGATCGACGCGATCGCGGCCGGCGCCGCCGCGGGAGTCGACCTGCTGACCGGCGCCACGACCGAGGAGATGCGGCTCTTCTCCATCCCCTCCGGCATGGCCGCCGCGATCACCGCCGAGGCACTGCCGGTGCTGCTCGGCCAACAAGGTGTGCCGCCGGCGATCGTCGCGGCGTACGTCGCGAACCGCCCCGGCCTGACACCGGGTGAGGTCTTCGGCGACATCGTGGGCGACACGTTCTTCACGTTGCCGACCCTTCGGCTCGCCGCCGCCCAGCGGAGACACGCGACGGCGTACCTGTACGAGTTCGACTGGAAGTCCCCGCTGGCCGGGCTGGGGGCGTGTCACGCGCTGGAACTGCCGTTCGTGTTCGACACGCTCGCGACCGCGACCTCACCCCTGTACGGCGAAGCGCCGCCGCAGCGGGTGGCCGACCAGATGCACGCGGCCTGGGTCGCCTTCGCCACCACGGGCCGGCCGGGCTGGCCGCCGTACGACGCGACCACCCGGCCGGTGATGACCTTCACCCACCCGGATTCCCTGCTGGTCGAGGATCCGCGTGCCGCGGAGCTCGCGTTGTGGGGTCACCCCACCAGCGACTGAACGAGGTCACGCGGCAGGCCGTGCGTCTCGTGCAGGTACTCGAAGTCGCTTTCGTCGAGCGTCTTGTGGAACCTCTCGTGACTGAGGATCACGCGGCCCCGGTCCAGCAGATTACTGAACCGGATCTCCTCGTCGATCAGGATCCGGCGGACCAGGCTGAGCACCTCGCCCTGGTGGAAATGCCGGCTGGTGTGCTCGAACAGCTCCATCGGCAGGTCGGACAGCGTCCGGGTGTCGTCGGAGCGCCAGAGCAACGTCAGCACACGGCGGATCAGACGGCGCAGCACGTAGCCGCGGCCGGTGTTCGACGGGTGCACCCCGTCGCCGACGATCACCATGCTGGACCGCAGGTGGTCGATGACGATCCGCTCGTCCTGCTCGTCAAGCTTCCACAGCTCGGGCACGATCCGCGTCCAGGGCTCGAACAGCTCCGTTTCGTAGACCGATTTCTTACCCTCCAGCAGCATCGCCAGCCGCTCCAGGCCGAGACCGGTGTCGATGTTTCGCTGCTGCAGCGGTTCGAGCGAGCCGTCCTCGTGCCGCCGGTAGCGCATCATCACGTGGTTCCAGACCTCGACCCAGCGGTCGTCGGTGGTCGGCGTGCCCTCGGGCTCGCCGTCGCCGGTCCAGACGAAGATCTCCGAGTCCGGGCCGCACGGTCCGGTCGGGCCGTTCGACCACCAGTTGTCGCCGGTGGTCAGCTCGATCGGCAGCCCGATGCTCTGCCACGTCCGCAACGACTCCTGGTCGAGCGGAACCTGGTCGTCACCACCGAACACGGTGACCGACAGCTTGCCGGGTTCGATCCCGAAGTGCTCGGTCAGCAGCTCGTACCCCCAGCGCAGCGTCTGTTCGCTGCCGTAGTCGCCGAGCGACCAGGAGCCGAGCATCTCGAACACGGTCAGGTGGGTCGGATCGCCCACCTCGTCCAGGTCGGTGGTGCGCAGACATCGCTGCACGCCGACCAGCCGGCGGCCGAGTGGATGCGGATCGCCTTCCAGATAAGGCGTCAGCGGATGCATCCCCGAGGTCGTGAACAGCACCGGGTCGCCCGGCCGCGGGATCAGCGAGGATCCCGTGGTGGGGATGTGCTTGCGCTGGGAGAAGAAGTCGACGAAGGTCTGGTCGATGGTCATCACGGTGGTCCTTTGCAGTCGAAAGACCGGAAAGCGACCGAGCCGGGGCAACAAAAAACCGGCGGACCGTTTCCGGTCGCCGGTGGGGTGGAGCAGAGGTCAGGCAGCGGCAGCCGGAGAGCACGAAGCTCGTACGGCTACTGCGACGAAGGTCAGCTGCTGCATGACCACAGAATACACACGCGGTGCGCAGGGCAACAGTGAGACCCGGACCGCCATCACGGACCAACCTCCCACAGAGGGAGCGAAAACGGCAGAGTCGAGCGTGGCGACGGCGAGTTTTCCGGGTGAGCCGACGGTTGGTGTGTGGTGGCGGTCCGGGCCGGTCAGTGAACGTCCAGCAGTTCCCGGAGCAGGCGGCCGGAGCGCGCCCAGGTCCACTGTGTTCGCACCCACGCGCGGCCGGCTTCACCCATGGCTCGGGCGCGCGCCGGGTCGGTGAGCAGTTCGGTGATGCGGAGCGCGGTGGCCACCGGGTTGTACGGGTCGACCAGATAGCCGGTCTCGCCGTGCTTCACGGTGTCGGGGGCGCCGCCCGAGTCGCCGACGACGACCGGCTTGCCGACCGCCGAGGCTTCCAGGGTGACGATGCCGAGAGCTTCGGGTTCGAGCCCGAAACGCCTGGTGCGGCAGGGCATCGCGAAGACATCCGCGGCATCGACATACGGCGGGATGTCCGCCCACGGCACGGCGCCGGTGAAGCGCACGGCGTGCGCCACTCCGGTCCGTCGAGCCAGTTCCTCCAGCCGGGCCCGGTCCGGCCCGCCACCGACGATCAGCAGCACAGCCTCCGGTACGACGGCCAGCACCCGCGGCCATCCCTGGATCAGCGTGTCCTGCCCCTTGCGCGCCACCAGCCGCGAAACGCAGGCCACCACCGGCACACCTTCGAGCCCGAGCCCCTTGCGTACCTGCTCTCCCCCGCAGTCCGGGAAGAACCTCGAGGTGTCGACGCCAGGTGTCAGCCGCCGCATCCGGGCCGCCGCTCCCGGCGAGAGCGCCGGCGCGATCTGCTTCTCGCACCAGCCCGACACCGACGTCAGGGTGTCGGCCGCGTCGCCGATCCGCCTCAACGCCTGACGCGTTCCCGGCGTACCGGCCCACCAGGTCTCGTGTCCGTGGGTCAGGGCAACGATCCGTCGCGCACCGGCCTCACGTAACGCCGGCCCCATCAGCCCGAGCGGCGCCGCCGCGCCGAAGACAACCTGCTCCGCGCCGTACTCCCGCATCACCCGTACCGCGCTCCGGGTGACCCTTGCTGTCGGCAACAACATGGGGGTCCGGTCCCGCACCACCGGGAACGGCAGGGCCGCGTCGTACTCCGCGGCCGCCGGCATCCGTGCCGTGAACACCACCACGTCGGGCAGCTCGTCGCACAACGACCGCACGAACGTCTCGATCCCGCCCTGCCGCGGCGGGAAGTCGTTGGTGACGACCAGCACCTGACCGGGGTGGTGGGGTGGGGTCGGAATCGGCAGAGTCACTTCCGGACCAGCGGCGGCACGGGATCGCCGTGCTCCAGTCCCCACGCGCGCGCCATCGCCATCCGCTCGGGTGGCGTCGGGTGGCTGGCGAACATCCAGTACCGCCAGCGGCTCGGCTCGAGCCCGGAGATGTTGCGCACGGACAGCCGGTGCTGCATCTCGACGAAGTCGCCGGGATCATCGGTCAGCCGCAGCGAGTGGTAGTCGGCGCGGGCCTCGATCTTGCGGCTGATCAGATTCTGCACCGGCGCGGCCAGCGTCGTACCGGCGACGATCAGTGCCAGCAACAACGCCGTACTGCGCGGATCCGCCATCCGGGCTCCCACCAGCAACCGCAGCAGCACGATCGCGAACGCCGAGCCGAGCGCACCCACCAGAGTGCCGTGCAGCACGTCGTCCTCAGCCGCGTGACCCAGCTCGTGCGCGACCACCAGCCGCACCTGCTGCGGCGTCGCGCCCGACAACAGTGTGTCGTAGACGACCAGCCGCCTGGTCGAGCCGAATCCGGACACATAGGCGTTCAGCGCGGTCGTCCGCTTGGAAGCGTCGGCGACCAGCACGTCCCGTACCGGTACGCCGTCCTGGCGCGCGAGCTCCATGAACTCGTCGCGCTGCGCCCCGGCCGGCATCGAGGTGAAGTCGTTGAAGCGCGGCTCGACCAGCACCGGATAGGCGAAGGAGACGCCGAGCACCAGCACGGCACAGGCGATCGCGGCAGGTGCCCACCACCAGGTGCGCCATCGCTTGGCCAGGGCAACGAGTCCGAGACTGATGGCCACCAGCGCCGCCGACATCAGCAGCCAGTTCACCGCGCGGTCGCGCAACCACAGGTCCCACGCTTCGGTCGACAGCCCGTACTTCCGGGTGACGCGTTCGGCCATCACGTCCGTCGGCAGGGTGACCAGGCCGGCGAGCAGACCGAGGCCGAGCACCACCACCGGAACGGCCAGCCACCAGTGGCGGATCCGCGTCACGGCGTACAGGCGGCGGCCGAGGGGGCTGAAGCCGATCGCCAGCGGGACCAGCAGCGAGAGCACCCAGGAGGTCGTTGACCAAGGCAACAACTCGCTCCGGAACCGTTGCTGGCGGTCGATCTCGGCCGCGGTGAAGTCGAGCGCGGCGTCGGGTTCCGGCAGGTCGATCAGGTGCCAGGGCGTGGTCGCGACGATCACCGCGACGAGAGCGGCGGCGAGCAGCAGGGCGGCTCCGCGCGGGGCCCATCGGGTGGCCCGCTCAGACACCGGCGAGCCTCTTCAGGTACCGCTGCCAGTCGGCGGTGAACTCCTGCTCGGTGGTCCCGAGCACGGTACGGAACGCGTCGGCCAGCCCGGTCGGGCTCTTCGACGCGTGCACGGCCCGGTAGAACTTCACCAGCTTGGCTTGCCCTTCCCGCTCCTCGATCAGCCGGCAGGCCAGCCAGCCGGACTCGTAGGCCAGGGGCAGTTCGGCCGACGAGGCGGCGAACGCTTCCGCGGTGGGCAGCGTCTTCGGCACCTTGCCGGCCCGGACCGCCTTGAACAGCTCCTTCGCCGCCGATTCGTCCTGGACGGACACGGCGGTGAAGGCGACGTAGTCGGCGAAACCCTCGGCCAGCCACAACGGCACCGGGGAGGCGGTCGCGTTGGAGGCCACGTGGGTGGTCTCGTGGGTCAGCACGATCCGGCGGCCCTGCTTGCCGAGCTCCTCGAACAGCTTCGGGTTGGCGACCACCCGCAACGGCGCACCGGCCATCGGGGTGTCCAGCTCGGCCATCGTGACCGCGGCGATCTGCGAGTAGGTGCCGGGCTGGGCGCCGAGCACGAACTCCATCTCGGACTGCTTGGCGGGCAGGTAGACGACCGCCTTCTGCTTCCAGTTCTTGCCCCAGACCTTGGTCACCGACTCGACCGCTCGATCCGTCACGGTCGAGTAGTCGTCGGCGTCGGCCTGCGAGTCCAGGCTGATCACCAGGCTGTGCTCGGCCTTGGCGACCTCGATCCCGCCGAGCGCCCAGATCGGCCGCCGCTGACCGGCCACGAAACGCTCGCTGAAGGACGCCGCGTACGTCGTACCGTCGCGGGTGACGAAGGTCACCGGCAGGGTCTCCCGGGCCGGTTTGGCGTCGAAGCCGGTGAGCTGCCAGGACACCTCGACCTGCGCGAGCCAGGACTCGGTGCCGCCCAGCTCGGCCTGCCGGTCCGGGGCCAGCGCGCCGGTGTCGTCACTGACGTAGCGCAGCTTGAAGGCGGCCAGCGGCAACTTGCCGAGATTGCTGTAGATGGTCCGCGCCTGCCCGTCGAACGCGGTGGCCTTCGGGTCGATCGTCTCCAGGAAGCTCGACTTGCGCTCGTCCTGGATCGCGTCGGCCATCCGCTGCAGCACGGCCTGGCCCTCGGCGGCCCGGCGGACGCCTTCGGCGGCCTCGTCGGGGGTCGTCTTGTCAGCGGCCGGCGTCTGCGCACTGTTGGTGGGGGCGTTGGGGTCCGGTGGCGCGTCCGCGATCTTGCGCAGACCGGCGAAACCGGCGGCGCCGACCAGACAGACTGCGAGACCGAGCGCGACCCTTCGGACGATCGGCCCGTGCCCGGACGTCCAGGTGTGCACCGCCTGGATCGCGGTCGGGCGGCCCGGCCCTTCCCCGACGGCGTGCTGCGCCGGGATCTGGATCGTCGTCTGCTCCGATGGCGAGACCCGCTCCTCGCCGTCCCCCGGTGGCAGCGTGCCGCCGCGTTCGTCGACCACCTCGGCCCCTCGCTGCTCGCCTGCCCCAGTCAGGGGAGTCACTTCAGGTGCCTCCCGGGACAGTGAAGCATGGGCGTGGGCAAGGACAACAAACGAACCGGCTCCGAGGGGCTGTTCCCCTCGGAGCCGTCGATCATGCGTCGAAGTGGGCTCAGCCCGGACGGACCGCGCCGACGTAGCCGCTCATGTAGTCGAGGTCGTCGGTCTTGACCGGACGGCTCGGGTTCGGCGCGTGCACCATCCGGCCGTTGCCGATGTACATCCCGACGTGGCTGATCGACGGGCTGCCGTAGAAGACCAGGTCGCCCGGCTTGAGGTCGCTCCGGCTGACCTTGCGGCCCTCGGAGTACTGCGCCTTGGAGGAGTGCGACAGCGAGACGCCGGCCTTGCCCCAGGCGTACATCGTCAGGCCGGAGCAGTCGAACCGGTCCGGACCGGTGGCGCCCCAGACGTACTTGTCGCCGAGCTGCGCCATCGCGGCGCTGACCGCGGCCCCCGCACGGCCGTTGGCCGGGACCGGGGCGTCGTTCTCGGGCTCCTCCTTCTCCTCGGAGGTGCGGTCGCCGTCGCGGGTCGGACGCTCCGCGCGGGCTTCCTCTTCTTCCTGCTCGTTCTCGGCCTGGATCCGGGCCCGCTCGGAGTCGGTCAGCTTGTCGAGGACCTTCTCGGCGGCGTCGACGTTGGCCTGCAGTTGCTTCTTCAGGGCGTCCTGCTTGCCCTGCACGGCCTGCAGCGCGGCGAGCTCGCTCTGCTCGCTGGCCTGCAGGTCGGTGAGCTTGCCCTGCGCGGACTGGAACCGGCGCAGTGCCGAGTTCTGCTGGCCGGCGAACGCCTGCGCGGTGGAGGCCTGGCTGAGGAACTGGTCGGGGTTCGTCGACAGCAGCAACTGCGCCGTCGTCGTCATCCCGGAGGTCTGGTAGCCGGCCACCGCGAGCGAACCGATCTGCTTCTTCACGCCGTCGACCTGGGCCTGCTGCTTGGCGATCCCGGCCTGCAGGGCCTTGACCCGCAACTGCGACGCGGTGATCTGGCCGCGGAGGTCGTTGGCCGCCTCACCGGCGGCTGCCGCCTTCGTGTGCAGCGCGGCCACCTGGGCCTTCGCCTGCGCCAGTGTCGGTTTCGGATCCGCGTCCGCCCCGGTCTGGATGAAGATCACTCCAGCGACGACGGCGGTGGAGGTGATGGCGGCGAGGGCAATTCCCTTGAAGCGCTTCGTGCGGCCGATGGACACAGCCCGGTCGGTCCCTTCCTCTGCTCGATGCCGTCCCCGTCAACCCACTGGTCGGTTCGACCGGTCGGTCACCCCTCGGCGCTGAATCTTCGCTGCCCGCCCGGTCTGGTCGACCGACACTGTGAGGCAACGAGGGGTAACAGTAGTAACCGATTCGTGACCGGTGCAATCCGCCCCTCTGGTTTGATCCAAACTTAACGTCGGGAAAAGCCTTGCTCGACCGCGACGCAGCGTGATCACGCCTTCTGCAGCAGCGTTCGTCCCGACACTGCTGACAGGCGTCGCGAAGCGGCCGCCCTGCTCGTTGCGTGCCCCCATGATGGCCGTCGGTCACTAGGATGGTGGTCCATACCAGGACGTCGCCGCCCGCGAAGGATGGAATTGACCGAGATCGGCCAACAGTTGCGTGCGCTTCGCCGGCGGACCGGACTGACCCAGGAAGAGCTGGCCGAGCGCTCGTCGCTGTCCGAGCGGTCGCTGCGCGATCTCGAGTCGGGACGGGTCCAGAAGCCGCGAGCGAAGTCGATCCGGCTGATCGCGAGCGCGCTGGAGCTGTCCGACGAAGAGACGCGGCAGTTGCTCGCGCTGATCGCTGACACGACTCCCCCGCCTGCGGTCGCCAAACCGCAGCCCACCAGGCTGCAGCAGCTTCCCGCCGCCGACGTGCACTTCACCGGCCGGTTCGCGGAACTGCGCGAGCTCGACGAGCTGGTCTCGGACCGTCCACCGGCCCGCATCGTCACCATCACCGCCATCGGCGGGAGCGGCAAGACCGCGTTGGCAGTGCACTGGGCCCATGGCGCGGCGGCTCGCTTCCCGGACGGCCAGCTGTATGTCGATCTGCACGGCTTCACTCCCGGCCAGACACCCCTTGATCCTGCTGAGGCGCTGGGGCGGCTGCTGACCGCACTCGATATCCCACCGGGCGATCAGCCGACCGCAGTGGAAGAACGCGCGGCCCTGTTCCGCTCGCAGATCGCGGATCGCCGCCTGCTTCTCCTGCTCGACAACGCCGCGACGGCCGAGCAGGTCAGGCCGCTGCTCCCTGGTACGCCGACCTGCGCCACCATCATCACCAGTCGCGAGCGGTTGGCCGGGCTGATCGTCCGCGACGGAGCCCGCCCGTTGTTGCTGGACGCGATGACGGTGTCCGAGGCCGGAGAGCTGCTCAGAGGCATCGTCGGGCCGGCCCAGGTCGACGGGGACCGCGGAGCGGCCGGGGAGATCATCGAGCTGTGCAGCCGGCTGCCGCTGGCGATCCGGGTGGTCGGCGCGGGGATCGCGCTCGGCGACCAACGGACCCTGCGTGAAGCCGCGGACGCCCTAGCAGCACCAGACCGCCTCGAACGTCTTTCGCTGCCTGACGACCCGGTCGCCTCGGTGCTTCCGGCCTTCCAGGTCTCCTACGACCGGCTCCCCGCCGACCTCAAGCTGCTGTTCGGCCGGCTCGGCCTGCTCCCCGGTACGACGTTCGGTCCGAACGTCGTCGCCTCCCTGATGGCTTCGGACGGTCCGGTCACCGAAGGGATGCTGCAACGGCTCGTCGCGCTCAACCTGGTACAGCCGCGCGGCGCCGGCCGCTTCGGCCTGCACGACCTGGTCAAGCTGTTCGCCCAGCGATGCTCCGGGCCGGACGAACCGGCTCTGCGGCGCTCCCTCGACTACTACCTGCAGGCCGCCGACGCCGCGAACCACTGTCTGCGGCCGTCGCGGGTCCGCACTTCGATCGACCCGCCGCTCGACGGCGTCGTGACCGAGACGTTCGGCTCCGCGGAAGCGGCCGGGCAGTGGTGCGCGGACGAGCTGACGAACCTCGCGAACGCCGTCGACCTGGCGATCAGCTCGGGTCAGTACGGGTTCGCGGCGCAGCTGCCGACGAGCATGATCGACTTCTTCGCCAGCCGGAAGGTGTGGCCGGTCTGGCTGGCGACCCATCAGCTCGGGCTGGTGGCCGCCGATCTGCTCGGCGACCAGGAACGGGAAGGAATTCTGCGCTGCGGGATCGGTGTGGCCTACCGCGAACTGCGCGAGTTCGAGCTGGCCCAGCAGTACCTCGAGGCCGCCGCCGCGATCGCCCGTGAGGGCAACCACCGGCTGCCGCTCGCCCGGGCCCTGAGCACGCTCGGCATCCTTGCGGCGGATCGCGGCCAGGACGAGCTGGCCGTCGAGTACTACGCGGAATGCGCCCGGATCGCCGAGGAGGACGGCGACGAGTACGGTGCGATGCTCGCGCTGCTGAACGCCGGTTTCCTGCACCTCCGCAGCGAGCACCTCGATCGGGCGAGGAACGCGTTCGAACAGGTCCTGCCGATGGGCCGCCGGCTCCAGGCCGCCGAGGTCGAGACGGCCTGCATGGGTGCCCTGGCCGAGATCCTGCGGCTCAGCGGCGAGCCCGCCCAGGCGCTCGATCTGTTCCGCGAGAGCGCTGCGCTGGCGGAGCGGACCAACAACCCGAACGGCCAGATCAGCGGCCACGAGGCTGCCGCCAGGACGCTGGTACAGCTCGGCCGGATCCCCGAAGCGAGATCGGCCTACCTGTCGGCTCTGCAGATCGCCGAGGACCTCGGCGATCCTCGCCGGCTCGACCTCCAGACAGCTCTCGATCAGTTGGCGCAGGCCGGGCCCTGACTGGTTCCGGCCGTCAGTGGCCACTCAGGCGTCCCCAGCTCGTGTCCCGCATCGTCGTCTCCCCGGTCGATGTTCACTGACTCAGGAAGAAGCTATGAGGGCGCGACTGTGCGTAACAGGCGGATGACCGGCAGTTCTCAGGCAGTCGGGGTCGGTCTGCCGGTCAGGCCGAACCGGCAGCGGCTTGTGGACCCGTCCGGTCCCGCGGATCGACGCTGTCCACGGCGTGCACCAGCCGCAGCGGCGGCACCAGACCGGACTGGGCCAGTACGCCGAGCGCGGCCAGCTCTTCGTCGTCCACGCGCAGCGAACTCTGCTCGGGCGGCATCCCGAGCACCACGCTGACCACGCAGTCGCCGCAGCCGGGACCTCTCATCACACACGCGTCGCAGTCGATCAGCACAACGTCCTCCAAGGTGGGGAAGCACCCGGACTTGCATCCGGCTGAGAAGGACGCTAGAGAACCCCACCGACAGTTTCCGTCGGCAGGCCGGACCACGGCCCGGTTCAGCCCCGGGCGATGCGGTTGATCAGAGTCGTTGCGGACAAGGCCCGGGCCCCCATCGTGCCGGTGCTCTCGGCAACTTCACGGTCGGTGGAGACGACCACGATCGGGCGGCCCGGCGGCTCGGCCCGGACCAGTTGCCTGATCACCTCGTCGGCGATCACGCCGGCCGGGCTGAAGCGGACGCGTACGCCGCGCGGCGAGTTCAGCTGCACCGGACCGGACAGTTCGGCGCCGTCGAAGACCACCGTCACCTCGATCCGCCGCTGCGCCACCAGGGCACCGAGCGCCGTGACGAGCCGCTGGCGCTGGGAATGCAACGGAGTGGTCGGCCACGCGGTCTTGGTGACGTTGTAGCCGTCGATGATCAGGTGGACCTGCGGTAGCGCCAGCAGTTCGTCGAACAGCGCGGGATCGTCGGCAGGCGCAGTACGGCCGACGGGGGCGGTCGCGGGCTCCACCCCCGCGACGGTGTCGGCAGGGCGGAGGTCTCCCCCTGGCGGCAGGGTGAGCTCGCGACGGAGCCCTCCTGCTGCCTCGACCAGCGTGTCCAGCAGCAGGCGGGTGCGGGTCGAGGCCAGCTCGCGCTCCTGGCCCGCCGTCCGGCGGGCCGCGTGCTCGACGGCTTCCAGTTCGGTGATGCGGGCGCGAAGCTTGCGCAGCTCACGGTCGACCTCGGCGCGAGCGGCGTCGACGCGCTGGTCGGCGGTCGCCGCCTCGGTGGTGCGCAGTTCGAGATCGGTCTGCAGGCCGGCGATGCGCTGGCGGGCATCGTTGAGCTTGCGGCGCAGCGTGACGTTCTCGGCCTTCAGCTCGGTGACCTGCTCACGCAGCCGCTCGCGCACCTGGCGGGTCTCGGTCCGGGCCTGGTCGAGCTGGTCGTGCAGCCGCGCGAGAGCGTCCTCGTCGACCGCCGGCTTCTCGGGCGGCAACTGGGCGGCGTCGGCGACCCGCTGCTCCCAGTCGTCGGGGCGCAGCAGGTAGGCCAGCGCGGCCACCTCGGTCGGCTCAGCGGCCGGTACGGCGAGGCCGTCGGCGACCGCGTCGCCGAGCTCGGGGTGCTCGCGGCGTACCTCGAAGGCGACCAGCTTGCGGAAGTGGTCGTCGGTCTCCAGGATCGGGCCGAGCACCGAGGCGGACAGCTTCGCGCGCTTGCCGGGCGCGAAACTGGCGAACCGCCGCAGCGGGGGTGGGATGTCTGTCGCGGGCAACTGCCCCAGCGCCTGGGCGGCCAGGTTCAGAACCCGTTGCCGGACGGGTTCGGGCAAGGTGGTGGCAGCGGAGCTCGCGGCGGTGCCTGCCTCAGCCACCGGTCCGCAGTCCGGTCGGAACGGCCCCCTGGCACAGCCAGTGATGCAGACCACAGTGCCGGGGCACAGCACCCGGAATCACGGTGATCGCTTGTGTACCCATGACTGAAGCGTAGTCGGTGCCACGCCGTCAGCCACGTCGTTTGATCAAAGGCGGCGCACCGCGGCCGCGTGTCCGGTCCGGAATTGTCGGTGGCGGCTTCTAGCGTCTTCGCCATGACCAGCCCACTGCCGGATCGCGCCGCTGCCCCGGCGTCCGGACCGGTGTCGCCGATCCGTGGTGTGCAGCCGAGCTTCGACGATCTCGGCACGCCGTTGCGCGACGTCACCTTCTGCGTCGTCGACCTGGAGACGACCGGCGGGGCGCCGGGCGAGTCGGGGATCACCGAGATCGGCGCGGTGAAGGTGCGGGCCGGTGAGCTGGTCGCCGAGTTCCAGTCGCTGGTCAACCCGGTCGATCCGATCCCGCCGTTCATCGCGGTGCTGACCGGGATCACCGACGGAATGGTTGCCTCGTCACCGCGGATCGAGTCGGTGCTGCCGGCCTTCCTCGAGTTCGCCCGCGGCTGTGTGCTGGTGGCGCACAACGCGCCGTTCGACGTCGGCTTCCTCAAGCACGACACCCAGGTGCACGGCTACGACTGGCCCGACTTCGTCGTCGTCGACACCGCGACACTGGCCCGCCGGGTGCTGAGCCCGGACGAGACGCCGAACTGCAAACTCGGCACGCTGGCGAAGCTGTTCCGGACCACGGTCACGCCGAACCACCGGGCGCTGTCCGACGCGCGCGCCACGGTCGACGTACTGCACGGCCTGTTCGAGCGGGTCGGCTCGCTGGGCGTTCAGACGCTGGAGGATCTGCAGACGTTCTCGTCGCGGGTGGCGCCGCAGGTGCGGGCGAAGCGGCATCTGGCCGAGTCGTTGCCGCACGCCCCTGGGGTCTACCTGTTCACCGACGATCGCGGCGAGGTGCTGTACGTCGGCAAGTCGAAGGACCTGCGCACCCGGGTCCGGTCCTACTTCACCGCGTCCGAGCAACGCACCCGGATCGGCGAGATGATCGGGATCGCCTCCGGGGTCCGCGGAATCGAGTGCGGGACGGCGCTCGAGGCGGAGATCCGCGAGCTGCGGCTGATCGCGGAGCACAAACCGCGCTACAACCGGCGCTCCAAGTTCCCCGAGCGGCAGCACTGGCTGAAGGTCACCGTCGAGCCGTTCCCGCGGCTGTCGCTGGTGAAGCAGGTGCGCGACGACGAAGCGGGGTACCTCGGACCCTTCACCTCGCGCAAGACGGCCGAACGCGCGATGGCGGCACTGCACGAGGCGTTCCCGATCCGGCAGTGCACCGCCCGGATGTCGAAGACGCCGCAGGGATCGCCTTGTGTGCTGGCCGAGATCGGCCGGTGCGTGGCGCCTTGTGACGGGCGGATCTCGCCGGAGGCCTACGCGCCGTACGTGACCGGTTTGCGCTCCGCCCTGACCGACGATCCGGCGGCCGTGGTGGCCGCGCTCGATCGCCGGATCGACGTCCTGGCTGCCGACGAGCGGTTCGAGGATGCCGCCGTGCAACGTGAGCGGTTGAGCGCGTTCGTCCGCGGCAGCGCGAAGATGCAACGGATGTCCTCGTTGACCGGTTGCGCGGAGATCTGCGCGGCGAAGCGCACCGACGACGGCGGCTGGGAGCTGCACGTGATCCGCCGCGGGCGGCTTGCGGCCGCGGGGATCAGCCCGCGCGGCACCGATCCCCGCCGGTACCTCGAGATGCTCCGGGCCTCCGCCGAGACGGTGCTGCCCGGTATCGGGCCGGTCGCCTCGGCCACGCCGGAGGAGATCGAGCTGGTACTGCGCTGGCTCGACTCCCCCGGCATCCGCCTGGTCGAGATGGACGGCACCTGGACCTGCCCCGTCGGCGGGGCCGGGCGGCATGTGGCCCGCCTCGACAACTCGCACTCCGACGCCCATCACCACCCGAGCGAACGCCGCCGCCGGATGCGTCCGCTCGGTGCCGTTGCGCGCTGACCCCGGAGCGTTCCCGCTTCGGAATGAACTGGCGACCTCGGGACCACCGTGCAACGGTTCGGTTCATGGAACCTGCTGACTTCTACTCCGGCATCGTCGTCGACGCCTACGCCAAGCTGAAGTCGACCAGCTTCGACGCCGAGCCGTACCTCAGGTTCGTGCAGGCGCACGGGGAGCCAGGGCTGGAGATCGGCTGTGGCGACGGAGAGCCGCTGCTTGACCTGTGCGCCGCGGGACTCGAGGTGGAGGGTGTCGACTCGTCCGGTGACATGGTCGAACGCTGCCGTCAGAACGCGGCCCGGCGGGGAATCGGCGTTCAGGTCTTCCACCAGCGGGTGCAGGAACTGAGGCTGGACCGCCGGTACGCCTCGATCTACTTCGCCGGGCCCACCTTCAATCTTCTGGCCGACGACGGCACCGCTCTGCGGGCGCTGGTGGCGATCCGCGCGCACCTGACCGACGACGGAGCGGCGTTGATCCCACTGTGGGTGCCGGACCCCACGCCGGCTGACGAACTCGGCGTCACCCGCGCCACGAACGACGAGGCTGACGTCGAGCTTCGGTACACCCCACTGTCCGAGAGCTATGACGTGGAGCGCCGCACTCGAGTCACCACCGCGCGGTACGAGCGCATCACCGCTCAGGGCACCGAGCTCGCGGACCGGGAGTGGGTCGTTCACTGGCACACCCCGAGCTCGTTCCGCCGTCTGTGCGCCGATGCCGGGCTCCAGGTGGCCGGGTTGGTCGACGATGACACCGGCGGGCTCGCCGCTGAGGGCTCGACCAGCTTCACGGCGACCGTCCGGCGCTCGGCGGAGGCTCGGCGATGAGGCGTGGTCTCAGGACTCGATCCGGTCAGGTGCCCGATCCGGCGTGTGTCAGGCAGAGTTGGTCCCGTGACTGATCCGTTCCAGTTCTTCACGCCCTCGCACCTGCACACCGGCGGTTCGGCGTACCGGGCTCCGGCGGAGGCGGTCGAGAGCTGGCGGAAGCTGGCCGAGGAGGTGCGGCGCGAGCTGGACCGGATGGGGTTCCCGGCGTCCGTCGTACCGGGGGGTGATCCGAAGGGGCTGCCGCCCGGCGCGCACATCTGGGTCAACGCGATCGAGCCGTTCGGGGTGACGCTGGACTGGGATCCGCCGGTGACCGGCAGTCCGGAGTACCTGGAGAAGGTGCTCACGCAGGACATGACCAGTGGGTTGTTCTCCTATGTGGTGACCGCCTCGGAGATCATCGCGCGGGCGTTGTGCAGCGTGCTCGAGGAGGCGGGGTTCAAGGTGCTGATCGACCATGCCGAGGGACGGATGTACAACTACCGGGTGCTGGAGGCTCCCCGGTTCCCGAAGATCTGAACCGGCGTACGGCGTGCTGGGGCCGGGGGTGGGCGGCACTATGCTTCAGCGCGGTAGAGGCTGGTTTCGAGGAGAGGACGACATGGTCACCGCGATCGTGTTCATCAAGGCCGACGTCGCACGCATCCCGGAGGTCGCCGAGCAGGTGGCCGCGATCGAGGGGGTCAGCGAGGTGTACTCGGTGACCGGCGGGCTGGACCTGATCGCGATGGTCCGGGTGGCGCACCACGACGACCTCGCCTCCGTCATCCCCGACCACGTGAACCGGGTGCCCGGCGTGCTGAGCACCGAGACCCACATCGCCTTCCGCGCCTACTCCACCCACGACCTGGAGGCCGCCTTCAGCCTCGGTGAGGAACAAGGTTTCTGAGGGGCAATTCGGACGGGCTGACTGACACGCGCTGAAGTTACGGTGAACGCATGAGCAACCCTCCCGCCGGCTGGTATCCGGACCCCACCGGACAGCCCGACACCATTCGCTGGTGGAACGGGACGCAGTGGACCAACCGCACCGAGCGAGACGAACCGGACCCGGACGCTTCGGTGGACTCCGGTACTGCGGCTGACTCGGGTGCTGGGTCGAGCGCTGGCTCCGGTGCTGGCTCGGGTGCTGTTGGGTCGACGGGCACGTCGGCTGCGGCCAAGCCCTCGTCGACCGGGTCCACGCCCGCCGAGCTGCCTTCGACCGGGCCGGCCTCGGGTGATTCGATGGGGTCCGGTTCCTCGGCGGACGCCTCGACCACGTCCGGCGCTTCGGACCCGTCCGGCTCCTCGGCGGACGCCGACTCCAGCGCGTCGACGGACCCGGCTTCTGGTTTGTCGCCCGCCGAGAAGGCCAAGTCGACCTGGATGGCACCCACCGAGGTACCGGCCGCCGCGGGTCACTGGACCCAGCGCCCGCTGCCGCCGGAGGACGCCGAGCCGATCACTCGTGAGGAAGCCGAGGCGGCCCAGCAGACCGGCTGGAAGCTGCAGTTGGCGCCGAACTCGAGCAGTACTGAGCCTGATCCGGCTCCTGAGCCGAAGACCGAGTCGTGGTCGGCGACCAACTGGACGGAACCACCCAAGGTCGCGCCGACGCCGAAAGATCCGGCACCGTCGGGTGATTCCGATGTCACGCAGGTCATTCCCACGGCTGTTGGTGGGGCGGAGGGCTCAGGTCAGCAGGACGACACCCAGGTCAACGCTTCTGACGCGGAGGCTACTCAGGTTGCGCCGTCGGGTGCGCAGGGTGGAGCTGCGGACGCTGATGGAGCGGCGCAGTCGGGCGGTGAGCAGGCTAGTACGAGCCCGTGGGCCGCTGGCGACGATCTGATCGCTTCAAACCCTGTCGATAAATCGCAGGGCGGATCAGTTGCGCCGACGACCTCTGGAGAGCAGGTCGGTACCTCCCACTGGGGCGAGCCTGCGGGGCAGCAGACAGGTGGCGAGGGGTGGGGCGCGTCCGGCGCCGAGCAGCCGAACACCCCGGCTTGGGGCACAGCTGATGCTGCGCAGACTGGCGCGGAGAGCGGTAACTCCAGTACCCAAGCAACCGATGGCTGGGGTGCTTCTGGTCCGCAGCCAACGAGCGGCGACGGCCGGGGTGCTGCTGGTCCGCAACCGACGGGCGGCGACGGCTGGGATGCGTCCGGTCCGCAACCGACAGGCGGGGACCGCTGGGGTAGCTCCGTCCCTGAGCAGCAGCCAGGTGTCGAAGGCCAAAGCTCCTCCCCCGCTTGGCAGTCGGGGAGCGACGGTTGGGGTGCGGCTGACACGCAGCAGCCCGCTCCTGCCGCTTCCAGCTCACCGCAGATGGATGCCGGCGATACTCCTGCCTCGCAGCAGTCCGGGGGCGGCGGTTGGACAGCGTCCGGCACGCAGCCGCCCGCTGACAACTCCGGCGCCTCCACCACGCAGGAGTCGGACGCCGCCGGGTGGGGCACCGCTGCTGGCCCACAGCAACCAGCCAACGGCGGCTGGGGCACCGCTGCCTGGCCGCAGACGGGTGCTGACGGCCAAGGCGGGTCTGCCGCGCCGCAGTCTGGTGGTGACGGCTGGAGCGGGCCGGGCCCGCAGCAGACCGGTGGTGACGGCTGGAGCGCGTCTGGCACGCAGCAAGGCGACAGCCCGACTTGGGGCACGTCTGCTTCGCCGCAGAACGGCGCGGAGGGCTGGGGCACGTCTGCCTCGCCGCAGACAGGTGCTGACGGCCAAGGCGGGTCTGCCGCGCCGCAGACTGGCAGCGGGACCTGGGGCGCATCCGCGTCACCGCAGACAGATGCTGACGGCCCAGGCCGGTCTGCCGCGCCGCAGTCTGGTGGCGATGGCTGGAGCGCGTCTGGCACGCAGCAAGGTGGCAGCACGACTTGGGGCGCATCGGCTTCGCCACAGACAGGTGCAGAGGGCTGGAGTCCGACTGCTTCGCCGCAGGGCGGCGCTGACGGTCAGGGCGGGGCCGGGCCGCAGTCGGGTGGCGGTTGGGGTGGCTCTGGCGTCCAGCAAACTGGTGATGTTTGGGGAAGCTCGGGGACTCAGCAGACGAGTGGTGATGGCTGGGCGACGGACGGCGTACAGGCTGATGCGGGGCCGTGGGGTAGTTCTGCGGCGCAGCAGACGGCTGGGCAGACCGGCAACCAGTGGGGTTCGACTGGGCAGCAGCAGAGCGGTGCGCCTTGGCAGGCGGCAGAGGTTTCGCCGTGGCAGGGCGGCGGTGACGGTCCGCACGGTGG
This sequence comes from Kribbella sp. CA-293567, assembly GCF_027627575.1. Taxonomy (NCBI): domain Bacteria; kingdom Bacillati; phylum Actinomycetota; class Actinomycetes; order Propionibacteriales; family Kribbellaceae; genus Kribbella; species Kribbella sp. CA-293567. Next base: position 4,830,792 of record NZ_CP114065.1, read on the forward strand.
TGGGACGCGGAAGGGCAAGGGCGGTGGGGACGGCGGCGGAGGCGGTACGAACAAGACTCCGTTCATCATCGGCGGCGCCATCGCACTCGTCCTCTTGATCGTCGTGGGCGTGTTCCTCATCACCAACTTCGGCGACAGGCAGAGCGCCGACCCGGAGCCGACCCCGCAGCCGACCGGCAGCGCACCGACGACCGCCGGCACCGGAGCCGGCCAGTCGAAGAACCCCGAACTGCACGAGGGTGAGCGGATCAGCTCGGACGCGATCTCGTTCCCCCGCCAGTCCGGCGACTGGTCCGACCGCAAGCGGCTGATCAAGCAACTGGTGAACTCGAGCGGGCAGTACATCACTCTGCAGACGGACTTCGACGGCAAGAACGACTGGTACGCCGACATGTTCGTCGGCGGGCTCAGCAACGCGACGCCGTTCAACGGCGACCCGAAGGCGACCGCGACGACGCTGCTCGGTCAGGTCCACAAGGCCGCGTACGGCAACATCCCGGTCACGTTCAAGGCGCTGCAGAGCGGACCGGTCAAGCGCTCGGACAAGGCAGGCTGGTACTTCAAGGAGACCGTCACGGCGAAGTCGCCCAAGGTGACCTCGGTGCTCGTGCTGACCGTCGCGGTCTTCGACCTCGGCGACGGTACCGCCGTCGCCTACATCAGCGACATCCCCGTCAACCGGCCGGATCTCAGGGCGGTCGAGAGCAAGGTCTACGAGGGAATCAACGTTGGCTGAGAACGAGAACACCCCGCCCCGCCCGCCCGCGCGCCACAGCGCGCCGCCGCCACCTCCTGCTGATCGGCCGGAGCCGGCTGGTGGCAGCTGGTTCTCTTCGGAAGAGTCGGCAGAGGCGCCGGTAGCTGGCGACTCTCTCTCCGCAGACGTTTCTGGCGAGCCGGAAGCTGTTGATGGGCCAGGCGGTGGGGATCCGCTGCTGGGTCAGTCGCGGGCACCTGCGCCGCCGCCTCCGCCGCCGTTGTCCTACCGGGGTGCTGGTGCGGTTCAGCCGGGTAACGCGGGTGGTGGACAGGTACCGCAGGCGCAGCAGGCGGATGGTGCTCAGTCGCAGCGGGCGGATGGTGCTCAGCCGCAGCAGGCACAGCGGGCGCAGAATGGTCCGGCGCAGCAGGCGGATGGTGCTCAGGCACAGCGCGCGCAGAGTGGTCAGGCGCAGCAGACGGATGCGGGTCAGGCGCAGGCTGGTCAGGCACCTCGGCGGGGTGTCGACGGTGAGGCGACGCAGTACGAGGGTGAGGGGCAGGTAGGGCCGTACGGTCCGCCGCCGCAGGCTGATCGTCGGCGGCCCGGTCCGCTGGGTCGACCGGCTCAGGGTCAGGGTGGTTCGTCGCCGTCGCCGTCGTCGTCGCCGTCGTCGCAGTCGTCGCCGTCTCCGCAGTCGTCGCCGTCGCCGCAGCCGTCGTCGCCGGTGCCGGGTTCGCCGGGTTCGCCGGGTTCGCCGGGTTCGCCGGGTTCGCCGGGTTCGCAAAGGCAATCGGATCCGCAGAGTTCGACGGAACCGCGCGATGGTGGTCGGCAGACTCAAGCGGGGCCGTACGGGCCTAGTTCGCAGGCGGCGGTAGGGCCGACTGGTCCGGGTCAGGTTGGTCCTGGCGGGCAAGGTGATTCCGCGCGCGGTGGGCCTTATCGGCAAGGTGGTCCGGAGCAGGTTGGGCCCTCTGGGCAAGGTGGTCAGCAGCCTGGCGGGCCTTACGTTCAAGACGGTTCGAGGCAGCCTGGACCTTATGGCCAAGGCAACTCGGCGGGGCAGCCTCGGCCAGTTGGACAAGGCGGTTCTGGGCAGAGTGGGCCGTACGGCCAGCCAGGTCCTGGGCAACGCGGGACCAACGCGCAAGGTGGTCCGGGGCAAAGCGGGCACAACCCGCCAACCAGTCCGGGACGGGGCGGGCCGAACCCGCAGGGTGGTCCGGGACAAGGCGGACCCAACGCGCGAGGTGGTCCGGGACAAGGCGGACCCAACGCGCAGGGTGGTCTGCGGCAGAGCGGGCCGTCTGCGCAGGGTGGTTCGCGGCAGCTTGAGCCGTATGGGCAGGGTGTTCCGAGCCAGCCGGGGGCGTATAACCGAGGTGTTTCGGGGCCGCCAGGGTTTTCCGTTCAAGGCGTGCCTGGACAGTCGGGGGTGTCTGCTGAAGGAGCGCCCGGTCAGCCAGGCGCGCCTGCTCAAGGCACGCCCGGTCAGCCAGGCGATTCTGCTCAAGGCGGGTCTGGGCAGCCGGGGGTGTTTGCGCACGGCGTACCTGGACAGCAGGCGGGGTACGGGACGCCGGGTGGGACTGTGGGTGGGCCGGGACCTTATGGGCCACCGCCCGCTCAAGGAGCTGGGCATCCCGGGAGTGGCTGGCAGCAGCAGACGTTGAGTGGTGGGAGCACCCCGCCGGGTGGTGGGCAGATGCCGGGCGGCCGGATCGCCCATGGCGCCGGGATGCCGGACCCCAGCAGGCCGAGCGCAGCAGATGGTCCGCAGCGGGGCGGGGACGGCGAGGCGCCGTACGGCGGACGGGATGTGCCGTATGCGGGGCCGGACGTGCCGCGCGGTGGGCGAGGCGTGCCGTACGCGGGGCCGGATGCGCAGTACGGCGGGCGGGATGTCCCGTACTCCGATGGCGACAACGCGTACGGGATCGTCGACGAGGCGGCTTACGCGCGGGAGCGCGGGGGCGGTGATGGTGGGCGCGGCGGTCGGTTGGTGGGGGCCGTGGGGCTGGTGGTGGGGGCTCTGGTGGTGACCGGGCTCAGTGTGCAGTGGATCTGGGACAAGGCGGACGCCGTCACGCCGGTTTCGTTGCCGTCAGCAAACTCGACTCCGTTGGCCACGGTCAGCCCGTCGGCGATTCCGACGAAGCCGCCGCCACCGCGCGGGCGGGTGGTCGGGGCGAGCATTGTTGCCTTCAACAACGACACGATGCCGTTGCTGACCTCGGCCTGGCGGGACAACGGCGGTACGGACCGGATCGGGCTGCTGGGTGGCGCGTCGGCGTGGTTGACCGTGCACGACAAGTACGACGGCAAGAAGAGCTGGGGCAACTACGTCGCCTTCGGCGGGCTGGGCGAGAAGGTCAAGTACGTGAACACGCCCGCCGGGCGGAAGGCCGCGACCATTCAGGCGGCGACGACGGCGCTGGTCGAGCTGTACGACCAGAACGTGCAGTTCATCGGCAAGGCCGTCCATACCCCGGGGACCGTCGCGGGGCATCCGTCGCACGAGTTGAGCATCAAGGTGGTGGTGAAGATCCCGAAGCTCGCGGAGACCTTCTCCAACGTCCTGGTCACCGTGATCGACCGCGGCGACGGCACCGCCGCCGTCGCGATCGGCGACATCGCCGGCAGTACCTCGGAGCAGGTCGCCGACTGGCGCGCCAAGGTCCAGGAGATCAAGATCGGCGGCTGATCCGCGGCCCCGAACTGCCCTTCACTACAGCGGAAAGCCCGCCTCCCAGAACCACGGAGGCGGGCTTTCCCAGCACAGCACGGAACCTACGAACGCACCTCGGCACAGGCCACGACCCAGCGATCCAGCACGTTCCTGGCCTCACCGGAGTCGATCGCCTCGGCGGCCCGGTCCATCCCGGCGCGGATCCGCGCGACCAGCGGTCCGGTACTGCCCTCGTGCGCGGCCAGCGCGGCACCCGCGTTCAGCAGTACGACGTCGCGCACCGGCCCGGGCTCGCCGTCCAGCAGCGCCCACACCACCTTCGCGTTGAACGCCGCGTCCCCACCCCGCAACGACTCCGCCGACGCGGGCGCGATCCCCAGCTCCCGCGGATCCAGTGTTTCCGGCCCGTCGACCACCCCGCGTCCGACCGTCCACACCTGCGAGGTCGTCCGGGTGGTCAGTTCGTCCAGCCCGTCGTCGCCGTGGAAGACCAGCGCGTCGATCCCCCGCCGGGCCAGTACGCCGGCCATCAGCCCGGCGACCCGCCCGTCCCCGACGCCGACGGCCTGCGCCGACGGGTTGCCCGGGTTGGCCAGCGGCCCCAGCAGGTTGAACGTGGTCGGCACCCCGAGTTCACGACGCGGTACGGCGGCGTGCCGCAGCGCCGGGTGGAACGCGGGAGCGAAGCAGAACGTGATTCCGGCCCGCTCCCCCACCTCCGCGACCTGCGCGGCAGTGAGATTGAGCGGGATACCCAGTTCCTCGAGCACGTCCGCGGCACCACAGGCCGACGAGGCCGCCCGGTTGCCGTGCTTGAGCACCTTCGCCCCGGCCCCGGCGGCGACGATCGCCGACATCGTGGAAATGTTCACAGTGTGCGCTTGGTCACCACCGGTCCCGACGACATCCAGCGTCCGGCCCGGTACGTCGATCCGGGTCGCGAACTCGCGCATCGTCGCGACCATGCCCTCGACCTCGGTCACCGTCTCGCCCTTGGAACGCAGAGCGATGACGAACCCCGCCAGCTGGGCGGGAGAGGCGGCGCCGGAGAGGATCTGCTCCATCGCCCACGCGGTCGCGGTGGCGTCGAGATCCTCGTGCCGCAGCAACGGGTTGAGCACCTGCGACCAGGTCAGCGCACGCCCGCCAGGCGTAGTACCGGCGGGTGAATCCAGCGGGGCGGCCATAGCGCCCGGCTCAGGTGGTCGCGGGCAGCTTGGCGACCCGCTGCCGGAGCAGGTCGGCCGTCGCCTCGGCGAGCCGGATCGGGTCGATCGGGTGCGCTACGGTCGCCTCGGCTCGGGACCAGGTCGCCAGCCACGCATCCTGCGGGCGGCCGATCAGCACCAGGATCGGCGGGCACTGGAAAATCTCGTCCTTGAGTTGGCGGGCGATCCCCAGCCCGCCGGCCGGCACGGCCTCGCCGTCCAGGATCACCAGGTCGATACCGCCGGCGTCCATCAGCTTGATCACGGCCGGCTCGGTCGCACACTCGAAGTACTCGACCTCGGGTACGTCGGTGGCAGGCCGCTTCCCGAGGGCCAGCCGGACGGACTCCCGCGTGGTGCGGTCGTCGCTGTAGACCAGCACCTTCAGCGGACGCTCTGAGCTCATCGATTCATCCCAAGCTGTGTGTCTGTGACGAGTGGACATACGGGCAACACCGCGAATGCTACCGGGGAGCCTGGTCGGCCCTGCGCGCCTGTTCCTCCAACCGGTCGAGCCGGCGGTCCTCCCGCTTGGCTTCCCGCTGTGACTGGCGCACCCACTGGACGAACAGGACGCCGAAGAAGATCAGCCCGATGATGTCACCGGACCCCCAGAGCAGACCGCCGGCGATGTACTGGTCGTGCTGCGGTGACGGCGGCCAGGCGCGGCCGAAGCTGGTGTACCAGTCCTCCGCGATCAGCCGGTTCGCGGACATGATCGTGATCCCGAGGAACGCGTGGAAGGGCAGCGTCAGGAAGGTCAGGATCAGCCGGAACGGGTAGATCACCCGGCCGGGCACCGGGTCCAGGCCGAGCAGCGGCCAGAAGAACAGCGCGCCGACCGCGATGAAGTGCACGTGCAGCAGGTCGTGGAGCACCGTCGAGCGCAGGGTCGCGTCGTACCAGCCGCTGAAGTAGAGCGCCCACGGGCTCAGCACGAACAGGGTGAAGCCGATCATCGGGAAGCAGATCACCTTGGCGAAGCCGGAGTGCAGCACGGAGAGCAACCAGCCGCGTGGCTTCCGTGGCAGCGTGCGCAGGGCGAGCGTCACCGGCGCGCCGAGCGCCATCGCCAGCGGCGTGAACATCGACAGGATCATGTGCTGGCCCATGTGCACGCTCAGCAGCACGGTGTCGTAGGTGCCCAGCGCCGACTGGGTGGCGATCACGGCGCTGCCCAGGCCGAGGCCGACGAAGGCGAAGGTCCGGCCGCGGGACCAGTCGTCGCCTCGCGCGCGCAGCCGGTGTACGCCGTACAGGTAGAGAGCGCCGACCACGACCAGCACCGTCAGCAGCACCGGTTCGAAGGTCCAGGCGGTCAGCAGCCTGAGCGCGGTGAACGGCTCGATCTGGTCGCCGGGCTCGGCGTGGAGGGGAAGCACCTGTCCACAGTAAGAACATGTTGTCGCCGACATGCATGGGGGTGGGCGTGCCGCCGGATCCACGGACCGACATAATGACGCCGTGGCCACTGCAACCGCGCTCCCAGCGTCTCGTGAACACGGACACCACGACCGTCCCAGCATGGTCAGTGTCGGCACGATCGTCTGGCTCTCGAGCGAACTGATGTTCTTCGCCGCCCTGTTCGCGGCGTACTTCACCATCCGGTCGGTAACGACCGCTGCCGCGGGATCGGGGGTGGAGTCGCTCTGGGACGCGTCCACCGAGATGCTGAACATCCCGTTCGCGGCGATCAACACGACGATCCTGGTGCTGTCCTCGGTGACCTGTCAGCTGGGCGTGTTCGCCGCCGAGCACGGCAAGGCCGGCCGGACCGGCTCGGTCGCCAACATCCGCGCCTGGGGCATGCGTGAGTGGTTCATCCTCACCTACCTGATGGGCGCGGTCTTCATCGCCGGGCAGGTGACCGAGTACGCGACCCTGATCCACGAGGGGATGACGATCTCGTCGTCGGCGTACGGGTCGGTGTTCTACCTGACCACCGGGTTCCACGGTCTGCACGTGACCGGCGGCCTCATCGCTTTCGTGTTCGTCCTCGCCCGGACGTACATGGCACGTAAGTTCACCCACGAACAGGCTGTCTCGGCGATCGTCGTGTCCTACTACTGGCACTTCGTCGATGTGGTCTGGATCGCCCTGTTCGCGACCATCTACCTGCTCAAATGAGTGAGAAGAGAATTTCCTTGTCACCGGCGCGCTTCCTCTCCGCGCGACGACGGCACCGGTCAGCCGGCCTCGTCGTGCTCTTGTTCGGCCTCCTGGCAGTGGGCTCCGTGTACGCCGCGTTCGCCCCTGACACCGCGGTGGCCGACAACTCGGCCCAGTCCCAGCAGATCGAAGAGGGCAAGAAGCTCTTCGCGGTCGGCTGTGCGAGCTGTCACGGTCTGAACGCCGAAGGCGGTGGCAACGGCGAGGGCAAACTGGCCGGCCCGTCGCTGATCGGCGTCGGCGCGGCCGCGGTCGACTTCCAGGTCGGCACCGGCCGGATGCCGGCCATGCAGCCGGGTGCGCAGATCCCGCGCAAGACCCCGACCTACACCCCGGCCGAGATCGAGGCGCTGGCGGCGTACGTCGCCTCCCTCGCCCCCGGCCCGGCGGTTCCGGCCGAGGACTCGTACGACATCAGCAAGGTCACCGACGAGCAGGTCACCCGCGGTGGCGAGCTGTTCCGGACCAACTGCACGGCGTGCCACAACTTCGCCGGCAAGGGTGGCGCGCTGCCGAACGGCCGCTACGCCCCGTCGCTGATGAACGTCGACCCCAAGCACATCTACGAGGCCATGCTCACCGGCCCGCAGCAGATGCCGGTCTTCTCCGACCAGGTCCTGCAGCCGGACGACAAGCGTGACGTGATCGCGTACCTGCACGCGCTGCAGGAGCAGAAGGACCCGGGTGGCTTCGGTCTCGGCCGCCTCGGCCCGGTCTCCGAGGGTCTGTGGGGCTGGCTGGTCGGTATCGGCCTGCTCGTCGGTATGTCGGTCTGGATCGGCGCCAAGGGTGTCAAGGCCAAGGGAGCGCAGGCGAAGTGAGTGACGAGAAGCCGAACCTGCCCGCGGTTCCCGCGGAACAGGGTCACGACAACCAGGTAGTGCTGGCAGAGCCGATCCCGGACCCCGGGATCGAGCCGCACGAACTGCGCATCACCGACATCGACCCGAAGGCCGCTGACCGGGTCGAGCGCCAGGTCGCGACCATGTTCGGCCTGGCCGGCCTGCTCGCGCTGGGTTCGTGCGTCGCCTACTTCGCGATCCCGCGCGACGCGATCCTCGAGTTCGGGCCGCTGAGCGGCAACGCGAACAACCTCGCCATCGGCGTCTGCCTCGGCCTCGGGCTGTTCCTGATCGGCGCCGGCGCGATCCAGTGGGCCAAGAAGCTGATGGTCGACACCGAGGTCGCCGAGGAGCGCCACGAGGCGCACTCCTCGCCGCAGCAGAAGTCCGAGATCATGGAGGCCTTCCAGCAGGGCGCCGAGGAGTCGGGCTTCGGCCGTCGCAAGCTGATCCGCCGCTCGCTGATCGGCGCGATGGCGCTGCTCGGCCTGCCGGCCATCGTCCTGCTGCGCGACCTGGGCCCGCTGCCCGGCCGCAAGCTCTACGACACCATCTGGGCCAAGGGCATCCGGGTCGTGAACGACGTCACGCTTCGCCCGATCAAGCCCTCCGACCTGGTCGTCGGCCAGCTGGTCAACGCCGCTCCGGCGAACCTGCAGCCGATCCAGGAGGAGAGCCCGGTCGAGTACCAGAACGCCAAGGCCAAGGCCGCCGTGATCGTCGTCCGGATCGCTCCGAACGAGATCCGGACGCCGGCCGGGCGGGAGAACTGGGGCATCGACGGCATCCTGTGCTACTCCAAGATCTGCACCCACGTGGGCTGCCCGATCTCCCTGTACGAGCAGACCACGCACCACGTGCTCTGCCCGTGCCACCAGTCGACGTTCGACCTGGCCGACGGTGCCAAGGTGATCTTCGGCCCCGCGGCCCGTCCGCTGCCCCAGCTACCATTGGCTGTGGATGCAGAGGGCTACCTTGTCGCGCAGAGCGGCTTCACCGAGCCGGTCGGCCCGAGCTTCTGGGAACGAGGGTGACAACCGTGTCCGACAAAGACTTTCCACCGCCGGTCAAGTGGGCCGACGACCGCCTCGGCATCGGGAAGATCGGCAAGAAGAACCTACGCAAGGTCTTCCCCGACCACTGGTCCTTCATGCTCGGCGAGATCGCGCTCTACAGCTTCATCATCCTGCTGCTGACCGGTGTCTTCCTGACCCTGTGGTTCCGGCCGTCGATGGCCGAGGTCGAGTACCAGGGTTCCTACAGCCTGCTCAAGGGCCTGCACATGTCGGAGGCCTACGCCTCCACGCTGGACATCTCGTTCGACGTCCGCGGCGGTCTGCTGATGCGGCAGATCCACCACTGGGCGGCGGTGCTGTTCGTCGCCTCGATGATGGTCCACCTGCTCCGCATCTTCTTCACCGGCGCGTTCCGCAAGCCGCGTGAGCTGAACTGGCTGATCGGCTTCGGGATGCTGTTCCTCGGCATCATCGAGGGCTTCATCGGCTACGGCCTGCCGGACGACCTGCTGTCCGGTACCGGTCTGCGGATCACCCAGGGCATGATCCAGGCGTCGCCGGTGGTCGGCACGTACATGTCGTTCTTCATCTTCGGCGGCGAGTTCCCCGGCGACGACTTCGTCTCCCGGTTCTTCACCGTGCACGTGCTGCTGATCCCGGGGCTGATCCTGGCCCTGGTCACGGCGCACCTGTTCCTGGTCGTCTACCACAAGCACACGCAGTACCCGGGTCCCGGCCGGACCGAGAAGAACGTCGTCGGCTACCCGCTGATGCCGGTCTACATGGCCAAGGCCGGTGGCTTCTTCTTCGTCGTCTTCGGCATCACCGCCCTGATGGGCGCGCTGCTGCAGATCAACCCGGTGTGGCTGTACGGCCCGTACAACCCGGCCGAGGTGACCGCAGGCTCCCAGCCCGACTGGTACATGGGCTGGCTGGAGGGCTCCGTGCGCCTGATGCCGGGATTCGAGTCGGAGTTCTGGGGCGTCACGCTCAGCTGGAACCTGCTGATACCCGCGCTGATCATCCCGCCGGCGTTCGTCACCCTGGTCGCCCTGTATCCGTTCATCGAGAGCTGGATCACCGGCGACAAGCGCGAACACCACCTGCTGGACCGGCCGCGCAACGTGCCGACCCGGACCGGGATCGGCGCCGCGTTCATCACCTTCTACGGCCTGCTGTGGATCGGTGGTGGAAACGACCTGATCGCCATCCACTTCGGCCTCTCGCTGAACAGCGTGACCTGGTTCCTGCGGTTCGCGGTCTTCCTCGGCCCGATCTTCGCGTTCTGGGTCACCCGGCGGATCGCTATCTCGCTGCAGCGCGCGGACAACGACCGCCTGCTGCACGGCCTGGAGTCCGGCATCATCGTCCGGACGCCGGAGGGCGAGTACTACGAGAAGCACACCCCGATCTCGAAGTACGAGGCCTACGAGCTGACCGCTCGCGACCGGACCCTGCCGCTGGAGATCGGCCCGGAGACGGACGACAACGGCGTACGGGCTCCCAAGCGGGCGCTGCGGAAGCTGCGGGCCAAGCTGTCGGAGTTCTACTTCGCCGACGCGGTCCAGAAGCCGACGGCGGCCGAGATCGCCGAGGCCCACGCGCACGGTCACCACGACGAGCACGAGCCCATCGAAGGCGTGACCGGCACGGTCGAGCTCGACGAGGGCACCTCACGCGAGGCAACCCGGCACTGATCGACAGCACTGAAACGAAGGCCCCGGCTTGTTGCCGGGGCCTTCGTTCGTTTGGAGGCTGTTGGACCAGGAGGCGGTGGTTGTTGGACCGGGAAGCGGCGGTGGGGCGTCTGAGGGGCGTTTCTGGGCTGCTGAGGCGGTGTGAGGTGCTGGGCGTGGAGTGACGCACCCCGTCGCTGAGAGGGTCGGAAGACTCACGCAGAAGGCCCTCCCGCCGGACGCGGGAGGGCCTTCGCAAGACGCGGGACTGCTGTACACCTGATTGGCTTGACGAGCCGACTCGCCGTTGCGTCAGGCGAACGCAGAAGCCCGCAGCGCACAGCGCCACGCAGGAGCGATCCAGGGGCAGGCGCGGGAGGGACTAGGCGAGCGCCGAGCCGGCCTTGTACTTCGCCCAGGTGTCGTTCCAGTCGGTCCAGCCGTTGCCGGGCTCCATGCCGCGGGTGGTGCCGGTGACGACGACGGGGTCTCCGCGCAGGGTCTGGGAGAAGTACCACTGGCCGTCCTTGAGGGACATGCCGATGCAGCCGTGGCTGACGTTGTCGCGGCCCTGGGCGCCGCCTGACCACGGGGCACCGTGGATGAACTCGCCGGAGCTGGTGACCCGCTGGGCCCACTTCACGTCGTGGATGTCGTAGTACTCCGGATCGCCGGGCTTGATACCGACGGTCCGGGCGTCCATCCGCTTGGTGGGGTACTTCTCCATGATGACCTTGGTGCCACTGCGGGTGGTGAAGCCGGTCTTGCCCGCGGTGATCGGCATCGTCCGGGCGAGCTTCCCGTTGATCACGACCGTCATCGTGTGCTTCTTGACGTCGATCTTGGTGATCACCGACTTGCCGATGCTGAAGTCGATCTTGCGGCTGGCGGCGCCCCAGATGTTGCCGCCGGCGTTGACGCCCTGGGTGGCGATGTCGACCGAGACCTTGACGCCGGCCGGCCAGTACGTCTTCGGGCGGTAGTTGACCTGCTTGCTGTTCAGCCAGTGCCAGCTGCCCTCGACCGGGACCGAGGAGGTCACGGTGAGGCGCCTCTCGACCGCGGCCCGGTCCTTGACCGGCTTGTTCCAGAAGATCTGGATCGGCATCGCGACGCCGACGGTCTCGCCGTTCAGCGGGGCGACCGACGCCTTCAGGTTCCCGGCCGCCGCGAGCGTCCTGAAGTTCGAGTTGATCGGGACGCTGTTGCCGTCGCTGCCCTTCGCCGTACCGGTCAGCGTGTACTTCGCTCCGGGCTTCAGCTCGGGGTCAGAGGTCCAGACCGACTTGTCGTCGTTGAGCTTGCCGTCGACCTTGCCGCCGGTGGAGTCCTTCAGCGTCACGTCGGACAGTTCGCCACCGGGGCTGGTCACGGTGACCGGCTTGTCCGGTCGGACCGCGGCCGCGCCCTTGGCCGGGACGATCTGCACGTTCGCCGCGGCCGGGTCGCCGGACGGCGTCGAACTGGGGCTCGGCGTTTCGGAGGAGCCCGGGGTACTGGGGCTGGTGGCGCCCGGCGAGTTGCCGGTGGACGGAGCCGGATCGGCCGCCTTCGTGTCGCTGCAGGCGGTGCCGACCAGCAGCATCGCGCAGATCCCCGCCACGGCAAGACCGTGCTTCCGGACCGTACTACTCAACACTCGTGCTCCCCAGGTGTAACGATCAGCAACCGCGCAAGCCTAGCTCGCGGGTTGGTCATACCCACGCACTGAGTTCGTCACCAGTACGGCGGACCACCACGGCCCGCTGTACTGATGACGTCCGGAGAGCCGGAAAAGTTGGCCCAGCGGGTGTTCAGTGAGCGTGATCACCACGGTAGTACTCGAACACCCAGCCACTCAGCGTGATGATCCCGATCGCGGAGCCGGCGATGAACAGCCACCAGCCGAAGACCAGTCCGAGCACGATCACCGACAGCGTCAGCGCGCACCACAGCGGCCACCACGAGTACGGCGGGAAGAACCCCAGCTCACCGGCGCCCTCGGCGATCTCGGCTTCCTTGCGGTCCTCCGGCCGGGCGTCCATCTTGCGGCCGGTGATGGCCAGGTAGTAGGCCACCAGCAGCGACAGGAAGAACGTCATCACCAGTGCGGTGGTGCCGGTGGGGTCCTCGGACATGATCCAGTAGATCGGCGTCACGATCAGGACGAACACCGTCAGGACGCCGAAGACCCAGGCCTCCGCCTTCATGCCTTACCCTCTCCGTCCGCGCCGTTGCCGGCCGCGATGTTGCGTTCCAGGTTCTCGACCCGGCCCTGGTCCTCACCGGCGTCCAGCAGGTTGTCCCGGCCGGCTCCGCTGTCCGGGTACTCCGCCAGCGCGATCTCCGGGTGGTGCAGGTCGAACGCGGGGCTCTCCGACCGGATCCGCGGCAGCTTGACGAAGTTGTGCCGAGGCGGCGGGGAACTGGTCGCCCACTCCAGCGAGCGGCCCCAGCCCCACGGGTCGTCGACGCCGACGAGCGGCGCCTTCCGCGACTTGTAGACGTTGTAGAAGAACGGCAGCATCGACAGGCCGAGCACGAAGGCGCCGACGCTGGAGACCTCGTTCAGCGTGGTGAAGCCCTCGTTCGCCCCGTACGACGCGTAGCGGCGCGGCATGCCCTCGACGCCCAGCCAGTGCTGCACCAGGAACGTGGTGTGGAAGCCGACGAACAGCAGCCAGAAGTGCAGCTTGCCGAGCTTCTCGTCGAGCATCCGGCCGGTCATCTTCGGCCACCAGAAGTAGAAGCCCGCGAACATCGCGAACACCACCGTGCCGAACACCACGTAGTGGAAGTGCGCCACCACGAAGTACGAGTCGGACAGCTGGTAGTCCAGCGCCGGCGACGCCAGGATGACGCCGGTCAGGCCGCCGAACAGGAAGGTGGTGAGGAAGCCGACCGACCACAGCATCGGGGTGTCGAACGAGACCGATCCGCCCCACATGGTGCCGATCCAGTTGAAGAACTTCACCCCGGTCGGGACCGCGATCAGGAACGTCATGAAGGAGAAGAACGGCAGGTTCACCGCGCCGGTGACGAACATGTGGTGTGCCCACACCGCCACCGAGAGGACCGCGATCCACAGCGTCGCGCCGACCAGGCCGATGTAGCCGAAGACCGGCTTGCGGCTGAAGACCGGCAGGATCTCGGTGATGATGCCGAAGAACGGCAGCGCGATGATGTAGACCTCGGGGTGCCCGAAGAACCAGAACAGGTGCTGCCACAGCAGTGGGCCGCCGTTGGCGGCGTCGAAGACGTGTGCCCCGAGGGCGCGATCCGCCTCCAGCATCAGCAGCGCGCCGGCCAGGATCGGGAACGCGATCAGCACCAGGATCGAGGTGACCAGGATGTTCCAGGTGAAGATCGGCATCCGGAACATCGTCATGCCGGGCGCGCGCATGGTGATGATCGTGGTGACGAAGTTGACCGCGCCGAGGATGGTACCGAGACCGGCCATCCACAGGCCCATGATCCACAGGTCGCCACCGACGCCCGGCGAACGGACCTCGTTCGACAGCGGCGCGTAGGCGAACCAGCCGAAGTCGGCCGCCCCACCGGGGGTGAAGAAGCCGGAGACCGTGATCAGTCCACCGAACAGGAACAGCCAGAAGCTGAACATGTTGAGCCGCGGGAACGCGACGTCGGGGGCGCCGATCTGGACCGGCATGATCACGTTCGCGAAGCCGACGAACAGCGGCGTCGCGAACAGCAGCAGCATGATCGTGCCGTGCATCGTGAAGAGCTGGTTGTAGACCTCTTCGTTCACGATCTGCAGGCCCGGCTTGGCCAGCTCGGCGCGGATCAGCAGCGCCATCACGCCGCCGATCAGGAAGAACGCGAACGAGGTGATCAGGTACAGGTGGCCGATCAGCTTGTGGTCGGTGGTGGTGAGCCACTTGACCGCGAGCTGGCCCTTGCTACGCCGCCTGGGCAGCGCGGTCGAGGCACCGATGGCGCCCGTGCGCTCGGCGAAGTCGGTCACTTCTCGCCCTCCTGCTCACCCTGGCCGGAAATGGTGGTCGAGTCCTCGCCACCGGTCGCGGCGCCGGTCTGGCCCTTGGCGGCCAGCTCCCGCAGGTGTGCCTGGTACTCGTCGGCGGTGACCACCTTGACGGTGAAGACCATCCGGCTGTGGTAGAGACCGCACAGCTCCGCGCACTTGCCCGCGAAGGTGCCGGTCTTGGTCGGGGTCAGCTCGAGCTTGTTGGTCCGGCCCGGGATCACGTCGAGCTTGAAGTAGAAGGCCGGCACCCAGAAGGAGTGGATGACGTCCGGCGAGGTCAGGTCGAACTGCACCGACTCGTTCACCGGCAACCACAGCACCGCGGGCTTGTCCAGCGTTCCGGTCTCCCAGACGCCTTCGTTGCCGTCGACGGTCTCCTTGTAGTTGAAGGTCCACTGCCACTGCTGGCCGACCACGTTGATCGTGTGCGCCGGGTTGTCCGACATCGCGGTGATCTTGTTGCCGTTCTCCACGGTGTAGAAGAACAGCACGCCGATGACCGCGAACGGCGCGAGGGTGTAGAGGACCTCGAGCGGCAGGTTGTAGCGGGTCTGCCGGGGGGCGTCCTCGTTGCGCCGGCGGAACCGGACCGAGGCGTACAGGATCAGGCCCCAGGTGAGGACACCGATCACCAGCGCGGCGATCCAGGCGCCGATCCAGAGGCTTCTGACTGCCTCGGTCCGGTCGGATGCGCCCTCGGGCAGACCGAGTCGTTTCCACTGCTCGGTGGTTTCCGACGAGCAGGCGGTCAGCACCAGGGTGCCTACCGCTACTGACGTCGCCACCAGCAGGCGTCGCTTCGCCGGACGTACCGCGGCGCGGGCCCTCTTCAGACCTGCTGCGCGCACCACTCCGGGCGTGCCGTTCGAACCCACGGGGCGCCTTTCCCTTCCCAGGTGAGACTGACGACAGAACCCTACTGGACACCTCTTACAGTTCTGCGCATAGGTAGGGCTTAGCGTTTCCGTTGTGACCAACCGTGCATACCTCGACGCCGCGACGGCGGAACCGCTGCATCCCGCGGCGAGGGAGGTGTTGCTGTCCGCGCTGGATTCCGGGTGGGCCGATCCGGCGCGCCTGCACCACGAGGGACGGACCGCCGGCGTGCTGCTCGACAACGCTCGCGCGGTGCTGGCCGAGGGCCTCGGAGTACGGCCGGACGAGCTGTTCCTGACGACCTCCGGGACGGCCGCGATCCACTCCGGGTTGCTCGCTGTGACGGCGGCTCGGCGCCGGGTCGGCGACGTGGTCGTGCACTCCGCCGTGGAGCACTCCGCCGTGCTTCACGCGGCAGCAACAGCCGGTACTGCGGACGAAGTCGCCGTCGACCAGCACGGACGAGTCGACCTGGACGCCTTCGCCGACCGCGTACGGCGGCCCGGGGTGGCAGTCGCCGCCCTCCAGTCGGCCAATCACGAGGTCGCCACCCGGCAGCCGATCAGCGAACTGGCCGAGATCTGCGCCGCTGCCCAGGTCCCCCTGTTCGTCGATGCGGCAGCCTCGGTCAGCCACGACGCGGTACCGGCCGGCTGGTCGGCGTTGACGGCCAGCGCACACAAGTGGGGTGGTCCGGCAGGCGTCGGGCTGCTCGCCGTACGGAAGGGCACACGGCTGGCTCCGGCCTGGCCGGTCGACGAGCGGGAGGACGGCCTCTCCCCCGGCCATCCGAACGTCCCCTCGGTCCTGGCGGCCGCCGCCGCGCTGCAGGCCCGTCTCCTCGAAGCGGACGAGCTCAACAAGCAGCACCGGACCTGGATCGACGAACTCCGCCACCGAGTCGCCACCGACATCGCGGACGTCGAGGTGGTCGGCGATCCGGACGACCGGCTCCCGCACGTCCTCACCTTCTCCTGCCTGTACGTCGACGGCGAGGCCCTGGTGACCGCCCTGGACGCCGCGGGCTTCTCGGTCTCCAGCGGCTCCGCCTGTACTGCGAGCACCCTGCGCCCGTCACACGTCCTGGCAGCGATGGGTGTCCTGACCCACGGCAACGTGCGCGTCTCGCTCGGCCGCACGACCAGCCACGACGAAGTGGACCGCTTCGCCACCGTCCTGCCCGGAATCGTCCGGCGCATCCGGCAGGAAGTGGGGATGTGACGCTCGACTGCCGCGGCATGCTGTGCCCGCTCCCGGTGATCAAGCTCGCGCAGGCGTTCCCCCGCCTCGCGGTCGGCGACACCATCACCGTCCTCGCCGACGATCCGGCCGCCGCCACCGACATCCCCGCCTGGTGCCGCATGCGCTCGCAGGAACTCGTCTCCGCCGACGACGGCCAGTACGTCGTACGCCGCCTCAGCTAAAACCACTGGCCGCCCGATGGCCCTCACGGCCAGACTTCGGCGCGTGACTGACTTCGCGCACAAACCGACGCTGCTCGGCGACCTGGTGGAGCTGCGGCCGATCACCGAGGACGACTACCCCGCCCTGCAGGTCGCGATGGACGACCCCGACGTGGCGCGGTTCACCGGGAGCCGCGGGGCGATCGGCGAGGAAGCGGCCCGGAAGTGGTACCGCACCCGGGGCGAGCAGACGGACCGGCTGGACCTGGCGATCGTCGACCGCTCGACCCGCGAGGTCGTGGGTGAGGCGGTGCTGAACGAGTGGAGCCCGGAGGACGAGAGCTGCAACTTCCGGATCCTGATCGGGCCGGCCGGCCAGGGGCGCGGCCTCGGCACCGAAGCGACCCGGCTGATCGTCGGCTACGGGATCGAGAAGCTCGGCCTGCACCGGATCGAGCTGGGCGTCTACGCGTTCAATCCGAGAGCACAGCGCGCGTACGAGAAGGCCGGCTTCGTCACCGAGGGCATCCGCCGGGACGCCCTGCGCTGGGACGGCGAGTGGGTCGACGAGATCGTGATGTCGGTACTGGCCTCCGACTGGGACGCGCTACGTTCGGAAGCGTGACCGACCTAGTCCGCAAGGCCCAGCAGCTCGCCGTCCTGACCGGTGCCGGCATCTCCACCGCCTCCGGCATCCCGGACTTCCGCGGTCCGCAGGGCGTCTGGACGAAGAACCCGGCCGCGCAGGCGATGTTCGACATCGACGAGTACGTCGCCTCGGCGGCCGTCCGCGCCGAGGCGTGGAAGTTCCGCCTGGCCGGAGCCGCCTGGGACGCCGAGCCCAACGCCGGCCATCGGGCCCTCGTCGAGCTCGAGCGTCAGGGGCGGCTGACCGGCCTGATCACTCAGAACGTCGACGGCCTGCACCAGAAGGCGGGCTCCTCCCCCGCGCTCGTCCACGAACTGCACGGCACGGTCTGGTTCGTCGACTGTCTCAGCTGCGGCCGCCGGATCCCCATGACGGAGGTGACGCCCAGGCTCGCGGCGGGCGACGAGGACCCGGCCTGCGAGATCTGCGGCGGCATCCTCAAGTCGGCCACCGTCTCCTTCGGACAATCACTCGACCAGCAGGTCCTGGACGCCGCCACGGCCGCCACCCAGCAGGCCGACCTCTTCCTGGCGATCGGTACCTCCCTCCAGGTGTACCCGGCGGCCGGCCTCTGCGATCTGGCCCTTCGAGCCGGTGTCCCGCTCGTCATCCTCAACGCCGAGCCCACCCCGTACGACGAGGAAGCCGCCGAGCTGATCAACGCTCCGATCGAGCAGGTGCTGCCCACGCTCGTCACCTGACCGCGACCTTCGAGGTCTTCCCCCGGTCCGAGTCCCGAGTTAGCGTCCCCGGCAGGTCGAAGTGGCGTGGGAGGGGACCGGAATGCGTGGATTCAGGCGATGGACCGCAGGCTTGACGGCAGTGGCGGTGGTCACGCTGGGACTGGGAACAGCGTCGGCGGCGACGGCGGACCGAGCAGCACAGACCCTGGCCGGACAGGCCGCCGCCGAGCGGGTGATCACGGTCGCCGGTTCGCTGCAGAGCGAGCTGGGCTGCCCGGGTGACTGGGATCCGGGTTGTGCCGCGACCAGTCTGGGCGCGGCCGCGCCGTACACGAAGGTCTTCGAGGTGCCCGCGGGCAGCTACGAGTTCAAGGTGGCGGTGAACGGCGGCTGGGACGAGAACTACGGCGCCGGTGGGGTGCTCAACGGCCCGAACATCCCGTTGCGGCTCGAGGGACCGGCCAGAGTCCGGTTCAGCTACGACGACACGACCCACGTGGTCTCGATGAAGCCGGTCGTCCTGGCGGGCCCGTCCGTGACTCCGGCCGACCGGCAGTTCGCCTCGCCGAGCCTGCGGCAGAGCCTGACCAAGGAACGGTTCTACTTCCTGATGGCCGACCGGTTCGCCAACGGCAACCGGGCCAACGACGCCGGCGGCCTGACCGGCGACCGGCTGGCCACCGGCCTCGATCCGGCCGACAAGGGCTTCTACCACGGTGGCGACCTGGCCGGGGTGATGCAGAAGCTCGACTACATCAAGTCCCTCGGTACGACGTCCATCTGGCTGACGCCGTCGTTCAAGAACCGGCCGGTCCAGGGCGAGGGCGTCAACGCCAGCTCCGGCTACCACGGCTACTGGATCACCGACTTCACCCAGATCGATCCGCACCTGGGCACCAACGCGGAGATGAAGCAGCTGATCACGCTGGCGCACCGGAAGGGGATGAAGGTCTTCTTCGACATCATCACCAACCACACCGCCGACGTGATCGCCTACCAGTCCGGCCAGTACGGCTACGTGCCGAAGTCCACCTCGCCGTACAAGGATGCCCAGGGCAACGTCTTCGACGACAAGCAGTACGCCGCCGGCACCACCTTCCCGCCGCTGGACCCGCGGACGTCCTTCCCGAACGTGCCGGTCTTCAAGAACCCGGCCGACGCGGAAGTGAAGGTACCGGCCTGGCTGAACGATCCCACGCTCTACCACAACCGCGGCGACTCGACCTTCGCCGGTGAGTCCTCGGAGTACGGCGACTTCATCGGGCTGGATGACCTGTTCACCGAGCAGCCGAAGGTCCGCGACGGGCTGACCGACATCTACCGGACCTGGGCCGAGTTCGGTATCGACGGCTTCCGGATCGACACCGTCAAGCACGTCAACCTCGAGTTCTGGCAGAAGTTCTCGCCGGCCGTGCTGGCCGCCGCGAAGGCCAAGGGCACCAAGGACTTCTTCATGTTCGGCGAGGTCGCCGACGCCGACCCGAAGTTCATGTCGACCTACACCACCAGCGGCGCTCTGCAGGCGACGCTCGACTTCGGGTTCCAGCAGAGCGCGGTCTCCTTCGCGAAGGGCGACGCCACCACCAAACTGCGCGATCTGTACGCGGGAGACGACTACTACACCGACGCCGACTCGAACGCGTACCAGCTGCCGACCTTCCTCGGTAACCACGACATGGGCCGGGTCGGCACGTTCCTCAAGCAGGACGGGGCCAACGGCTCCGAACTGCTCGCCAGGGACAAGCTGGCACACTCGCTGATGTTCCTGACCCGGGGCCAGCCGGTGGTCTACTACGGCGACGAGCAGGGCTTCACCGGACCGGGTGGCGACAAGGACGCGCGGCAGGACATGTTCGCGACCAAGACCCCCGACTACATGGACGACGAGGTCGTCGACGGCACCGGGACGACGACGATCGGCAGCAAGGACCGCTTCGACACCAACGCGCCGATGTACAAGCACATCGCGGCGCTGCAGAAGCTGCGGGCGCAGTACCCGGCACTGGCCGACGGCACCCAGGTGCACCGCTACGCCTCCAACGCGGGCGGGCTGTATGCCTTCAGCCGTTACGGGAAGGACAACACCGAGTACGTCGTGGTCGCCAACAACGCTACGACGGCTAAGTCGGCGACAGTGCCGACGTACATGAAGAACAGCCGCTTCAAGCCGATCTACGGCGGCAGCGGGCAGCTCAAGACCGACCGCGAGGGACGGGTGGTCGTCACGGCCGCGCCGCTGTCCGTGACGGTCTACAAGGCGACCGACACGCTCCCCCGTCGCCGCAGCGCTCCCCCGGTCTACCTGAGCTCTCCGGAGCCGGGCGCCGCCGTCGGTGGACGGGCAGAGATCGCCGCGGCCGTCCCGGAGAACACCCCGGTCACGGTGACCTTCGGCTACCGCCCGGTCGGTACGACGGCCTGGCAGCGGCTCGGGTCGGACGACAACGCGCCGTACCGGGTGTTCCACGACGTGAGCGGTCTGCCGAAGGGGACGCTGCTCGAGTACCGCGCGGTACTGAAGGATGCTTCTGGCAACTATTCCGTCTCCGGGTCCTACGGGATCGTCGGCGACGCACCGCCGCCGAGTGGTGGCGGCGGTGGCGGCACCGGCCCGGTGGTGCAGCCGGAGAACGTGTCGGTCCCCGGCGACCACAACAGCGAGATGGGCTGCCCGGCGGACTGGTCGCCGGACTGTGGTCAGGCGCAGCTGACGCTGGACCCGAAGGACAAGGTCTGGAAGGGCACCTACCCGATCCCGGCCGGTGAGCACGCCTACAAGGCCGCGCTGAACAAGACCTGGGACACGAACTACGGGGCCGGTGGCGCGCTGAACGGCGCCAACATCTCCTACACCGCTCCGGCCACTCCGACGACCTTCTACTACGAGCACGGCCGGCACTTCGTCACCTCCAGTGCCGAGGGACCGATCATCACCGTGCCCGGGTCGTTCCAGTCGGAGCTCGGGTGTCCTGGAGACTGGGACCCGGCCTGTATGCGGCCGTGGCTGACCGATGAGAACGGCGACGGGACCTACACCTGGTCCACCACCGAACTGGGAGCGGGGAGTTATGAGGCGAAGGTCGCGCACAACCTGTCCTTCGACGAGAGCTATCCGGCGAACAACGTGCCGGTCACCGTTCCCGGTGACGGCCTGGTCGTCACGTTCTCGTACGTGCTCGCGACGCACGTGCTCACGGTGACGACGTCCAAGCCCGGCTCGCAGCCGGATCTCAAGCAGGCCAAGGCGTACTGGCTCGGCAAGGACCTGCTCGCGGTACCGGCGGTCGCGCATCCCGAGCGGTCGCGCTGGCGGCTGCACTGGTCGGCGACCGGTTCGCTCGCGGTGGACGCCGAGGACATCGGCGGTACGTCGGCCGGGTTGCGGGTGGATCCGAAGGGCATTCCCCCTCGCGTGCTGGCCAAGTTCCCGGCATTGGCGGGCTATGTGGCGCTGAGGCTGGACCACGGCGACGCCAGGAAGATCCTGACCGGGCAGCTCGGGCTGGCGCAGTACGACGATGCCGGGCGGTTGCTCGACGCCACCGGTGTGCAGATTCCGGGCGTCCTCGACGACCTGTACGGCGCGGCCGCGAACCGCTCGTACGGCGTGACCTGGCGGGGCGGGTCGCCCCGGTTCACGCTCTGGGCGCCGACCGCGCAGAACGTGACGCTGCTGCTCGGTTCGCAGCGGGTCCCGATGCAGCGCAACAACGACGGTTCCTGGTCGGCGGACGGCCGGCGGAGCTGGGAGAACGCGCTCTACCGGTTCGAGGTGAAGGTGTTCGCCCCGAGCACCGGGAAGGTGGAGACGAACGTCGTCACCGATCCGTACTCGCTGGCGCTCGCCACCGATTCGGCGTACTCGGTGGCGGTGAATCTCGAGGCCGCCGCCGGCAAGCCCGCGGTGTGGGCGAAGACGCCGTCACCCAAGCTGGCTCGGGCGGTCGACTCGACGATCTACGAGCTGCACGTGCGGGACTTCTCGATCAACGACAGCTCGGTACCGGCGGCGCACCGCGGCACCTACCTCGCCTTCGCCGACGAGGGCAACGGGACGAAGCACCTGCGATCGCTCGCGCAGGCGGGGCTGAACACGGTGCACCTGCTGCCGACGTTCGACATCGCCTCCATCCCCGAGACCGGTCAGCAGCAGCCCGCCTGTGAGCTCAGGTCGTTCCCGGCGGACTCGGAGCAGCAGCAGGCCTGCGTCTCCGCTGTCGCCGCGAAGGACGGGTTCAACTGGGGCTACGACCCGTACCACTGGCTCGCGCCGGAAGGGTCGTACGCGACAGCCAAGGACGGGCTGGCGCGGGTCGCCGAGTTCCGCACGATGGTCGGCGGGCTGCACAGGTCCGGGCTCCGGGTGGTGCTGGACCAGGTCTACAACCACACGCCCGCGGCCGGCCAGGCGCCGACGTCGGTGCTGGACAAGGTGGTGCCCGGCTACTACCAGCGGCTGAACAAGACCGGCGGCGTGGAGACGTCGACCTGTTGCAGCAACATCGCCACCGAGCACGCGATGGCCGAGAAGATCATGATCGACAGCACGGTCTCGTGGGCCCGGAACTACCGGGTCGACGGCTTCCGCTTCGACCTGATGGGTCATCACAGCAGGACGAACATGCTCAAGGTCCGCGCCGCGCTCGACCGGCTGACCCTGGCCAGGGACGGCGTGGACGGCAAGAAGGTCTACCTGTACGGCGAAGGCTGGAACTTCGGCGAGGTCGCCGGCAACGCCCTGTTCGTGCAGGCGACCCAGGGCAACCTGGGCGGCACCGGGATCGGCACCTTCTCCGACCGGATGCGGGACGCGGTGCGTGGTGGTGGACCGTTCGACGAGGACCCGCGCGTCCAGGGCTTCGGCTCCGGCGCCGCGAGCGACCCGAACGGTGCCCCGATCAACGGAACGCCCGCCGAGCAGGCGAAGCGGCTCGCGCACGACACCGACCTGGTCCAGCTGGGGCTGGCCGGCAACCTCCGGTCGTTCACCTTCAGATCGGCCGACGGCGGCGCCGTCGTCCGGGGTGACGGGGTGGACTACAACGGCTCCCCCGCCGGGTACGCCGATCAACCGGTCGAGGTGATCAGCTATGTCGATGCCCATGACAACGAGACGTTGTGGGACTCGCTGACCTACAAGCTGCCCGCGACGCTGCCGATGGCCGACCGGGTCCGGATGAACACGTTGTCGCTGGCGACCACCGCGCTGGCCCAGACCCCGTCGTTCTGGCACGCGGGCTCCGACCTGCTGCGCAGCAAGTCGCTGGACCGGAACTCCTACGACTCGGGCGACTGGTTCAACACCCTCGACTGGACGGGCGCCGACAACGGCTTCGGTCACGGTCTGCCACCCAAGGCCGACAACGAGGCGAAGTGGCCGTTCATGAAGCCGCTGCTGGCCAACCCGGCGCTCAAGCCGTCACAAGCCGACGTACGGACCGCCGGCGCCGCCGCGGCCGATCTCCTGAAGCTTCGTTTCTCGACACCGCTGTTCCGGCTGGGCACGGCAGACCTGATCAAGCAGAAGCTGTCCTACCCCCTCAGCGGCACTCCGGCAGCCAAGCCAGGCGTCGTCGTACTGCGAATCGACGACACCATCGGCCCGGACGTCGACCCGAAACTCAAGGGTCTGGTGGTGGTCCTCAACACCACCGACTCCCCCGCCACCCAGCAGATCCCCGGCCTGACCGGCGCCAACCTGTCCCTCTCACCCGTCCAGGCAGCCGGCTCGGATCCGGTGGTGAAACAGACCACCTGGACGGCAGCAACCGGTACTGCCACCGTCCCCGCCCGCACGGTGGCGGTACTGCTGCAGAACTGAGCTGTCAGGGGATGCGGACCAGGAGGGCTTCGGGGTCCACGGTCGCGGTGAGGATGCGGCCGGTGGAGATCTCGTCGCCGTCGAGCTGACGGCGGACGGCGGTGGCGGCCTTCACCTGAATGGTCTGGCCGGTGAAGCGCTCGATGTGCCGGCCTTCCTGCATCCGTTTGAGGACGAGGCTCAGGGCGAGGCGGGGCCAGTGGCTGACCCGGCGGGGGGCGAGGACGACCAGGTCGATCTTGCCGTCGTCGGGTTTCGCGTCCGGCAGCAACGGGATGTTCGCCTGCAGGGTGCCGACGTTGCCGATCACCACCGTCCGCGCGCGCCGGCGGACCGGTGCCGCGCCGTCGATGATGATCTCCACCCGGACGAACGGGTGGTTCAGGTTCTTCAGCGTCGAGACCACGTACGCCGCCCAGCCGACGTGCTTCTTCAGTCCGTCGGGGGCGTCGGCGATGATCGCGGCGTCCAGCCCGAAGCCGGCCATCACCACGAACCGGTCGGTGTCGAGTTCGTCGCCCTTGACCTCGACGCTGTCGATCCGCTGCTCCGTGCCGTCCAGCAACTCGTCGAGGGCGACCTCCAGATCCAGCGAGATGCCGAGGTTGCGGGCCAGCAGGTTGCCGGTACCGGCCGGCAGCACCGCCACCGGGATGCCGGTCCGGGCCATCTCGGCGCAGACCACCCGCACGGTGCCGTCACCGCCGGCCACCATCACCAGCTCCACCGTCTCGTCGATCGCCCGCTTGGCCATCGTCGTACCGGCGTCGTCCTCGGTCGTCTCCAGCCACAACGTGTCGGTGAAACCACGCTTGGTCAGGGCGGCGTCGACCGTGTCGCGAAAATCCTCGGGAACCTTGATCGGGTTCATGATCACGGCGGCGCGTGAGATCACAGTTTTTCTTGTCCGTTCGAGAAGATAGCGTGCTCGGAGTGAGCAGCCTTCCACGGAGTACCCCAGAATCCCAGGGCCTATCCACCGGCGCGCTGGACGCCTTCGTGGCGGCGCTCGACGCGTCGGACCAGGAGATCCAGACCCTCAGCCTGGTCCGGCACGGTCACGTCGTGCTGGCCGAGCAGTGGGCGCCGTACCGGTGGCAGGATCCGCACCTGCTGTTCTCGGTGTCGAAGAGCTTCACCTCGATGGCGATCGGGCTGCTGGTCGACGCCGGGCGGCTGTCGGTCGGCGACCAGGTGATCTCGTTCTTCGGCGCCGACGAGCTGCCGGAGCAGATCAGCGCCAACCTCGCCGCGATGCAGCTCCGGCACCTGCTGACGATGACGACCGGTCATGCCCAGGACACCGTCGAGGCGCTGAACCGGGATCACCGGATGATCCGGATCTTCCTCGGCCTCGAGGTGCAGCACGAGCCGGGCACGCACTTCGTCTACAACAGCGGCGCGACGTACCTGCTGTCGGTGATCGTGCAGCGGGTGAGCGGCGAGAAGCTGCTCGACTTCCTGCGCCCGCGGCTGTTCGAGCCGCTCGGCGCCCACGAGGCGATCTGGGCCGAGTCGAAGGAGGGCTACAACACCGGCGGCTGGGGGCTCAGTCTGAACACCGAGTCGCTCACCAACTTCAGCCAGCTGCTGCTCCGACGTGGCGTCTGGGAGGGCCGGCAGTTGCTGCCCGCCGCATGGATCGACGAGGCGACGAAGAAGCAGGTCGACAACTCCGTCGAGACCAATCCCGACTGGCGGCAGGGTTACGGGTACCAGTTCTGGCGCGCCCGGCACAACGCGTACCGCGGCGACGGCGCCTTCGGCCAGTACTGCCTGGTGTTCCCCGACCACGACGCGACGCTCGTCATCACCAGCTCCTCGCCCGACATGCAGGCCGTGATGGACCTCGTCTGGGAGCACCTGCTGCCTGCCTTCGAGGGCGGTGCCGGCGACGGCACACCTCGGCCGGAGGTGCTCGAGCTGCTGCCACCGACAGGCGCCGACCCGGTCGGCAACGGACGGACCTACGAGTTCGAGCCCAACCACACCGGCGTCACCTCGATCACCCTGGCGGAGGACGGCTCGGTCACGCTGGCTTTCCAGGCCTCCACTCAAGCCGAGTACCTGACCGTCACCGAAGGCGCGATGGAGCTCGTCTGCCGGCCCGGCGACTGGCAGGAAACCTTGGACACCTTGCAGGAACCGCCCCAGCGCCTGGCCACCAGTGTCCACGGCGACGGCGAGACCGCCGTGGTGACCATTCGCTACCTCGAGACTCCCTTCGTGGTCACCCTGCGCTGCCGTCCCGACGGTGACCGCCTCGTCGTGGAAGTCCGGTTCAACGTCGGCTTCGGTCCCCTGCAGTCGACGCTCACCTCGAAGTGAGGTGAGCTTGTCGCGGTGATCACTGCTGCCGGGCAGGCTGTCCTCGATCGGGTCGACGAGTTGGTCGTCGCGGCGACGGCGTACGTGCTGACCGCCTTGCGTCTACTCGGCTGAGAAGAAGTCGGCGCTCTGGACGTAGTCGAGCGCCTTGACGAACTCGGGGTCGGCGTACCGCGCGGCCAGCTCGTCCTCGGTCAGGTCCTCGATCCTGGTCATGATCCAGTAGAGGTTGCCGAAGGGATCGCGCACCCGGCCGATCAGGTCACCCCACGGCACATGGGTGACCTCGGTGACCGAGGTGCCGCCGGCCTCGATGGCCTGCCGGTACGTCGCGTGCGCGTCCTCGACGTACAGCCGCAGGAAGGCCGGCGTCGACGGCCAGCCGGGGCGGGCGTCGAACATCATCAGCTTGGCGTCCCCGAGCTGCATCTCGGCGTGCCCGATCACGCCGTTCTCGTCGGCGACGCGGAACAGCTCCTGGGCACCGAAGGCGCGGGTGAGGTAGTCCAGCAGCGCATCGGTGTCCGGCGAGATCAACCACGGCGTGACGGTGGTGTAGCCCTCGGGAATCGCCTTGACGGTCATGGTGCTCCTCCTGCGTTGCCGGGTGATGAGCGCAACGCTAGGCGGAGTAGCGGTCAGTTTCTGTCCTCCACCGGAGGAGCCGCGGACATGACGAAGCCCCGCTCACCAACGGGTGAGCGGGGCTTGGCCGTGGCTCAGTTGAACGAGTCGCCGCAGGCGCAGGAGCCGGTCGCGTTCGGGTTGTCGATCGTGAAGCCCTGCTTCTCGATCGTGTCCACGAAGTCGATCGACGCACCCTTGAGGTACGGGGAGCTCATCCGGTCGGTGACGACGCTGACGCCGTCGAAGTCGGTCACCACGTCGCCGTCGAGCTGACGCTCGTCGAAGAACAGCTGGTACCGCAGGCCGGAACACCCGCCCGGCTGTACTGCGACACGCAGGGCCAGGTCGTCGCGACCCTCCTGGTCCAGCAGCGCCTTCACCTTGGCGGCGGCGCCATCGGTCAGCAGGATGCCGCTGCCCGTCGTGGTGCCCTCCGCAGTCTGCACTGCCTCGGTCTGCGCTTCAGTCATTCCTGACTCCAGTCATCTCATAAGCGCCCGGCCGCTTTGGGCAGGCGGCCACGCGCGGAAAGTCCGCTGTCATCCGGGAGCAACGTCGGCTGTTCCCGAACCATTCCCATGGTCGCACACCATTTCAGGGATCAACCACGCACCTCAGAGTGGCGACCGTGGACACCGTCCGGTGACCTTGAACAGGATATTTCCTGTTCAAGGTCGCTACTGGGTGTTCCGGCCCACCAGTGGCACCCGTCAGCGCGCCCAGGTCCTGGCGACCCGCTCGGCGACCGCCGCCAGCGAGCCGTGCGGATCGGCGAACGCCTGCTCCTCACCGACCGCGTCGACCAGCGAGTACGCCGACTCGACCCCCATCGTGCGCATCTCGCGGGCGCCGATCTGGACCTTGCCGGCCAGCACCACGCACGGCCGCATCGCGTCGTTGGCGACCTTCGCCACCCCGGAGATCACCTTGCCGTCGCGGGACTGGAAGTCGAACGCCCCCTCGCCGGTCAGCACCAGGTCGACCTGCTTGGCCTTCGTCTCCAGCCCGGTCAGCTCCGCCACCAGATCGATCCCGGAGACCCGCTCGGCGCCGAGCAGCAGCAGCGCGTACCCGAGGCCTCCGGCGGCCCCCGCACCCTTCTGATCAGCGGTTTTGCGTCCGGCCAGCGCCGCGAAGGTGGTCAGGTAGCCGTCGACGGCGGGCTTGCGCTCGTCGGCGATGCCCTTCTGGGTTCCGAAGATGTTGGTCGCGCCGCGCAGCCCGAGCATCGGGTTCTCGACGTCGCTCGCCGCGACGAACTCGATTCCGGCCAGCCGGGTCCGGGCCGGCTCGAGGTCCACCGCGGTCAGCTCCGCGAGACCCTTGGCCCCCGCCTCGAGGCTGCCGCCCTGCCCGGTCGCCCCGAGCGCCGCCAGCAGTCCGGCGCCGGCGTCGTTGGTGCCGGACCCGCCGAGACCGAGGATGATCCGTTTCGCCCCGGCGTCCACGGCCGCGGCGATCAGCTGGCCGACGCCGTACGTCGACCCGTCCTCGGGCCGCCGGTCGGCCGGCTCGACGAGATGTAGACCACACGCCTGCGCGGTCTCGATGTACGCCGTCTCGCCCGCGACCAGCACGGCAGCCGGAACCTCGACACCCAGCGGCCCCCGCACGGTCGCCGCCAGCAACTTGCCGTCGACAACCGCCGCCAGTACGTCGATGAAGCCCGGGCCGCCGTCGGCCATCGGAGCGACCAGTACTTCGGCCTGCGGATCCCGCCGCCGCCAGCCTTCCTCGATCGCTGCTGCCGCCTCGACGGCGGTCAACGTCCCAGCAAACTTGTCCGGAGCAATCAGCACGCGCATGGGCACATCCTCCCCTACCGCGCGCCGCGTCGGCCGCCCGGCAACCAACCCACGGACAGAGCGGCTCTGCTGGGCCGCCTGCCCGCCCCGGCCAGGTAGCGTCACGCCGTGCACTGGCCGACCACAGCAACCGAGGCGATCGCCGTACAGGACCAACTCCGAGCCCAGGTCGACGCCAACGGGCCAGGACCGTCGCCTGCCGAGACGCGGTA
The DNA here is from genome assembly GCF_027627575.1 of Kribbella sp. CA-293567. Classification (NCBI taxonomy): domain Bacteria; kingdom Bacillati; phylum Actinomycetota; class Actinomycetes; order Propionibacteriales; family Kribbellaceae; genus Kribbella; species Kribbella sp. CA-293567. Next base: position 4,859,484 of record NZ_CP114065.1, read on the forward strand.
CGTCGCCGGCCTGGATGTCGCGTACGACGGAGATGACCTGGCTGCCGCGATCGTGGTCCTCGACAGCTCGTCCCTGGAAGAGGTCGATCGGGCGATCGTGATCGGCCGCACCGCCTTTCCGTACGTCCCCGGCCTCTTCGCCTTTCGCGAGGTGCCGGCGTTGCTCGACGCGCTCGGCAAGCTCAGCATCACTCCGGACCTGCTGGTCTGCGACGGCCAGGGGCTGGCGCACCCGCGCCGCTTCGGCCTCGCCTGTCACCTCGGTGTCCTGACCAGCCTCCCGACCATCGGAATCGCCAAGAACGCCTTCGTCGGCACCTACTCACCACCCGCTGCCGAGCGCGGCGCGTACTCCGACCTGCTGCTGGACGACGAACTCGTGGGGGCCGTCGTCCGCACTCAGCCCAACGTCAAGCCGGTCTTCGTCTCCATCGGCCACCGAGTCGACCTCGCCACCGCGATCGCCCACACCCTGCACCTGACCCCGCAGTACCGGCTCCCGGAAACCACCCGAGCCGCCGACCACGCCTGCCGCGCCGCGCACCAGGAGTTCCTCGATGACTGAGCCCCGCGTCCCCGGCTACCTCCGCCACGAGTACGGCGACCGCATCGCCGCGACTGCCACCCTCCGGCCCGGGGCCACCGCAGCGATCCTCGACGGCGACAAGTTGTTCCTGACCAGGCGCACCGACAACGGCGAGTGGTGCCTGCCGGGTGGCGGGATCGAGCCCGGCGAGCGCCCGGCCGAGACAGCCGAGCGGGAGGTGTTCGAGGAGACCGGCCTGGTCGTGCGGGCGACCGCGCTGCTCGGCGTCTACTCCAATCCTGATCTGGTGCTGGTCGGCCACGACGGGTCCCGGGTGCAGATCGTGGGGATCCTGTTCCGGGCCGAGGTGGTCGGCGGTACCGCGGGGTCGTCGGACGAGGTCACCGAGGTCGGCTGGTTCACTGCCGAGGAGGCGGCTGAGCTGACCATCGTGGCGAACCACCAGTTGCTGCTGCCCACGGCGTACGGGCTGGAAGGGCCGTTCTTCAACCCAGCAGAGTAGCGGCGACCGCGTTGGCGGCGCGGCGGCCGGAGACGAGGGCGCCTTGGATCGAGGCGGTGTCGCGGTGGTCGCCTGCGACGTACAGGTTGTCGCCCAGGGCAACGGGCTGACGGGCGGCCAGCGGCACGGGTTGCTCAGGCAGCGCCTCCGGGATGTCGTGGCGGAGGATCAGCTCCCAGGACCCGGCTGAGCGGCCGTACAGGCGGGTCAGCTGGATCCGCACTTCGGCCTCAGTAGCAGCTGTCGGCCAGAGTGTGGTCGCCTGGATCAGGTGGCGGCCGGGAGGCGCGTACGACGGCGCCACGTTGGAGATGACCGCGGTGTTGAGCACCGGTCCCTTGCGGCGGCCGTCGACGACCAGGAGCTTGTCTGCTCTCGGTGCCTCGTCAGCACTGAACCAGTAGGTGCTCAAACCCTTCATTCGCGGCGCTGACGCGGTGGTGAGCCCAGCTGTCGGGTTGGCCGCCACCACCACGGCCCGGGCGGTCAGCTCCCCGTCAGCGGTCTTGACGGAGCTACCAGTGACCAACTCAGCCCGTACGCCGGTGCGCACCGGCTCGGCGAGACGGCTCGCCAACTGCTGAGGCAGCGCTGCCATGCCGGCGGCCGGGAGGCCCGGCGTACCGAGGAGGAAGGCGCGGAGGAGCAACCGCACGAAAGCGGCTGACGTGGAGCCGTCATCGGAGGCGAGCACACCGGCGAGGAAGGGTTCGAGGATCTCGTGCCGTAGGCGGCCGTCGACACCAGCCTTGTCCAGGGACTCAGCCAGTGTCGTGTCAGTGCCGCCGAGCAGTCGCGGCACCGGACCCAGCGCAGGGGCGGCCCAAGCGGCGAGGCGAGCCAGCTCCAGCGGGCGGACATAGCCGCTGAGGACCGAGCGGCCGATCAGTCCGGGCTCGCGCCGGGGATCGGCCACGGTCGTCGTACCGGCATCTCCTCCGACGGCGACGCCGGCAGCGAACGACTGAAGGTCGAGTGCCGGAAGGTCGACGTACCGGCGGACGGCCGGGTACGACGGGTTGAGCAGCTGGAACCCGTGGTCACAGCGGAAGCCGTCGACCAGATCGGTCCGGACCCGGCCACCTACCTCGTCGGCAGCCTCGAGCACCGTCACCGTGAGGCCCTTGTCCTGCAACCCGAGGGCACAGTTCAGTCCGGCCAGCCCTGCTCCGACCACAATCACGTCAGCCATTCCCCGATGCTTGCACAGCTGCGCACGCTTGTGCTTTCGCGCACAAGATTTCGCATCCTGGGCAGTGACGTAGCTCCTGCTGACCGGGCCCCGGGGCGTGGCACGATGGTTGACGTGACGACCATCGCAGAGGGTTCGAAATCTCTCCCGTTGCTGTTCCTCGGCCGGGACACCGACCCACACTCGGAGCGCGGGGTGGAGTGCCCAGGGGCACTGCCACCGGCCTCCGACCCCCATCTCGTCGAGCGGGCCCTGAAGGCCAAGGCCGCCCTCGGCGACCAGGTGTTCGTGCTCGGCCACCACTACCAGCGCGACGAGGTGATCCAGTTCGCCGATGTCACCGGTGACTCGTTCAAGCTGGCCCGCGACGCGGCCAACCGGCCGGACGCGCCGTACATCGTGTTCTGTGGCGTGCACTTCATGGCCGAGTCCGCCGACATCCTGACCAACGAGAACCAGACGGTGATCCTGCCCGATCTCGCGGCCGGCTGCTCGATGGCCGACATGGCCCGGATCCAGCAGGTCGAGGCCGCCTGGGACGCGCTGGCCGACGCCGGCATCGCCGACGTCACCGTGCCGGTCACCTACATGAACTCCAGCGCCGACATCAAGGCGTTCTGCGGCCGCAACGGCGGCGCGGTCTGTACGTCGAGCAACGCCGACGTCGCGCTCGACTGGGCCTTCCAGCAGGGCGAGAAGGTGCTCTTCCTGCCCGACCAGCACCTCGGCCGCAACACCGCCGTCCAGAAGATGGGCATCAGCCTCGACGAGTGCGTCGTCTACGACCCGCACAAGCCGGGCGGTGGCCTGACGGCCGACCAGCTCGCCAAGGCCAAGATGATCCTGTGGCGCGGCCACTGCTCGGTGCACGGCCGCTTCACCACCGCCGCCGTGGACGACGTCCGCAGCCGCGTCCCCGGGGTCAACGTCATCGTGCACCCCGAGTGCCAGCACGAGGTGGTCCTGAAGGCCGACCTGGTCGGCTCCACGGAGTACATCATCGAGACCATCGCCAAGGCCGAGCCCGGCACCTCCTGGGCGGTCGGCACCGAGCTGAACCTGGTCCAGCGCCTGGCGAAGCAGCACACCGACAAGAACATCGTCTTCCTGGACAAGACCGTCTGCTACTGCGCCACCATGAACCGGATCGACCTGCCGCACTTCGTCTGGGCGCTGGAGAACCTGGTCGCCGGCCACGTGGTGAACCCGATCAAGGTAGACCCCGACACCGAGAAGTACGCCAAGATCGCGCTCGACCGAATGCTCGCCCTACCCGGCAAAACCGCCAAGGACTGACCAACTCCGGCGACCTTGCACACCTGACGGCGACCTCGAACACGTTATTTCCTGTTCAAGGTCGCCGTCAGGTGTCCGAGGTCACCGGCGCCGGCGGTCAGTGCGCGACGCGGGCGGTGCTGTACCAGGTGGACAGGATGTCCGGCAGGCGATCCGGGGCCCAGCGGTCGACCGGATCGATACGGCCTTTGAGCGAGCCCAGGCCCTTGGCCAGTTCGCCGACGACGTCGCCCTGCCAGGCAACGACCGCGCCGTCCTCGGGACCGACGATGACGGAAGGGCCGCCGCGGTCCAGGCAGACGACCGGGCAGCCACTGGCCAGGGCTTCGGCCACCGCCCAGCCGGCCGCCTCGCGCATCGCGGGGGCGAGCAGGGCGTCGGCCCGCAGCAGCGAGCTGAGGACTTCTTCGCGCGGCAGCTGGCCGACGAACTCGACCCGGTCGCGGACGCCGAGCTGCTCAGCGAGACGCTCGGCGCGACGCCAGTCGGGGCCGTCGCCGATGACGCGGAGCTCCCAGTTCGCGGCCTCGGGGCGGGCCAGGGCGCTGATCGCCATCAGCAGCCCCTTCCACGGGATCAGCCGGCCGACGAACAGTGCCGTCCGGACGCCCGGGGCGCCGTACGGCTCCCGCGGTCCGGAGGCGGTGGCGAACCGGCTGATCGCGACGTTCGGCTGGACGACCACCTCCCGCGCGTGCGGGCCGAAGTGCTCGGCGACATCCTTGTTCTGGGCAACGACCAGGTCGGCGTTCAGCGCGTGCTTGCGCCCGACCAGCCGGCGGCACAGGCCGGTGTAGCCGCGGCGTACGAGTTCGTTGAGCAGGCCCTTGGAGCCCAGCCAGTGCGCCATCGACAACGGCACCGCGGTCGAACCGCCGACCGGACCCCAGATCACCTTGGCCGTCGACAGCTGGACCACCCCGGCGGGCATCCAGTCGACCGCGAAGGTCAGGTGGTGGATCACCGCGAAGGAGTGCTCGGCGTGCAGCCGCTCGGCGGTCCGCCCGGCCAGCCGCTGCCACAGCGGGTAGTACCAGTAGACGTCGGCGTGCCGGCGACGCAGCTTGAGCAGCCACTTCGGCAGCTCCAGCGGTACGACGGTCAGCGACGGGATCGGCCGGACGGCCAGTTCCTCGGCGATCTCGTGCGCGAACTTGCCGCGGGTGAGCAGCCAGACGTCGTGATCGCGCGCGGCCGCCTTCGCCCAGGCCCAGCCCGCGCCCGGTTCGGACCCGCCCTGCGGCCGGCAGGCGTAGGCACTCAGCAGGATCTTCGGCCGGGTCGACATCAGAGCGTTCCCTCCAGGAGCCTGCGGAGATCCGTGCTCGAGGTGGACGCCGTGTAGGGGAAGTAGTGCACCTCGGCACCCACCTCGCCGAGCAGCTTCTCCAGCCGGGTCCCCTTCTCGGTCCCCTTCCAGTCGTCACCCTTGAAGAGCACGTCGTAGCGCAACTGCTTCCACATCTCGAACTTGTCGCTGGACCAGTCGGCGACCACCTCGTCGACCAGGCCGATCGCCCGGACGACCTCCATCCGCTCCTCGTGCGGCACGACCGGCGGCCGGCCCTTGATCCGGCTGACCACGTCGTCCTCGACCACACCGGCGATCAGGTAGTCGCAGTGCTCACTGGCTCGCCGCAGGATGTTCAGGTGCCCGATGTGGAACATGTCGTAGACCCCGGGGGCATAGCCGACCACGCCCATCAGCTCTGCGCCCCGGTCGGGCGCGGAGCCGGCTGCAGCGCCGCCATCTCCCGGTACCACTTGGCGATCGCGGCCAGCAGGAAGACCAGGTTGGCCGCCAGCAGCGCGCCGTACAGGACGGTGAAGACGGTCGGCCGGCCGAACGCGAGGAAGACCAGGCACAGTACGCCGTAGTCGGTCGGTGCTATCAGCAACGACTTCAGCACCGAGTCGCCGCGCACGTTCGCCGTGCTGGCGCCGTGCCGGCGGCGCAACTGGTCGATCAGGATCAGCCCGAAGAACATCACCGCGGACACGCACAGGTAGGCGAGCGGCACCAGCAGGACCAACTCGTTGCTAAAGGCATCGAACCGGTAGAGCGAGATCAGTACGGCGCTGTGCAGCAGGGCGATCTTGACGCAGTCGATCATGTGGTCGAGCCACTCGCCCAGCGGCGAGCCGCCGCCGCGCAACCGGGCCAGCTGCCCGTCGGCGGAGTCGAACGCGTAGCCGAGCACCAGCAGCGCCGTGACCGCCAGCGCGAGCGGCAGGCTCGGCTCGACGGTGGCGATCAGGACGATGCCGACCAGCGAGCAGAAGCCGCTGGTCAGGCTGATCTGGTTCGGCGTCCGGCCGGCCAGGAAGGCACCTGCGGCCAGATACCGGCCGATGCGCCGGTTGACGAACCGCGAGTACGCCGGAGTGCCTGCCGAAGGCTTCTGCGCGCGCGACAGCTCGGCGACCACGTCGCCGATGGAGCGCCCGCTCATGCGACCGAGCTGCGCGACTGCCGCTGGTCGATGGCGGCACGCAGGATCTGGCTACGGGAACCGCGGCGGGACACCAGGACGCTGATCGACTCGGCCGGAACGTCGCCGAACTCGTCCGGACCCAGAACGCCGTCGGTGCCGTCGGCGGCGAAGACGGTGGTGACACCGAGCTGACCCATCAGCCACCGGGCCTCGTCACCGTCCACCACGACCACCTCGTCGACACAGCGCAGCTGCTCGATGATCTGTGCCCGCTCGACGATCGGCACGAACGGCCGGGCGCCCCAGGCGTCGACGGCCCAGTCGTCGGTCAGTACGCCGACCACCAGGTGGTCACACTGCTCCTTGGCCCGCTCCAGCACGTCGAGATGACCGACGTGGAACAGGTCGAAGACCCCGCTCAGATAGCCGATGCGTTGCGGCACCTTGTGCTCCCCCACTGAGCCCTTCCGGACCCTGCCCCGTCGCCCCCCGGGCGAGTTGAACAACGAACTCCTGGTGAACATCCCGACAACCGGGTCCCACCAGTGAGCGACGTGACCCCCCACGCCCACGCTGACCTTACACCGCGTAATCGCCACTCGCCTAGCTACTCGCTCCATCGCGTGGCTGGCCGCGCGCGCCGTTCCGGTCGGCCGCGTGCCGGGCGATCGCATCGGTGTAGATCCTCTCCGTGGCCGCCAGATCGCGCTCCGGAGTGAAGCGGTCGAGATACACCTGGCGTGCTCGTTGCCCGAAGGCTATCGAAGTCGCCGGCTCGACCAGCACTCCCAGGGCCTTTCGGAGTGCCTCGGTGTCGCCCGGGGAGACCAGCGCGCCGGTCTCCCCGTCGTCCACCAGCTCCTCCAGCGCTCCGATCCTGGACGCCACCACCGGTACTCCGTGCGCGAACGCCTCGATCACCACCAGACCGAACGTCTCGTACGACCGGGCCGGTACGACGAGCGCGGAGGCGGACCGCAGCACCTCCATGCACTCCATCCACGGCAGCGCGCCGAGCACCCTGACCGAGGGATCGCGGCGCGCTCGCTCGTCCGCCTCCGCCCTCAGCGGGCCGTCGCCGACCACCACCAGCTGCCCGAGCGACGCGTCCCAGGCGCTGAGCAGATCAGCGAAGCCCTTCTCCTCGGTCAGCCGCCCGAGAAAGACGACGGCCTCCCCCGCGCCTTCGCGGACAGCGCCCGAGTGGGCGACCGCATGCGGCTTCACGACGATCCGGTCCGGGTCGAAGCCGCCCGCGACGTACCGGGAGCGGACGAACTCCGAGGGCGCGATCAAGGTGGTGACGTAGCGCTGCCAGGTGTTCAGTGTCCTGTGCACGGTGATGCCGGCCACCAGCGGCAGGCTCTGCACCTTCGAATCGCGATAGCAGCCGTGGACCGCGCCGCGCCACGGGATCTTGCCGATACAGGACTCGCACGGACCACCGTCGCGCTGGAGCACACCGTTGGCGCACATCAGCCGGAAATTGTGGAGCGTGGCCACCACCGGAAGGTTCTGGCGGGCCGCGGCGCGCAGTACCGACGGACTGAAGAGCGGGAACGTGTTGTGCACATGCACGATGTCCGGACGCGCCGACTGCAATCGGAATGTTAAATCGCGCTCATCGGTGAATGACCATACGGAGCGAAACGGTAACAGCGCGCGATCTTTTCGGCTCATTTGCGCAATGTCGTCGCTGTGCTGTGCGTAAAGCTCAACAACATGTCCTGATGTACGCAAAAAATCAGTTGTTTGATCGACCACCGTGTTCTCGCCACTGGGTTGACCCGAACGGTAACGGTTGTGCAACATAGCGACCCGCATGGCACCACCTTAAGTCTCGTGGTGGTGACAACAGGTATTTGACAGGCCGCACCTGGGGATGCACGACCGCGCGCCGAGACACCCGGAGGGTGCTTTGAGCAGGATTAAGTCGACAAGGGTGCTGTTCGTCGCCCTTATCGCCGTGGCGCTGGCAACCGTTACAGTCGCCTACCCCGTCATCTCTCATCAAAAGAACGCGGCATCGGCCGAGAAGTCACGCGACACCGCCCAGTTCGGCCCAGCGGGACCAGCGGTCCTTCCCTCGAAACACCCGACCGCGAAACCGGCACAGGCCCCTGGCACCGTCTCGAAGAAGCCGCCGACGGTGGCTCCGTCGAAGACCGCCGCGCCGACCAAGAAGCCGACCACCAGCAAGCCGACCGAAACCGAGCCGGCAAAGACCGCGCCGCCGGCCCCACCGGCTCCGGCCGAGCCGGTCGTCGGCGAGACCGCCGCCGGTCCTGGCGTCGCCGGGCCGTGCAGCGGCACCGTGATCAAGCCGGGCCAGAACGCCCAGGCCGTGGTGAACTCCCAGCCGGCCGGTGCGACCGTGTGCTTCGCCTCGGGCGTGCACCGGATCAGCCAGACGATCCGGCCGAAGGCGAACATGACGATCGCCAGCTCGTCCCGGGCGGTGCTGACCGGCTCCGTGCCGCTCACCGGCTGGGCCAAGTCGGGGACCCGCTGGGTCACTCGCGGCGCGCTGCCGGCGGCGTACGGGAAGAGCGGGCAGTGCGAGGACAACAAGGCGAACATCTGCCATCTGCGGGAGCAGGTCTTCCTCGGCGGCACCCACCTGACCCGGGTCGCCTCGCTGGCCGCGGTCAAGGCCGGCACCTTCTACGCCGACTACGCGGCCAACGCGATCTACCTCGGCAGCAACCCGGCCGGCCAAGCGGCCGAGATGTCGAAGACGGCGACCGCCATCGAGTCGAACCAGCCCGGCGTGACCGTGCGCGGCCTGACCATCGAGCACTTCGCCAGCCCGGCCCAGGCCGGCGCGCTGGTCTCCGGCCCCGGCTGGACCGTGAAGGCGAACGAGGTCCGCTGGAACAAGTCGGTCGGCCTGATGCTGGTGAAGGCGAACAACGGCCGGGTCGATCGCAACCTGGTGCACCACAACGGCCAGCTCGGTCTGGGGCAGTACAGCTCGCTGAAGGCGAACGTGACCCGCAACGTGATCACCCACAACAACACCGACGGGTTCTGGATCGCCGACTGGGAGTCCGGCGGGATGAAGTCGACCCGCTCCTCGGGCACCGTCAGCGGCAACCTGATCCGCTCGAACAAGGGCGTCGGGATGTGGGCCGACGTCGCCGACGACGGCCGGGTGATCAGCTCGAACAAGATCATCGGCAACGCGGCCGACGGGATCCGCTACGAGATCAGCCGCAACGGCGTGATCGAGAACAACACGATCACCGGTAACGGCTTCGGTACCGGCCGCGGCTCCGGTACGTCGCTGTGGGACGGCGGCGGGATCAACGTGAACACCTCGGTGAACGTGACGATCCGCAACAACACCGTCTCCGGCAACGTCAACGGCGTCTCGATCCAGTCCCGGACCCGCGGCGACGGCCCGTGGGGCCGCTACCTGCTCCGCAACGTGCACGTCACCGGCAACACGATCGGGATGACGGGCGGCACCCAGGCGACCGGCATGGTGCAGAACTCCGGCGCCGAGGTACCGGCGGGCCAGCTGACCTTCAGCGGCAACCGCTACCTGCTGGACAAGCTGGCCGCGCAGCGGTTCGCCAAGTTCGGCACCAAGCTGACCGCCACCGGCTGGCGCAGCGCGGGTCTCGACACCGCTGGGACGTTCCATACGAGCTGAGCCAGACGGGCTGAGCCCGTCCTGAACTCCCGAGCCCGATGCCCCGGGCAAGCATCACGGAGCGCAGTTTCCATCACCCAGCGCAATTGATGCACCCAGCAACAGGTTCGAACACGCCTGGGGCAACTGACTCGGAAGAATGCCGATTTCCCCTGCTCGCAGGGAGGCCTGGTCGGCATTGGGGGGCCCACGCAACCATTTTGCGTGGTGCCACGACTACGGCAAGTAGTAGTCTTCTGGGGAAGGCCGCACCAGGGGGGTGCAAAGAAAGACAAGTACCCAACCCCCGGAGGGTCGTCAGTGAAGAAGTCAGTGACCATCATCTGCGTCGCGGCAGCCGGTGCGGTCGCCATTACGGGGATCGTGGCCGGAACGCGGACCAACATGGCCTCGGCGTTCGGCGAGGAGAAGACCGGCATCCTGCCGGGAGACCAGCCACGCAAGCCGTGGCCCCGACATACTCCGCGACCGACCGTCAGCGTGCCCACCACGCCCGCCCCGACGGCTACCGCGAGCCCCACGAAGCCGACCGCTTCCCCGACCGTCAAGCCGACGGTCACCCCCACGCCCACGCCTACGCCCACCCCGACACCACCGCCGACCAGTACGCCGCAGCCGACGACGCCGGCTCCCGGCACGTTCCCGGCCGGCCCCTCGCTGGCACCGGAGTGCAAGGGCACCACGATCAGCACCAGCCAGAACGCCGCCGACGTGATCGACAAGGCCGCGGTCGGTACGACGTTCTGCTTCACCGCCGGTGTGCACCGGATCAACCGCACGCTGAAGCCGAAGGCGAACACGACGCTGGGCAGCGACGCGGGCGCGGTGCTGACCGGCTCGGTCCCGCTGACCGCCTGGACCGCCGACAACGGCGACTGGGTGACGCGGGGCGTGCTGCCGGCGGCGTACGGGATGACCGGGCAGTGCGAGGACAACGCGGCCAACATCTGCCACCTGCGTGAGCAGGTGTTCCTGAACGGCAAGCACCTGTTGCGGGTCAAGGCCCGCGATCAGGTCGCGCCGGGCACCTTCTACGCCGACTACGCGGGCAACGCCGTCTACCTGGGCGACAACCCGGCGGGCCGGTCGGTGGAGATGTCCAAGACGGCGACCGCGATCCAGTCGAACGCGACCAACGTCGCGGTGGTCGGCCTGACGGTCGAGCACTTCGCCAGCGTGCCGCAGGCCGGCGCGGTGGTGCTCGGCAGCGGCTGGCGGGTGTTCGCCAACGACATCCGCTGGAACCACGCGGTCGGCGCGATGCTGGTCAACGCCGACGGCGCGACCCTGGACCGCAACCTGATCCAGTACAACGGCCAGCTCGGCGTCGGTCAGTACAGCACCACCAACGGCAAGATCGTCGGCAACCAGGTCAGCAACAACAACACCGACGGGTTCTGGATCGCCGACTGGGAGTCCGGTGGCATCAAGACCACCTGGTCCACCAACGGCTCGGTCTCGGGCAACCTGATCAAGCAGAACCTCGGCGTCGGTCTGTGGAGCGACGCCTACGACGACGGCCGGGTGTTCAGCGACAACCAGATCGTCGGCAACGCCGCCGACGGCATCCGCTACGAGATCGGCCGCAACGGCGTGATCGAGAACAACACGATCACCGGCAACGGCCTCGGGACCGGGCGTGGCTCGGGCCGGTCGCTGTGGGACGGCGGCGGGATCAACGTCAACACCTCGGTGAACGTGACGGTCCGCAACAACACGCTGTCCGGCAACGTCAACGGCATCTCGATCCAGTCGCGGACCCGTGGCAACGGACCGTGGGGCCTGAACCTGCTGCGCGACGTGACCGTCACCGGCAACAAGGTGACCATGCGCGGCGGCACCACCTCGACCGGCATGGTGCAGAACTCGGGCGCCGCGATCCCGACCGGCGAGGTCGTCCTGAAGGGCAACACCTACGTGCTCGACAGCCTGAGCGCGGACCGGTTCCAGAAGTTCGGCCAGTGGTTCAGCGCCTCGGAGTGGAAGGCCGCCGGTCTCGACACCGACAGCCGCTTCACCACCGGCTGAGCCACCCCGGAGCAGGCAGCGGCC